>NZ_SMKA01000563.1 GCF_004348455.1 Kribbella albertanoniae
CGCCGGCGCCCCCCAATGGCCCCAGCCCGACGGCCGCACCAAAACCAGCGCCGCCTGGCTGATCGAACACGCCGGCATCCCCAAGGGCTTCACCCTCGGCGCCGCCGCCGTCTCCACCAAACACACCCTCGCCCTCACCAACCGAGGCACCGCCACCGCCAAGGACCTCCTCTCCCTGGCGACCCACGTCCGCGCCCAGGTCCACCAAGCCTTCGCCATAACCCTCGTCAACGAACCAGTCCTGGTGAACTGCACCCTCTGACCTACCGGCCGACGCCTGCAGCTGAGCCGGGTGTACTGCGGTCACCTACTGGCGACCCCGGACACCTTGTCGCGTGTCCGAGGTCCCACCCGGTGTACGAGGTTCACCGCCCCGGTAATGTCGAGACCAGCAAAGGCTTCGGCTTCTCGCCCTCGGGTCAGTGAGCCAGGTTGGCCCTCGGTGTAGCTACGGCAGCCGGGGGTTTGCTGTTTCTGCCAGGCTCGAGATCCACGGAGTCGTACTGCCAAGGGGAGGCAATGATCCTCCGCAAATCCGTGCCCGACTCCGCCCCCTAGCGCGTTGGGCCGGGTGTTTCAGTAGCGCCATTCGTAGAGGTGGTTGTGCATCCAGTGGTAGAGGCGGGTGGATGTTGGTGTGGGGTTGCCGTTGGCGTTGCTGAGGAGGTCGGCCAGGACTTGGGCTGGGGCGGCTAGGCGTAGGCCGGTGGGGGTGCTGCGGCGGCGGAGGTAGACGACGTCGATCGGGGGTTCGGCGAGGACTACGTTGCCGGTGGGGGTTGGGG
>NZ_SMKA01000564.1 GCF_004348455.1 Kribbella albertanoniae
CCCTCCCCGTCATGCCCCAAACGCTAACCACCCCCACCGACACTTTCGCCCGCCACCACTTTCGATCACCCGAACGTCCCCTGGAGGTAGGGGCGTCAAGCAGCGATGGTCGGGCTACGGTGGCTCGGCTAGCGACGAGGCATCGCAGAACCCCGAGCCACCCGCGGGGATAACCGGCTCTTCTGCTGGATGTGTGGGTTCCTTGTATGGCGGGGTGGCGGCGGTGCGCTCGGATGCGGCCGGTCTCGTACGGCGGTGATCGCTCGTCGCTGCAGCCGGCGTTACAGAGGGGTGTGGCTGGGCCGGCGCCTGGCTGGGCGGGATGGTTCGGTCGGCGGTCAGAGGTGAACGCTGCCTGGGGCTAACGGGCTTGGGTTGCCGCCGACGGTGACGAGGCCTGTCCGCTGACCCGCCGCAGTGGTTTCAGGCAGATCCGGCCGATTGGGGTGCTGCACGCGGTTGGCCGGCGAGGCTGGGGAGTCGTACCACCAGAAAACGACGGGCAGAACTCCCCAGCCCCCGCAAGAACCAGCCGAACAACCGAACCCCGTACACCAACTGGGGACTTCGGACACCTCACCAGATGTCCGAAGTCCCCAGTAGGTGACCGCAGTACACCCGGCGGTGACGCGCATGACGGCGAACTACCCACACATCGGACAGGGAACCGGATAACCCTTCATCTGAGGGGTTGCCCATCGAAAATCTCCACAGGCACCCCCCCACTTCCACGGGCAACCCCCCACTTCCACGGGCAACCCCCCACTTCGACAGGCAACCCT
>NZ_SMKA01000565.1 GCF_004348455.1 Kribbella albertanoniae
CGGTTGAACCGTGCTCAATGTTGCCCGGCCGGTTCACCTTGGGTACCCGTCAGCCGTCTGGCGGCCCGCTGAACGGTTGAACCGTGCTCAATGTTGCCCGGCCGGTTCACCTTGGGTACCCGTCAGCCGTCTGGCGGCCCGCCGAACGGTTGAACCGTGCTCAACGTTGCCCGGCCGGTTCACCTTGGGCACCCGTCAACCGTCTGGCGGCCCGCTGAACGGTTGAACCGTGCTCAATGTTGCCCGGCCGGTTCACCTTGGGTACCCGTCAGCCGTCTGGCGGCCCGCTGAACGGTTGAACCGTGCTCAATGTTGCCTGGCCGGTTCACCTTGGGTACCCGTCAGCCGTCTGGCGGCCCGCTGAACGGTTGAACCGTGCTCAACGTTGCCTGGCCGGTTCACCTTGGGCACCCGTCAACCGTCTGGCGGCCCGCTGAACGGTTGATCCGTGCTCAACGTTGCCCGGGCGGTTCACCTTGGGCACCCGTCAACCGTCTGGCGGCCCGCTGAACGGTTGATCCGTGCTCAACGTTGCCCGGGCGGTTCACCTTGGGCACCCGTCAACCGCATTCGGGCCACGTGGATGGTTGAGGGGTGCACAACGTCGTACCGGCTCGGCCAGGAGAGCTGACCGGCCTTGGGTTAACCCATGAGCTTGTGGGTTCTGGACCCGCATGCGAGTGCAAAACCCACCAGCGGATGGGGGAACCCATCAGATGGGGGTGGGTTAACGCCGACTCCGGCATCTGCCCCTCGGCCTCAAGAGAGGAGGGGTGGTT
>NZ_SMKA01000566.1 GCF_004348455.1 Kribbella albertanoniae
CAACCAGGCGAACCCACCCACCTCTTCAGCGGGCACCCCCCAACTCAGTGGATGCCCACCGAGATAGGGGGTTGCCCCCTGAAAATCTCGATGGGCAACCCCCCAGCTGAGGGGATATCCGGCTCTCTTGCTGGACGAGTAGGTTTCTGTACGGCGGCGGTGGTGGTGGCGCGTCGCTCGGATGCGGCCGCGGCAGCGCGTCGCTCGGATGCGACCGCGGTGGCGCCTCGCTCGGTGCGGCCGTGGTGGCGTCGCTCGGATTGCGACCGGGGTGGCGCGCCGCTCGGATGCGACCGGGATGGCGCCTCGCTCGGATGCGACCGCGGTGGCGCGCCGCTCGGATGCGGCCGGGGACTGCGGCGGTGGTTGCTCGCCGCTGCGGCCGGCTTGCAGGAGAGGTGTGGCTGGGCGGGCCTTGGCTGAGCTGGATGGCGAGGTCGGCGGTCAGAGGTGAACGAGGACTGGGGCTGACGGGCTGTCGTTGCTGCCAGTAGTGACGAGGTCCTGTCGGCTGACCCCTTGGCTGTGGCGTCTGCGGCAGCGGGGTCTGAACCTGGACGTCCGACGACCCGGAGACCGCGCCCTGCCTTTCGTCGGACGCCATCGGGGGTGTGGACACCCTGTGGTGGGTGTGAACAAGTAATGACCTGTTCACACCCACCATTTCCTGTTCAAGCCCCCGGTGTCGGCTCGGCCGGGGCTGGTGCGCGGTTGTCCGGCGAGGCTGGGGAGTCGTACCACCCGAAAACGACCGGCAGAACTCCCCAACCCCCGCAG
>NZ_SMKA01000567.1 GCF_004348455.1 Kribbella albertanoniae
CCCTTCAACTGCACCCTTCTCCCCTGAAATTTCCAGGGGAGAAGGGGCAACTTCAGGGGTTACCCGTTCAAATGTCGGGTCAGCAGGGCGGGCGGATGGCGCGGGCGCGGAAGGCCGGGGTGGCTTGAGGTGGGTGAGCGTGACGCGGAGGAGCGACGGGCGGTGACGATCGCGGTCCCCCACCACAACGTCCGAAGGACCCGCCGACCTGGTCTCCGAATCGTCGGACGTTAATCCTGCTGAGAGCTAACGTCCGAACGATCGGAGGGCGTGGTCGGCGTGTTTTCGGACGTTGCGGGGAATCCACGGCGAACGCCCTGCCGGAGGCCCACCCCAAACCGGTTTGGGTGGATCCGCGACGGATTCGGGGGGA
Source organism: Kribbella albertanoniae (assembly GCF_004348455.1). Lineage (GTDB taxonomy): Bacteria > Actinomycetota > Actinomycetes > Propionibacteriales > Kribbellaceae > Kribbella > Kribbella albertanoniae. The sequence goes on from NZ_SMKA01000567.1 coordinate 374, forward strand.
TCGCCCGGGCATCCGGCGGACTCGAGGTCTCCCATGGGCGGCCACTTTGAGCATCCACCAACCATCTGGGGACCGCCGGAATGGTCGAACCGTGCTCAAGGTCGATCGGCCGACTCACCTTGAGCACCGATCAACCACCCACCGACCGGCCACATAATCGAACCGTGCCCAACGTCGCACGGGCCGCCCACCTTAAGCACCCCTCAACCACCTACCAGCCAGGCACATGATCGAACCGTGCCCAACGTCGCACAGCCCGCCCACCTTGAGCACCCCTCAACCACCTACCGGCCGGGCACATGGTTGAACCGTGCTCAAGGTCGAGCGGCCCGCGCACCTTGAGCACCGATCGACCACCTGCCGGGCGCGCACGTGGTTGAAGCGTGCTCAACGTCGTACCGG
>NZ_SMKA01000568.1 GCF_004348455.1 Kribbella albertanoniae
GCCCCGGGCCAGTCGCGCCCCAGCCCTGTCCCGCGCCGGCCCTGTCCCGCCCCGGTCCGGTCCGGTCCGGGGCAATTTGAGGGGAGAACCGTTCAAGTTGCCCCTTCTCTGCTCGTTATTCCAGGGGAGAAGGGACCAGTTGAGGGGATATCCCCTGAGTTGAGGGGTTGCCCCCTGAGATTTTCAGTGGGCAACCCCCCAGGTGAGTGGGCAAGCTGCGTCGCGCCGGCCCGCGCCGCTCGGATGCGACCGGTCACGCGGGTTGGGGTTGCTGCCGACGGTGACGATGCCAGTCTGCTGACCGGTCGCGGTGGTTTGAGGCTGGTGGGGGTGCTGTACGCGGTTGTCTGGTGGGGCTGGGGAGTCGTACCACCCGATAACGACGGGTAGGACTCCCCAGCCCGCGCAGTTGCTGGCCGAATGGCTGGACCGCGTCCACGTACTGGGGACCCCGGACACCCGATCAGATGTCCGCGGTCCCCAGTAGGTGACCGCAGTACCACCTGGCCCACCTGCACATGGCGCCGCAGAGCGCCGTACCGGCAACGTCCGAAGGAACCGCACACCCTGGCCTCCGGATCACTGCTCGGGGCTAACGTCCGAAGAACACGCGCACCTGGTGTTCTGTCATGTCTTGGGACATCGGTAACGGTTGGTGTCTGTGGACATCGGGAACGGTTGTGGACTGCCCCGACGAGGCTGTGGGTCTTGTCGGGGCAGTGTCGAGCAGCCGGTACCGGATGGTTCCGCAA
>NZ_SMKA01000569.1 GCF_004348455.1 Kribbella albertanoniae
ACCCTCGACATCCCCCACCACCTTGAGCACCCCTCACCCACATTTCCCCCGCGAATCCAGTCAACGGACGCCCAAGGCGACCCCCGCACACCGCCGTACCCAAACCGACCTTGAGCACCGCTCAACCACTCCAGCCGACGAAGAATGGTCGAGGGGTGCACAAGGTCCGATCCACGCACGACCTTGAGCACCGTTCAACCGTTCGCGCGGGATGGGAGTGGTTGAGGGGTGCCCAAAGTGCGATGCCCGTACGGCGATGCGCCCGCGCCGACCTTGAGCACGGCTCAACCGTTCCCGCGGGGTACACGTGGTCGAGGGGTGCCCAAAGTGCGATGCCCATACGGCGTGGGGCCCGGGCCGACCTTGAGCACGGCTCAACCGTTCTCACGGGGTACACGTGGTTGAGGGGTGCACAAGGTGCGATCCACGCACGACCTTGAGCACCGCTCAACCGCTCGCGCGGGGCGGAGGTGGTCGAGGGGTGCCCGAAGTGCGATGCCCGTACGGCGTGGGGCCCGGGCTGACCTTGGGCACGGTTCAGCCGTTCCCGCGGGGTACACGTGGGTGAGGGGTGCACAAGGTGCGATCCACGCACGACCTTGAGCACGGTTCAACCGTTTGCGCGGGGTGGGAGTGGTTGAGGGGTGCCCAAAGTGGGATGCCCGTACGGCGTGGGCCCGGGCTGACCTTGAGCACGGGTTGACCGTTTGCGCAGGGTGGGGGTGGTTGAGGGGTGC
>NZ_SMKA01000570.1 GCF_004348455.1 Kribbella albertanoniae
GTACGCCACCGGTCGAGGCGGTACGACGTTGGGCACGGCTCAGTCACCTGCCCGGCCAGGAGGTGGTTGATCGGTGCCCAAGGTGAGCCGCCCGGTCGACCTTGAGCACGGTTCGACCATTCCAACGTGCACCACGTGGTTGACCGGCGCCCAAGGTGAGCCGCCCGGTCGACCTTGAGCACGGTTCGACCGTTTCGGCGAGCGCCACGTGGTTGACCGGTGCTCAAGGTGCGCCCGGTCGACCTTGAGCACGGTTCGACCATTCCGGCGGGCGCCACCTGATTGAGGGGTGCTCAAGGTGCGCTGACTGGCCGACCTTGAGCACGGTTCGACCATTCTGACGTGCACCGCGTGGTTGACCGGTGCTCAAGGTGCGCCCGGTCGACCTTGAGCACGGTTCGACCATTCCGGCGGGCGCCACCTGATTGAGGGGTGCTCAAGGTGCGCTGACTGGCCGACCTTGAGCACCGCTCGACCATTCCGGCGAGCGCCACGTGGCTGACCGGTGCTCAAGGTGCGCCCGGTCGACCTTGAGCACGGTTCGACCGATTCGGCGGGCGCCACGTGGTTGAGGGGTGCTCAAGGTGCGTCGGCTTGGGCGGAGACAGCACATGGGGGCCGGAGACCTGTGGTGGCAGGGCTCCGGCCGTCACTTGCTGTCTCCGGCCACCACTGGTGGCGCGGGGCTACGGTCCGCTGTGAGGGAGGGCGGGGGCG
>NZ_SMKA01000571.1 GCF_004348455.1 Kribbella albertanoniae
GGTGAGGGTGGGGATTATGACGCGGAGTGAGGGGACGGATTCGGTGTGGCGTCGGTCACGGGAGGCCGATTCACGGAAGCTTGCTGCCTCTCCGTGGCAGTACGACTCCGATGATCGATCGCGCTGGCCGTCCGTGGGCAGGAACGGGGCTGCAGTCACCGCCAACGGTCGCCGAACAGCCAGCCCCCAGCCCCCGCAGCGGCAACCGGCGGAACGGGTGAACCTCATACACCTACTGGGGACCCCGGACATCCGACCAGATGTCCGAGGTCCCCAGTGGGTGACCGCAGGACACCCGGACCACCTGCACGCGGCCCAGCTGATCGCCGTACCCGCAACGTCCGAAGGACTCGCACACCCTGGCCTCCGGATCGTCGGACGTTGATCGCTGCCCCCGGTTAACGTCCGACGAACACGCAGGCCTGGTCTGCGGATCTTCGGACGTTGTGACGGGATCACCCACACATCGGACAGGAGAACCGGATATCCCCTGAACTGGAGGGTTGCCCCTTCAAAATTTCAGTGGGCAACCCCCGATCTGAGCGGGCAACCCCCCGATCTGAGCGGGCAAGCCCCGAGCTGAGTGGGCAAGCGCCGATCTGGGTGGGCAAGCCCCGAGCTGAGTGGGCGAGCCGTCAGATGAGTGGGCGAGTTGCGTTTCGCCGCAGTGCGGCGGGGCGGGTGCGGCTTGGGTCAGGCCGGCTGGGTGGGTGG
>NZ_SMKA01000057.1 GCF_004348455.1 Kribbella albertanoniae
GTCGGGCAGGGTGGGGGGTCGGTCGAGGGTTGGAGTTTGGATGTATGTGCCTGCGCATTTTGCGGTGGGGGATGACGAGGTTGAGGAGTTGCTGGGGCGACCGGGGGCGGCTGATTTGGTGACTATGACGGACGGTGGGTTGCTGGCGACGATGTTGCCGTTTGTCTATGACGCGGAGCGGAGGGTGCTTCGGGGGCATTTGGCTCGGAACAACGAGCAGTGGCAGCGGCCTGTGGTTGGTGAGGCGTTGGTGATCATGCATGGGGTGGACTCGTATGTGTCGCCCAGTTGGTACGCCGCCAAGCGGGAGCACGGGCGAGTCGTTCCGACGTGGAACTACGTGACCGCGCACGTGTACGGCGTACTGACCGTGCATGACGATCCGGTCTGGGTGGGCGAGCTGGTACGGCGGTTGACGGAGCTGCATGAGGGGACGCGGGCTGAGCCGTGGTCGGTGGATGATGCACCGGAGAAGTTCGTGAACGGGCAACTGCGGGCGATCGTCGGTGTCGAGTTGGCGATCACGCGGGTCGAGGCGAAGGCGAAGTTGTCGCAGAACCGGTCGGCCGCGGATGTCGACGGGGTGATCGCGGGGCTGCGGGCGGACGGGGACGAGCAGGCGGCTGTAGCTGTCGAGCAGCATCGGACGTAACGTCGGGCACCGCTCGGGCCAAGTACTTCCGACTGCGACGGAAGGACTGACGTGACTCAGATTGCCGAGATCGGGCGGGATCCGGATGCGTTCGAGGCGTTCTACACCGAGCACATCGAGCGGATCCAGCGGTTCGTGGCCCGGCGGGTGGACGATCCGTACCTGGCTGCGGATCTGACCGCGGACGTGTTCCTGGCGGCGATCGACGCGGCGGCCGGGTACCGGGCGAACCTCGGGACGCCGATCGGGTGGCTCTACGGGATCGCCCGGAACGTGGTGTCCGCGGAGAAGCGCCGGCACGCTCGTGAGCTGCGGGCGAACCAGCGGATCTCGGGTCGGCGGCTGCTCACGGCGGACGACGTCACCCGGCTCGAGGAGCGGATCGACGCCGAGGCGTCGGCGCGGGCGTTGCTGCAGGCAATGGGCGAACTGCCGGACGGCGAACGCGCCGCCCTGGAGCTGGTCGCGCTCGACGGCCTGTCCCCCGCCGACGCCGCGCACGTGCTCGGCATCCGGCTCACCGCGTTCCGCGTGCGCTTGCACCGGGCTCGTGGGCGGCTCAGGTCGCAGTCACTCCACCTGGCACCGACTCCCACGGAGATGACCTCATGAACACCTTCGAAGACAAACTGCTGACCGAGCTCCGCACTGTCGTCGCCGAGCGGCCGGTCGACATCCGCCGGAAGCGTCCGAAGCGGGTCCTGGTCGGAATCGCCGCCTGCCTGACACTGGCAGCCGGTACGGCGGTCGCCGTACCGGTCCTGGGGTCGAGCTCACCCGCGTACGCCGTGACCACGCAACCGGACGGCACGGTGCAGGTAAAGATCTATCGGCTCCAGGAAGCCAAGGAGCTGGAGAAGCGGCTGAAGGCGGCCGGCGTGCCCGCTGAGGTCAACTTCCTCCCGAAGGGACAGACCTGCCGACGTACTCCCGGCGGGAAGCCACCGGCAGGTGACCGGGCCGGGCTCGGGATCGTGGTGAAGCGGGACGACCGGGCCGCCACCATGGTGCTGCATCCCGCGGACTACCGAGGCAACACGTTGCTTCTGGAAGGCAGCGGCAGCGTGCCGACGGACCGGTACGACTCACCGACGTTCTCGCTGGTCTCGCGAGTGCGGACGGGAACCTTCGGGCCGTGCGTCCCGGTAGACGCGGTCAAGCTTCCGGTCCCGCTGCGCTGAGCCGATCCGCATCGCAAAGGATCGTTGCCTCTGGCCCCTTTATGCCGTGACAGTTTGTGCACGGATTGTCACGGATTGTTTGCGGGTGCGTGCAGATGTCCGGACATGGGTGGCGGATGGTGCACGCGACGGCAGATTGTCGAGAAGAGGAAGAGATCGAGACAGGTGGGTCGATTACGGGAGGGTCCGGCGAGTGCTCGAGACTTATCGCGGCATCCCACATCTACTGGATACCTGGCTCGTGCTGAGCGGCATGGCACTGCCGGTCGCACTCTCGTCGCTGCGGCGGCCGGGGGCGTTGCCCCCTCGCCTCGCAGCGTTCGGGATGCCGGCGGCGTTCGCGCTGGTGCTGGCGGCGACGCTCAGCCCGACGCCGCACCGGTTCAGCACGGTGATCGGCCAGTGCGGTACCCATCTCGCCACGACCGGTGGCCTGACCTCGGTCCAGGGTCTGCTCAACGTCCTGCTGTTCGTCCCGGCGGCCGGTGCGCTGGCGCTGGCGAGCGGCCGGCCGGGTGACGGGATCGCCGCCGGGATCGGGCTGTCGGCCTCGGTCGAGGCGATCCAGGCGCTGATCCCGCAGCTCGGACGCTCCTGTCAGCTGCACGATCTGATCGCGAACACGGCCGGTGCGTTCTGCGGGGTCGGGCTGGTGGCTGGAGTACAGTCCATCGCGCGACGACAGCAGCTGGTCACCGGCCCGTACGTCGTCGAGCACGCGGCCATGGTCGTCGTACGGCCTCGTCCGCCGGCGCGGCACCGGCGCCGGGAGCACGTCACGCTCCGCCCGGTCCCGGTGGCCGCCAAACCGTCGAACGGGCTCCGGCCGATGGTGCGAACGCGCTGAGCGATCGCTGCTCGAGCAGAAAGTTATCCGGAAGGTTATCCACAGGTTGTGGGTAACCCGGGGGATGACGACTCAGCTACGTAAAGTTATCCACAGGCTAGGGCCGGACATCCAGCCCCAGAGCGGTCGCCACGACCATCGCCTGGGTTAAATCGATCCGCGCGTCCTTGAGTCCGACCGTCAGCGGGTCGAGGGTCGACAGGTCCGAACCGCGTAGGTCGGCCGCGGTGAAATCCGCCCGCTGCAGGGACGCACCCGACAGATCGACATCCCGTACGACGGCCTTCGCCGCCCGGATCCCGGTTAGATCGGCCTCGCGCAGCTTCACCCCGTAGAACTCCACGCCGCGCAGGTCCGCGCCCGGCAGACCGGTGAACGACCAGTCGCCGCCGGAGACCTTGAGCAGGTTGTAGGTGCAGTCGTCGAAGAAGCTGCCGACCAGCTTGCACCCGGTGAACGTGGCGTCGAACAGCGAGCACCGGACGAAGGTGCAGTTCACGAACGCGGCATCGGTGTGCGTCGACGCGTTGAACCGCACCCCGCGGAACGTGCACTCCTCGAACACCCCGCCGCGGTTCTCCACCTCGGTCAGGTCGGTGTCGATGAACAGCACCCGCCGCTGGGTCTGCCCGGACAACTCAGGGTCGTCCCACTCCCGAACTGTCGACTCCGTCGGTATCGCACTGCGCCCACCCTGTCTGCTGGCCATCCCCTCACACTGTCACGGCCTTCCGACAGCCAGTTGTGATCCTTACGCGTCAGGTTGTGATGGTGCCGCCGGAGAACGTTCAGCGGACCGACAACTACGGGCCGCACGATGGAGGAGTGAGCGGATCAGAGCGGGTGATGGTGTTCGGCGCGAGTGGATTCCTCGGTGGCCGGATCTGTGCGCTGCTCGCCGATCGGGGCGTCGAGTACCGCGGACTGAGCCGGAACCGGGGTGAACTACACCTGCGCTGCGACCTGGCATCGATGCACTCGTACGCGCTGGAGACCCAGATCGGCCTCTACAAACCGACGGTGGTGATCAATGCGGTCGGCCTGACCACCGGTGATCCGGCCGACCTGGTCGCCGCGAACGTCACTGCGGTCGAGGCGCTGCTGGCCGCGACCCGTGACAGTGCCGGGCACGCGCGATTCGTCCAGCTAGGAGCGTCAGCCGAGTACGGCGGTGGCCCGCACGGCGCGAGTCAGTCCGAGGGGTCCGCGCTCCGGCCGGCCGGTCCGTACGGGCTGACCAAGCTGGCCGGCTCCGAGCTCGCCATCCGTGCCCAGCGCAACGGCGCTGATGCGGTTGTACTGCGGATCTTCGATGTACTCGGGCCCGGGGCGCCGGTGACGACGGTGACCGGGCGGGTGATCGCGGACCTGCGCGACCGGCAGCAGATCGACGTCGGATCGCTCGATGTCTGGCGCGACTTCGTGGACGTGCGGGATGTCGCCGAGGCGGTGATCGCGGTCGCCCTGGCCGACACCAAGCTGCCCGCGGTGCTGAACGTCGGCAGCGGCCGGGCGACGTTGGCCCGGGATGTGGCCGGTCAGTTGTTCGAGCTGAGCGGCCAGCCGGCCCGGATCGTCGACGACCCGGCGCAGGACGGCACGCTGGGTGATCCATGGCAGCAAGCCGATATCGGACTGATCGGTGAGCGGCTCGGCTGGTCGCCCAAGATCGCCCTGGAGCAGTCACTCGCCGACAGTTGGGCCGCCCCACAGGCAGACTGACCAGGTGGAGATTCGCTCGAGCTGTCAGCCCGCACCGGATCGTCAACCGCCCGCAGTGAACGAAGACCTCGTGCTGACCGGTCCTGACTTCGCAGTGGTATTCGACGGCGCCACACCGTTCGCGGGCATCGACTCCGGCTGCCGGCACACCGTGGCTTGGCTGGTCGGTCGCCTCGCCCGGTACGTCGCACCTCCCCTGCTGACCGCGTCCACGGCACCACTGGCCGACGTACTGGCTGAGGCGATCGCTGCGGTCGGTGCGGAGCACGCGGACAGCTGTGACCTCACCAATCGAGACAGTCCGTCGTCCACAGTCGCCATGGTGCGTGTGCGGCCGGACCACCTCGAGCATCTGGTGCTGGCTGACTCACCAATCGTCTACCGCGCACCCGATCAAACCGTGACTGTCCACAGTGACGATCGGCTCGAGCTGTTGCCCGAGCGAACAGTGGAGAGCGTCCGTCGCCTCCGCAACGCACCAGACGGCTTTTGGGTGGCGAGCACCGACCCGGCAGCGGCGTACCAAGCAGTCACCGGTACGACGGATCGCGCCGAGGTCGCGGCGATCGGCGTACTGAGTGATGGCGCCTCCCGGTACGCCGAGCACTACGGGCGGAGCTGGGACGACCTCATGGATGTGCTGACGACCGAGGGACCCGCAGCGCTCATCCGGCGAGTCCGCCGGTACGACGAAGCAGCGGACACGATCCGGTGGAAGCGGTACGACGACGCGACCGCCGTGGTGCTCTACGACAGCGGGCGGTAGGACGGGAAGCTGGGCGGCCGGTAGTCCTGCACGGGTGCGATCGGCGGTGCGGTTGCTCGCTGCTGCTGCCACTGGTTGACCTGGAGCATGAGCAGCGACATGGACGCAGTGGCAACGATCAACAGCAGTGCAGCGACCGAGAAGCCGATATCCACCCAGAGCGCGACCCGGACCATCACGTCCTGGAACTCGTAGAACTGAGTGGTCCGGCTGGCGTTGTCGGCGGACTCGACCACCTGGACGAAGAAGGCGAAAAAGCCGATGGTCGCGGCGAGCAGACCGGCCACGATGATCACCCAGTAGCCGACCCAGGCCACCCACCAGCTGTAGAGCAGCGCGCGGATCTGCTGGCTCCTGGCCGCTCCCGGCTGCTCGAGCGGTTCGCTGGCGATGACGATGTCCTGGACGAGCTGCAGCGGGTACCAGAACTGGACGCCCGGGCAGAACCACGCTCCGATCGCCCAGCCCGCGCTGCGCCGGTGCAGACCCTGGCCGGGCGGTAGGGGGTTCGCCGGCGGTCGTGGCGCCAGGGCGGAGTTCAGGAAGTCGCTGTTCTCGCGGGCGTACCAGAGCCAGAGCAGGTAAGCGATGGCCGTCCCGAACAGCAGGTAGGCGAGGACGTTGATCAGCCAGCCGCTGCCGACGATGGCATTCGTCGCGTTCTCGAACTCCTCCTCGGTCAGGTTCAGGAAGATGAAGTTCTTCACCTCGTCGTAGGAGCGCCACATCAGCACCGACTGCAGCACGGTGATGAGAGCGGTCAGCCCCATCAGCACGATGGCAACCAGCGCAAACGTGCGCAGCGGCCGGTAGCGCGGCGGCAGCACCGCATACGGCCCGGGCCGCGGCACCGGATAGTACGGCTGAGTCATCGTCATCCTCCCCACCACAAAGGTATCTCGGGGAGGGAGCGCCTAGACCGCCGCGAACGCCTCCCGGACCGCAGGGAGCGCCAGCTCGCGGTCGGCGGCGGACAGGCCGATCCGGGTCCGCCGGTCGAGTACGTCGTCCTCGTCGAGCGCACCCTCGTGCCGGACCGCGAACAGCAGCTCCGCGTACGTCGTCTTGAGCCCGGGCGCGACCGGGTCGAGTGCTGCGCCGACCGCCGAGACCACCTGGGGCGCCTCGACGCCGTAGCGCTGGACGAACCGTGCTGGAGCGGCCACTGACGCCAGCCGGACCCGGTCGGCCGCACCGACCAGCGGGATCCGGTGCGTCAGGCAGGGGCGCCGGCTGCTGAGGGTGGACTGTGCGAGCGCGGTGTCGAGTGCGTCCTGCGCCATCCGGCGGTAGGTGGTCAGCTTGCCGCCGACGATGGTCACCAGCCCGTCCGGCCCGGTGATCACCGCGTGCCGCCGCGAGATGTCGGCCGTCTTGTTGCCGTGGCCGGTGTCGAGCAGTGGGCGCAGTCCGGCGTACGTGCCGAGCAGGTCGGCCCGGGTGAGCGGCGTCTGCACCGCACGGTTGATGGTGTCGAGGAGGAAGTCGATCTCACCGTCGGTCGCCCGCGGTACGTCGCTCACCGGACCAGGTGCGTCCTCATCGGTCAGACCGACGTACACGCGATCATCCGGCGCGGGGATCGCCATCACCACGCGGCGCAGCTCCCCCGGCACGCCGACAGTCAGCACTGCGGAGAGTCCACCGAAGGCAGTCTGCGGAAAAACCAGATGAGTGCCGCGGCTGGGCCTCAGCTTGATGCCGTCGGTGATCTGGCCGGCCCAGATCCCGGCCGCGTTGATCACCACGGTCGCATCCACGTCGATCCGGTCCCCGGTCAGCTGGTCGACCAGTACGGCGCCCTGGCCGGTCACCTCGGTGGCCGCGACGCGGGTTAGCACGCGAGCGCCGTACTGCGCGGCCGTGCGAGCGATCGCGATCACCAGGCGGGCGTCGTCGTACAGCTGGCCGTCCCAAGTGAGGAAGCCGCCGCGTAGACCCTCGGGTCGCAGCGTCGGCGCGTAGCGCATGACCTCGGCCGAGCTGACCCGGCGGGAGTGCGGCAGGTAGTCGTCGCTGGTCCGCGCGAACGTGCGCAGGATGTCGCCACCGAGGAACGCACCGCGCAGCAGCGCCGCCTGCGAAGCCTTTGCCTGCGGCAACCATGGCGCGAGCTGCGGGACTGCGTGGACGAGGTGCGGCGCGGTCGTCTTCATCAGGATCCCGCGCTCGACCGCGCTCTCATAGGCGATCCCCACATGGCCGGACGCCAGGTAGCGCAGGCCGCCGTGCACGAGCTTCGAGCTCCAGCGGCTGGTCCCGAAGGCGAGGTCGTGCTTCTCCACCAGGGCAACGGTCAGACCGCGAGCGGCCGCATCCAGCGCGACGCCGGCACCGGTCACGCCACCACCGATGACCAGTACGTCGACCTTGCCGGTCGTCGCCAGCCAGTCGAGCTCGCGAGTCCGGCGAGCCGCATTCAGGCTCGCGTTGCCGATCGAGGCGATCATGGCGTCAGATACTTGGTGAGCATGTCGCGGAGCTGCTCGTCTAGCTTCGGGTACTCCTCCTTCGACGCCATCACCGGACCGGACACGGCCGAGGCGAGCGCGACCAGAATGATCTGACGGGCCAGCCACACCGGATCGCTGCCCTGGATCGAGCCGTCCGCCTGCCCGGCCTTGATGCCCTCTTCCACCAGCGCCAGGTGTGCGACCGTGCTGCTCCCACGGCGCTCCAGCAGGTACGGCGTGAGGAACTCGGGGTCCAGCTCGATGATCTTGCGCATCAGCGGGTGCACCCGGGTGTGGGCGACGACCTCCACCACGCCCTCGACCAGACGCGTCCGGCCGTCGGCGGCGTCCGGCTGGAAGGCCGACATCAGCGCGGTCGTCCACTCCCGGGTCATCAAGGCCGCGACCACGGCCTGCACATTCGGCCAGCGGCGGTAGAGGGTGGCGCGGGAGACCTCGGCGTGCCGGGCGATATCGGCCATCGTCATCCGGCGCATCCCGATCGCCAGCAACAGCTCGTACGCCGCGTCCAGGATCCGCTCCTCGCCGATCGCGTTGGCGGGAGTGGGACGACTGCTGGTCTCGGACCCTGATTCGCTGCTACGCTGAGACATCACACGTCAGAGTGTATCAGCGACTTCGTTCTGCTGGAACGCTCTGTGAGGAACCGTCGTGGGCAGGTGTGATCAGGGGTTTCATCTGCCCACGACGCTACCCCGCCGAACACCTGATGGGGAGCTTGAGATGACTCTATTGAATGCCACGCTCCGCGCGGCCAGCCATGGGGCTTTAACTCCCTCCCTTCCCTCGTCGCTCCAGTCGCTTCGCTCCCTGCGCTCCTCAGTCCAGGTCGGGAGGCCCCATGACTGAATCCGACCTGCCGGTGGTGCAACTCACGCCAGGGCGCTGGGGTGATCCGGAAGTCTCGGTCGAGGTGCCGGCTCCGGCGCTCGCCGCGCTGCACCACCTCGGCGTACGGCGACCTGAGTCCGGCCCGGTCGATCCGGCGGACCGCCCGGGGCTCACGCCTCAGCAGGTGGCCGTCCTGGCCGAGGTTGTCGGAGCCGAGCATGTAGCGACCGACCTGACTGCGCGCTGGGCGCACACCCGCGGGTACTCGACACCTGACCTGCTGCGGCATCGCGCCGGTGACACCTCGGACATGCCCGACGCGGTCGCCTTCCCGGCCGACCATGACGAGGTCCTGGCATTGCTGGCCGTCTGCGCCGAGCATGACTTGGCTGTGGTGCCCTACTCGGGCGGTACGTCGGTAGTCGGAGGGCTCGCGGCGTCCCGGCGGTTCGTGACCGTGGATCTGCGCAGGCTGGACCAACTGCTCGAGGTCGACGATATTTCGCGGACCGCGACGCTGCAGGCCGGCGTGCGTGGTCCAGCGGCCGAGGCGCTGCTCGCGAAACACGGCTACACGCTCGGGCACTTCCCGCAGTCCTACGAAGGCGCAAGCATCGGTGGGTACGCCGCCGCGCGGTCAAGCGGGCAGTCGTCCGCGGGCTACGGGCGTTTCGATCAGATGGTGGTCGGGCTGACGCTGGCGACTCCGCGTGGCACGGTCGAGCTCGGCCGAGCGCCGATGTCGGCAGCCGGTCCGGATCTGCGTCAGCTGGTGCTGGGATCCGAAGGTGCTTTCGGGATCATCACCTCGGTCGTCGTCCGGATCCGCCCGCGGCCGGAGGAGCGGCACTTCGAGGGGTGGCGGTTCGACACCTTCGAGGCTGGACTGACCGCCGTACGGCGATTGGCGCAGGACGGGCCGTTGCCGACCGTGCTCCGGTTGTCGGACGAGGCCGAGACCGCGGTCAACCATCCGGACGGGGCAGGCGGCGTACTGGCGATTGTCGGCTTCGATGGACCGTACAAGCCGGCCACTGCTGACGTGCTGACCGCAGCAGGTGGTCAGAATCTCGGTGCGGAGTCGGGTGAGGCCTGGCGGGTCGGGCGGTACAAGGCGCCATACCTGCGGGATCCGTTGCTTGACGAAGGCGCACTGGTCGAAACACTCGAGACTGCAGGGTTCTGGTCGCGCATCCCCGCGTTGAAGGCTGCTGTGACCGAGGCGCTGGTCAAGGCGCTCAGCGAGCAAGGCACTCCGCCGCTGGTGCTCTGTCACGTGTCGCATGTGTATGAGACCGGCGCATCGCTGTACTTCACTGTCATCTGCGCGCAGAACGCTGAGCCGATCGACCAGTGGCGGCACGCGAAGCTCGCTGCGAACGCTGCGATCGCTGAGGCGGGCGGGACAATCAGCCACCACCACGGCGTCGGGACGGATCACCGCGAGGCCTACGCCGCGGAGATCGGTCCGCTGGCAGCGGAGGCGTTGCGTGCGGTCAAAGGCGTGCTCGACCCGGAAGGTGTGCTCAATCCAGGGATCCTCTTGACCTCAAGTTAACTTGAAGTTGGACAGTCGTGGGCATGACTCCTGAACCCGCCAACCGTCCTGTCGCTCTCATCACCGGCGCTTCGGCCGGCCTCGGACTCGCGCTGGCCCACGGACTGGCCGATCGGGGCTGGGCGCTGGTGATCGATGCCCGCGGTGCCGACGCGCTGAAGGACGCCGCCGACGCCCTGGCCGACCGCACCGACGTCGTACCGCTGGCCGGTGACGTGACCGATCCTCAGCACCGCGCCGATCTGGCCGATGTGATCGGCGAGCTCGGCCGGCTCGACCTGCTGATCAACAACGCGAGCTACCTCGGGCCCAGTCCCCTGCAGGCGTTGGGCTCTGCGGACCTCGACGAGCTGCGTCGCGTCTACGAGGTCAACGTGGTCGCACCACTCGCTCTGACGCAGACTCTGCTCCCAGCACTCACTGCGGCGACCGGTGTGGTCGTCAACGTCAGCTCCGATGCCGCAGTCGAGCCCTACGAGACCTGGGGTGGCTATGGCTCGGCCAAGGCCGCACTCGACCACGCGTCTCGGGTGCTCGGGGCCGAGCACCCGTCGCTGGCGGTGTACGCCGTTGACCCAGGTGATCTGCGCACTGCGATGCACCAGGCTGCCTTCCCTGGTGAGGACATCTCGGACCGCCCGGAGCCCGCAACCGTCGTACCGGCGTTTCTGGCGTTGCTGGACCAGCGGCCGGCGAGTGGTCGCTACCGAGCCGCGGAGTTCGCACCGGCGGTGACATCGTGACTGTCCATCCACACACGAGATTCGTCCTGCCTGACTCGCTCAACGCCACTGAACCGCCAGAGGCCAGAGGGCTGTCGCGGGACCAGGTGAAGCTGCTGGTCGCGGAGGGGTCGACCGTCACGCACACCCGGTTCGATCGGATCGGTGATCACCTCCGGCCCGGCGATCTGTTGTTGGTGAACACCTCCGGGACGCTGCCGGCCGCAGTCGACGGCACCTGGATCACCAACTCCTGCATGGCTCCAGTGGTCGTGCACTTCTCCACTGCGCTCGACGACGGCAACTGGGTGGTCGAGCTGCGCAACGGCGGCGAGCCGACGTTCGGCGGTACGGCGGGTGACCAGGTGGAGCTGCCACGCGGCATCCTCACTCTGCTGGCTCCGCACCAGCCGGGGGCCAACCGCCTGTGGCGGGCCAAGCCGCCGGTAACGGACATGATCAGTTACCTGCAGCGGCACGGGCGCCCGATCACCTATAGCTATGTGAACAAGCGCTGGCCGATCGCGTCGTACCAGACTGTGTTCGCCCGGGACCCGGGCAGCGCGGAGATGCCGAGTGCGGCCCGGCCGTTCAGCTTCGAGCTGGTGAGCCGGCTGGCGGCGCAGGGCGTGCTGATCGCGCCGATCACGCTGCACTGCGGCGTCTCCTCGCTGGAGAGCCACGAACCGCCGCTGCCCGAGCGGTACGACGTACCCGAGCACACCGCACGTTTGGTGAACTGGGTGAAGGGCAACGGCGGTCGCATCGTGGCAGTGGGAACCACGGCGGTCCGGGCGATCGAGTCGGCGGTCGCGGCCGACGGATCAGTCGTCGCTGCGCACGGGTGGACCGACCTCGTCCTCGGTCCCGACCACCCCGCTGCCGTCGTCGACGGCCTCGTCACCGGGATGCACGCCCCCGAGGCCTCGCACCTGCTCCTCCTTGAGGCCGTTGCGGGAGGTGGCACCGTGCAGCAGGCCTATGACGCGGCTCTGCATGAGCGATACCTCTGGCACGAGTTCGGGGACAGTTGCCTCGTTCTCAAATGACTCTGTCTCCGCTGACGAAGCGTCCGGCTCGTTGCCGGGCCGGGCGCGTTTGTCCACTGCTCGTGGGCTCATCGAACTGTCCTAACCGCCTGGGTCCCCCGTCGGGACGTGCCTCGATTAGACGCGCCCCGGCCGGAAGGTGTCACGGCTTTTGATCCAACCGAGCGCCAATTGTGGCCTAGCCCTCAAATCAGGTTCGCCGGCCGTCGATGCGGTCGGGGTCGAGCATGTCGTCGGTGATGAAGTCCTGCGGGAAGCCGACCGCGAAGCCGGTGGCTGCCTCCAGTCGCTGTACGGCGTCGTCCGGCAGCTGGAGTTCGAGCGCGCCGAGGTTGTCGGTGAGCTGGCCGGGTGAGCTCGCGCCGACGAGTGGATGGACAGTGCGCGAATGGATCCTGGTCCAGGCGAGGGCGACCTGGGCGGGGGTGGCGCCGAGCTCGGCGGCGACCTTGTGGACAGCGCTGATCACGGCGTCGTCGGCCGCGGGTTTCGTGAGTCGGCCATGTGCCAGCGGGGCCCAGGCAGCGACCGTCATGCCGAACGCCTCCGCCATTGGCAGCAATTCGCGCTCGATGTCACGCTGCAGCAGGCTGTACGGAACCTGCAGGCCCGCGAACGGCGACCAGTCCCGCCATTCGGCCAGGGTGTTGCCACGGGCGACGAGCCAGGCCGGCGCGTCCGAGATTCCGGCGTACAGGATCTTCCCGGCGCGGACGGCGTCGTCGAGCGCGCGCAGCGTCTCCTCGATCGGAGTGTGCCGCTCCCAGTAGTGCACCCAGTAGATGTCGAGATAGTCGGTGCCGAGCCGGCGCAGGCTGGACTCGAGCGCGAGCCGGAGGTTCTTCCGATGGTTGCCGGTGGCATTGATGTCGTGCGGGTCCCGCGGCAGCGAGTACTTCGAGGCCAGCACGAACTGGTCCCGGCGCCCGGTGAGGACCTCGCCGACGATGTCTTCGCTCGAACCGTAGGCGTCGGCGGTGTCGATCACGTTGCCGCCGGACTCGGCGTACAGGTCGATGATCGGGCGGGCCTGCTCGGCCGAAGTGAAGCGCATTGCGCCGAGGAACAGCTCGGAGACGCGGAGTCCAGTGCGACCGAACAAGCGGTAGCGCATCAGCCGGCGTACCCATGGAGGAAGGCGTGCACGCCAGTGGTGACGGTGTCGGCAAGGTCGGGCTTGGGTCCTCCACGGTAGGACAGATTGGATCCGGAGATGAGTAGCGCGAAGTGCAGCGCCGCACGCACTGGGTCGTCGAGCCGGAGCAGACCGTCGGCGGCGAAGGCCGCGAACCGGTCCGCGATCGCTCGCTGTACGGCGAGGGGTCCGGCCTCCTGCCAGGCGTCGATCGCGTCCTCGGGGATGTGACCGGCCTCGGCGTTGACCTGCCGGACCAGGGCCCAGTGCTCGGCGAAGTCCGGGATCGGTGTCCGCCAGGCGATACCGAACGCGACCAGGTCGGATTCGAGGTCGGTGATCTCGGTCAGGTGGCTCTCGACGATGGCCAACTGCGCGGCGGCTACCCGGGTCGCGCTCTCCTGGATGACCGCCTGGAACAGCCCGGCCTTGTCGCCGAAGTGGTTGTAGAGCGTCCGCGTCGACACGCCGGCTTCGGCCGCGATCACGTCGATACTCGCTCGCGCATAACCGTCCCGTGCGAACACGGTCAACGCACCGGCGAGCACGTCCTGCCGCTTGCTGCTTCGGGCCACCGGATCCCCTTGGGGTTAGTACAACGTTCGTTGTACTTTGAGTGTATGGCATTCACCGAGGAAGAACTGAACTACCTGAAGACCCAGCCGCTCGCCCGGCTGGCCACGGTCGGCGCGGACGGGCAGCCGGATGTCGTTCCGGTGGGTTTCGAGTACGACGGGACGTACTTCTACATCGGCGGGGCGATGGAACCGGCCCGGACCCGCAAGCTGCGTAACGTCGCAGCGGGGCAGGAGCAGGTGGCGTTCGTGATCGACGACCTGGTCTCGGTCGACCCGTGGTCGCCGCGCTTCCTGCGCGTGTACGGGACAGCCGAGGTGGTGACCCGCCCAGGGCAGTTCGGTGCGGGTCCGTACTTGCGGATCACGCCGACCACGAGCTGGAGCTGGCACCTCGACGGGGAGCCGCTCGATCACGCCGACGAGTTCGGGCCTCGGCGTACCGATCACACCATCAGTTAGACGCGGGACTTCTTGCGGCGGCGGTTGGTGTCCTGGAGGAAGAGCCAGGCTACTGCGGCGCCGGTGACGAAGCCGCCGAGGTGGCCTTCCCAGGAGATGTTCGGGATCAGGAAGGACAGTACGGCGGTGATGGCGACGTAGCCGAGGATCCAGGTGACGTCGAGGTTGCGGGCGCGGCTGACCACCAGCAGGGCGCCGACCAGGCCGAGGACGGCGCCGGATGCACCGAGGGTTGCCGAGGTGGGCGCGCTGATCAGCCAGACGGCGATGCCGCCGCCGAGCGCGGACAGCAGGTACAGGATCGTGAACCGCAGCCGGCCGAGCATCTGCTCCAGCGGCGGACCGATCTGCCAGAGCATGAACAGGTTCGAGAAGATGTGGAAGATCTGCACGTGGGTGAAGGCCGACGTGAGCAGCCGCCAGGGCTCGGTCTCCACCAGGATCGGGAACAGGACCAGGTCGTTCAGGACCTGGGGGCTGCCGACGCGGACCCCGATGAACACCAGCACGTTGAGTGCGAGCACGGTCATCGTGATGACCTGGGGATTACCGCGCTGGATGCCGCCGAGCGACGTCCGGGTCTTCGGGATCGACTTCACGCCCTCGTTGAAGCAGCTCGGGCATTGGAAGCCGACCGCCGCACTGTTCATACAGTCCGGGCAGATCGGGCGGTCACAGCGCTGACAGCGGACACCGGCGGGCCGGTCCGGGTGCCGGTAGCAGACGGAAGCGGTCGTCACGGCGGGTCCTCCGGGGGGAAGGCGGCGGGACCGGTCCGGTGACCGGTCCCGCGGGGGTGGATCAGGCGTTCTTGCGCTCGATGACCACGTGGTTGATGACGACCGGGTCGATCGGCCGGTCGGCGGCGGCGGTCGGGACCACCGCGATCTCGTCGATGACCTTGCGCGACGCGTCGTCGGCGACCTCGCCGAAGATCGTGTGCTTGCGGTTCAGGTGCGGGGTCGGGGTCACGGTCACGAAGAACTGCGAGCCGTTGGTGCCCTTGCCGAACTGGATACCGGCGTTCGCCATCGCGAGCAGGTACGGACGGTCGAACTGGAGCTCCGGGTGGATCTCGTCGTCGAACGAGTAGCCCGGCGTGCCGGTGCCGGTGCCGAGCGGGCAGCCGCCCTGGATCATGAAGCCCTTGATGACGCGGTGGAAGCCCAGGCCGTCGTAGAACTTCTCGTGGCTCGGCTGCCCGGTCTGGGCGTCCGTCCACTCCTTGGTGCCCTCGGCCAGGCCGACGAAGTTCTCCACGGTCTTCGGTGCGTGGTTGGGGAACAACCGGATGACGACGTCACCCATCGTCGTCTGCAGGGTTGCGTACAGCTCTTCGGCCACGGGAGTCACTCCTCGGTAGTTACATCTGACGCCATCGATCCTGTCACGTCCACCCAAGATTCCGTGGTACCGGGGGTTTGACAGGTGGGTACGCGTACGATGCAGATGAGACCGGATTTGTCCAGAGCGGTATCAGTGCGTCCATGGAGGGAACTGTGGGTTTGAGGAAGTCCAAGGGCCGGATCGACATCGCGAAGGACCGCGTCCGGCCGTTCGCCGAATCGGCATCGGAGAAGCTCGGCCCGGCCGTGGGCACCGCACGGGAGAAGGTGTCGCCGTACGCCGAGAAGGCTGTCGAGCGTGGCGCGCACCTGGCCCACGTCGCGGTCGAGAAGGCCGGACCGCGGATCGACGATGCGCTGTCCAAGGTCGGACCTGCGACCGAGCACGCCGCCGAGAAGGCCCGCGAGCGGTTCAACGACGACGTGCTGCCGAAGGTGTCGGCCGCGCTGGCGTCGCTGGCGGCCGCCGCCGAGCCGGTGGTCGAGGAGACCTCGCGCCGGGGCAAGGCCACGAAGGCCGCGCTGCGCGGTGAGGTCGACGTACCGAAGAAGAGCCACAAGCTCCGTACGGCGGTGCTGCTGCTCGGCCTCGGTGCGCTCGCTGCCGCGGCCGTGAAGAAGCTGCTCACCCCGCCGGAGCCGGCCTGGCAGTCGACGCCGACCAGCGGCCGTGACTACAGCTCTGCCGCGGCACCGCGGTCGGAGAGTTCCAACGGCCACACGACGGCCAAGACCGAGACCCCGAAGCCGGAGGCTCCGAAGGCGGAGACCCCCAAGGCTGACGAGGTCAAGGCCAAGACGGAGGCTGCCAAGGCCGACGAGGCCAAGCCCGAGGTGAAGGCCTCGTCGAACGGCGCCGCCAAGAAGACCACCACCACCAGGAAGTCGACGGACACCAAGCCCTCGGATTCCTGAACCGAAGTACCGCAACGGCGAAGGCCGCGATCCCGATGGGGTCGCGGCCTTCGTGTCGTTCGCCGGAGCCTTAGAGCGCGTCTGGGAACTCCCCGCCTACTGCGCTGCACTCGGCACGGCACCTCGCCGCACTGGAGGAAAGGCCACGATGGAAAAGCATCGAGACCTCCCCTCCAGCACGCCGAGCTACCGCACCGAGCACATGCTCGCTACGGCGCGGAGTTCCCAGACGCGCTCTCAGATCGGGTGCGGCTCTCCGTGGGTCGCGGCCATCGTGTAGCGGCCGGCGGAGAGGAGCTGGGTGGCGTAGCGGTGGGTGATACACGGGTAGGTGCCGCCGCAGTGGGTGCAGAGCGCGTGGTTGCGATGCATCCAGGGGACGATGCCGAAACGTTTGGTGCGGGTGAGCGGCTCGCGGTCCGGCGCGTGCATCTGGAGCGCCGCGCGGGCGGCGTCCTGGATCTCGGGTGCGGACCAGTCTTCGGCGCTCTTGTCCATCAGGGCGCCGAGATCGGGGTGGGGGTGGGCGATCGAGCGAGTCTTCGTCATGTGGGCGTCTTCCGAGGCAGGTGGGAGGGCGGCCGGCCCGATCACTGGCTGAATCGTTTGATTCTTCGGTGATCGATCGATCGCTGATAGCAACGGTAGTCCTGCCAGGTCCAACGAGGCGCGCCGCAAAGGGCTATGTCGGTGTCAGATCTTCGTCAGGTTTCGCTGTGTGCTCGGTCAGGACCACAGGGTCTCGAAACTGACCCGTGCCTCGAGCTCCAGCAGATGCCGTTTGGTCGGGATGCCACCACCGAAACCGACCATCTTCCCGCCGGCCCCGACGACCCGGTGACAGGGCACGACGATCGGCAGCGGATTGCGGTTGCAGGCCGTCCCGACGGCCCGGGAAGCACCGACATCGCCCGCCACGATCTTGGCGACATCGCCGTACGTCTGCATCTCGCCGTACGGGATCCGGGTGAGCTGGGTCCACACCGCGCGCTCGAACTCGGTCCCGCTGCGCACAGACAGCGGTAGGTCGAACTCCTGCAGCTCGCCGGCGAAGTACGCCGCGAGCTGCTCCGCGGTCCTGGTCAACAGCGGATCGGTCTCGGCCGGCCGGTCGAGCCGCTGAAACGTCACTCGGCACAAACCGGTCTCGTCCACAGCGAGCGACAGCTCACCGATCGGCGAATCGACCACACTCCAGCGCATGCCACCATCCTCCACCGTGGCACCGACATTCCGCGGGCGACGACGTGATGTCCTCGCTCGGTCACGCGGTGTTGTGCTACATCTGATCCATGCCGAGCCGGCCGCCGCAACCGCCGCTGGACCGATGGTTCAGTTCCGAGCGGACGATGGGCCTGGCCTCTTCGGTGCTGATCGGCGTCGTCACGATCACCACCTGGGCGACCACCTGGTCGGACTGGTACTCCTATCGGACCCTCGATCGGTACGGCGACGATCCCGATCGGCTGGCCGAGGCGGATCTGTTCTCCGGGTCACTGGGGATCGTCTCGGGGATCGCGTTGTTCGCGGCGGCCGCGGTGTTCATCGTCTGGCTGTGGCGGGTCCGGTGGAACGCGGAGATGTTCTGCCGGGGTGAGCACCGGTTCACGCGGGGATGGGTGCTGGGGAGCTGGATCTGCCCGGTGGTCAACCTCTGGTACCCCAAGCAGGTGGTCGACGACATCGTCGCGGCCAGCGACCCGCGGACGCCGCCGCAGACCGAGTCGCTGCGCGACCTGCCCGGTACGCGGCTGGTCTGGGCCTGGTGGCTGACCTGGGTGGTCGGTCTGGTCTCCGGCAACATCGTGCAGCGCGGCGTCCTCGGTGGCGCGAACACGGTCGGGGATCTGCGGACCAACGTGATCCTGTCGGCCGTCTCCGCGCTGTCCACGTCGGTGGCCGCGGTGTTCGCCGTACAGCTGATCGCACGCATCGACGACCTGCAGACGAACCGGCCGTGGGTGCCTTGGTGGTCGGTCGATCAGCCATCTCGACGCTTCCAACCTCCTGCGCGGTAAAGCAAACCGTTACACACTGTCGGATTCGTCGTTACAAGTGGTGATGGCCGTACGAAAAGAACACGTTAAGTCGATACCCTCCGTGCTGGGACCGGCTCCCTTGGCGTACCTACTTCGTGGTATCAATGTGGCTCGGTCATGCGGGGGCAGGTTCTGGCCGAACCGACTAACAGACGGAGTTCCGGCAACGCGAGGGACGCACGACGTGAGCCACCCGCAACCAGCAGTGCTGTCTGCTGTACAGCAGCCCGACGATGAGTGGGCGCCACACTCGACCGAAGAGTTCCAGCAGGTAGGTACGGTCGGCAAGATCGCGATCGGGCTGCTGGGCGCGTCGACTGTCACCCACCTGCTCTCCACCTGGTCCGACTGGAACACGTACTCCGTGGTCCACCGCTACCTGGGTGGGATGCCGAACGTCGACGACGCGGATCTCAATCGTGCCGACGCGATCGCGAAGTTCACCGCGATCCCGAACGTCATCATCTCCGTCGCCGCGGCCGTGGTCTTCGTGATCTGGCTGTGGCGCGCGCGGGTCAACTCCGAGGTGTTCTGCCAGGCCGACCACCGCCGCAGCCACGGCTGGGTGCTGGCCAGCTGGTTCGTCCCCGGCCCCAACCTCTGGTACCCGAAGCAGATCGTCGACGACGTCTGGCTCGCCAGCGACTCGAAGACCCCCGTCTATGCGGACGACCTGCGCCGATTCAGGACGCCGACCCTCACCTCCGTGTGGTGGGTCGCCTGGATCGGCGCTCTCACGTTCGACGTCGTGGTCCGCCGCTTCCTGATGTGGATGGAGGCGTCGGTCGGCTCCCTGCGCGGCATCGCCTTCGCCGGTACGGCGTCGCTGGTGCTGACCGGAGTGTCCGCCGTCGCCGCGACCCTGGTGATCCGCAAGATCACCGCGATGCAGACCGAGCGCGAGTGGACCCCGTGGTGGGACCAGCGCGAGCCGAAGCTGACCGCGGTCCCGACGTACGCGAACGACGACACCGACGAGCAGCCCGCCATCGCCGAGCCGATTGCGGTCTCGGCCCAGGCCGGTCTGGTCTCGTCGCCGACCCGGCGGCTCGAGCGGCAGCCGGAGTTGCAGCTGGCCGGCGGCGGCGCCGCACCGCCAGTAGGCAGCCCGTTCGCCGCAGAAGCCGCTCCGCCTGCCGCCAGCCCGTTTGCGGCCGCCGCTAGTGCGTTCCCAGGTGACGGTGCGGCCGCGGGGTCCTTCCCCGGTGGCAGCCCGTTCGGTGCGGACGAGCCGGCCGAGGAGGCGCCCAAGTGGAGCCCGTTCGCCCCGGTGGCGGAGAGCTGGCAGGACAACGCGCAGCAGGTCGATGCCGGTCCGTCGACCGAGCAGTTCGACGCGGTGTCGACCTGGCAGGACGACACCAGCAGCCCGACCGAGCAGACGGCGTACCAGCCGCTCAAGCCGTCCTGGAGTGAGTTCCTCGGCTCGACGCCCGACGAGGACCCTCTGGCCGCGGCCAAGAGCCGGTGGATGAGTGACGAGCCGGCCCGGACCAGCATCCAGCCGGACCCGTACGCGTACCAGCCGGAGCAGCAGGCCGACCCGGAGCCGTCGTGGGCGAGCAGCTACTCCGAGCCCTACACGTCGTACGAGAGCACTTCGGACTATCTGACTTCGACGGCCCAGAATTCGGCACTGCCGTCGATCGAGCCCGCACCCGAGCCTGAGCCCGCGCCCGTTGCGCGCGCTGGTCGCAGGGCCGCTCGGGTCGCGGTGGACAGCCCGTCGGTGATCCAGGAGCCGCACAGCGTCTACCCGCCGTCGCAGTCGCACCAGACTGCTGCCTCGGCCGGGTACTACGAGCCCGCGCCGGTGCTGGCACCGCAGGACGACTTCCTGACCCCGTCGAAGCCGCTTCCCTCGGTCCCCGAGTATGGTCCGGAGCCGTCGTACACCCCGGAGACCCCCTCGTACGGTTCGGACTACAGCAGTTCGTCGTACGAGCCTTCCAGCTACCAGTCCTACGAGACGCCGGCGACGGACTACACGTCGTCGTACAGCTCGGAGTACACGAGCACCAGCAGCTACGACTCGACGCAGTACGGGTACAACTCGGACTACACGAGCAGCGCCTACGAGCCGCCGGCTCCGGCAGCTCCGGCGTACGACGCGTACACCCCGACCTCGTACAGCGGCTCGGAGTACTCGAGCACCACTGAACCGACTTCGTCGTACGACAGCTACAGCTACGGCACCGAGCCGTCGTACGGACAGCAGCCGGCAGAGGAGTACCCGACGTACACGCCGGAGGAGCCGAGCCAGCCCGAGCCGCCGACCGGCCCGCGGACCCACCCGCGTCGTCGCTGGACCTGATCGTGTCGCTGGACCTGACCGTGTCGTTGGCCTTCTCCACCCTCGGGTGCCACGGCGCACCCCTGGACGAGGTCCTGAAGCTTGCCCTGAGCAACAAAATCACCGGACTCGAGCTGCGGACCGCACCCGACGAGTTCACCCACACCGGACTGACGTCGGCCGAGCGCCGCGAGCTGCGCACCCGGATCGAGGATGCCGGTCTGGAGATTCTCGCGGTCAGCAGCTACGTCAAGCTGTGCGCGGTCGAGGAGCAGCCACTCGAGGCACACCTCGAGCTCGCTGCCGACCTCGGCGCGCGTGGTGTCCGAGTGTTCCCCGGTGACGAACCCAGCGACGACGCCGGTACGGCGGACTCCCCCACTCCGGGCGAGATCCGGGCGCTCGACCGGGTGGCGACCGCGCCCAAGGAGTCGCGGATCCTGCTGGAGACCCACGACTCGCACTCCGCCGGCCGGAAGATGGCAGCCCTGCTGAGCCTGATCGACTCGAACGTCGCCGGCCACAACGTGCAGGTGATCTGGGACAGCGCGCACACCTGGTCGCACGGCGAGACGCCGGCCGAGGCGT
Organism: Kribbella albertanoniae; assembly: GCF_004348455.1. GTDB lineage: Bacteria > Actinomycetota > Actinomycetes > Propionibacteriales > Kribbellaceae > Kribbella > Kribbella albertanoniae. Next base: position 21,156 of record NZ_SMKA01000057.1, read on the forward strand.
TCGCGCTGCTGCAGCCGTGGCTGGAGTTCGTCCAGATCAAGCAGAGCGACTCGACCCAGAACTACCGGCCGGTCGCGATCGAGGACGGCGACTTCCCGATCCAGGACCTGCTCCAGGCGCTCGAAGGCACCGACTACCCACTCTCCCTCGAATGGGAAACGAAGTGGCACCCCCACCTCCCGTCCCTCGAGGAGACCCTCCCCGCAGTAACCCGCTGGCTCACACCACGCTGAGCGCGGTCACCGCACTCCGGCAGCACGTGCCTTGTCAACGCAATGCGAACGCATTACATTTGACTGGTGTTCCTGGAAGTCAAAGACAGCGAGTGGTCCACGGCGCACATCGCCCGGCACGATGTAACGATCGCTGAGGTCCGCGAAGCCATCCTTGAACGTCCCTACTACCAAAGAGCAGGAAGAAGCGGATCTCTGCTCTGTTACGGCCGGACGTACGCGGGGCGATTTCTCCTCGTGGTCGCGGTCGAGGATTCACCAGGGACGGCTTTCATTATCACCGCCCGCGATATGACCAGAGCCGAGAAGAAGTCCTTCCAGAGGGAGGCGCGTTGACATGAATCAGATGAATGAGGAGTTGCCACGGCCCGAGGCTGAGCTTGAGTCGCTCGCCGACTACTACGACACGCACGACACCGGTTCGGAGATGGCTGACGGCGAGTGGGTCGAGCCGCCGATGGTCACCACTTCCCTGCGGCTGCCGAAGCCTTTGGTGGATGCGCTCAAGGTGGAAGCAGGCCAGCAGCACATCCGGCACACAGCCCTGATGCGGAAAGTGCTCGCTGCCTACGTTTCCGGAGACGCGATTCAGCCGGCTGAAATCATCGACCGGCTGGAGCGGATCGAGCGCCTCCTTGACCGCAAGGCCGGCTGAACCTTGCCGTACGAGCAGTGCGACCTCGAGGCCGCACTGCTCCGGCGAAGGTTAGCCCTCGCCGCGGGGAGTATCGCTTCCCCGGGGGCGGTGCGACCTCTACCCTCCAGTTACCGCATGCAATGCCTCAACTACTGGAGGTCATCGTGTTCCGTCCCGCCCGATGGACTCGACTCGTTCCCCTCGCACTGGCGGCGGTTCTCGCCGTCGGTGCCGGGAGCCAACTGCCTGCCACTGTGCAGGCCTCGGCGCCACCGGACCGCAAGGCCGTGGCAGAGCAGAACGACGAGCTGATTCAACTGCTCCGGGTGAACACCCCGAAGCAGTCCGACCGTAAGCGGCTGACCAGCCTGGATCTCGACCTGGCCGAGTCGGCCGGACCGGCGTACACCGATGTTGTTGCCTATGGCAAGAGTGATCTCCGGCTGCTGACGCTGGCCGGATTCACCTGGTCGGTCCTGGAAGACGACCTCGAAGGTGCTGATCGCGAGCGTGAGAAGGCCGACGCCGAGTACGCGCAAGCCGTGCGGAACAAGGCGGTTCTGGCCACCTTGCCGAGCGGCCGGACGGCGTACCGGCAGCTGGCCGACTTCACCAGCAACATGGCCAGTCTGGCGCAGCAGTACCCGACCAAGGCCAAGCTGATCAACCTCAAGGAGAAGTCGCTCGAGGGCCGGACCGTGCAGGGCCTGGAGATCTCGCACAACGTCGCGACCAGCAGCGGCAAGCCCGTGTTCCTGATGATGGGGCTGCACCACGCGCGCGAATGGCCGTCGGGTGAGCTGACGATCGAGTTCGCCTACGACCTGCTCCAGAACGACGGCGTCGACACCCGGATCACGAACATCCTGGAGAAGTCCAAGGTGATCATCGTTCCGGTGGTGAACCCGGACGGATTCAACCTGAGCCGGACCCTCGGCTACGAGATGAAGCGGAAGAACTGCCGGATCACCAACGGTCAGCTGCCGACGGCCGGCCAGTGCGCGCAGTCGACGAACCAGTCCCGCGGTGTCGACCCGAACCGGAACTACTCCGGCTTCTGGGGTGGCCCGGGCGCGTCGACCAGCACGACCTCGGAGACCTACCGCGGTCCGAGCGCGTTCAGTGAGCCGGAGACCCGCAACATCCAGTCGCTGGTGTCCGCGCACCAGGTGACCACACTGATCACCAACCACACGTACTCCAACCTCGTCCTGCGGCCGCCCGGCTACGCCGCCGCCGCGAACACCCCGGACGAGACGATGTACAAGGCGCTCGGTGACCAGATGGCCGCGCAGAACGCCTACACCAGCCAGAAGTCGTACCAGCTGTACGACACCACCGGCACCACCGAGGACTGGTCGTACTACGCGACCGGTGGGCTCGGGTTCACCTTCGAGCACGGCAGCAGCTTCCACCCGGCCTTCTCGAACGTCCCGAACTACTACTTCGGATCCGGCAGTACGGCGGGCAAGGGCAACCGTGCGGCGTACCTGCTCGCGGCCGAGTCCACCATCAACCCGGCCCGGCACTCCGTCGTCACCGGGACCGGCCCGGCCGGCGCCGTACTGCGGTTGAAGAAGTCCTTCACCACCAAGACGTGGAACGGCACCCTGCTGCCCGACGTCCTCGATACCACGATGATCGTGCCAGCCGACGGCACCTACACGTGGCACACCAACCCGTCCACGCGCCCGATCACCATCCAGAACGGTGGCGGTACGGAGTCGTGGACGCTGACCTGTGAACGGCCGACCGGTCAGGTCCTCGAGACCCGCTCGGTCACCGTCGCCCGTGGCGGCAGTGTCACCGCCAACCTGACGGCCTGCTCAGCGGCCTTCTAGACCGGCGGTCGACTCCCGGATCTCCAACGTGTAAGGGACGGTGAGGTTGCGACGCGCAGCCTCACCGCTCCCGGCGATCCGCTCGAGCAGCAGCGCGACCGTCTGGTCGGCCAGCCACTCCTTGTCCGGCGAGATCGTGGTCAATGAGGGCGAGTGGTAGCGGCCGTCCTCGATGTCGTCGAAGCCCACGACAGCCACATCGTCCGGCACCGACAGGCCCGCGTCGGCGAGTGTGCGCAGAGCGCCGAGGGCCAGCAGGTCGTTGAAGCAGAACACCGCGTCCGGAGGCTCGGGCAGCTCCAGCAGCGCGCGCATCGAGGCCGCGCCATCCAGCCGGTGGTACCCCGTCCCGGCCAGCTCCAGCTCCGGATCGTGCGGCAACCCGGCCGCCTTCAACGCCTTCCGATACCCACGACGCCGTACGGCCCCTGTCCCCGACGCGCCGCCGCCACCGACACCGATGGCCGCGATCCGCCGCCGGCCGAGCGAGATCAGATGCGTGGTCGCGTCGTACGCCGCCTGGACGGAATCGACCGCGACATGGTCGAAGGTGCCACCGGTCGTCCGCTCGCCGAGCAGGACGATCGGCTTGCCGCTGCCCACGGCCGCGCTGATCTTGGCCGGTGAACTGGTGATCGGGGAGAAGACGATGCCGTCGATCAGCTGGCCGCGCATCCCGTCCAGGATCATCTGCTCGGCGGCCGGCTCACCCTCGGTCTGCTCGATCAGCACGGTGATCCCCCGGCGCTTGGCGGCCCGCGAGAACGCGGCCCCGAGCTCGGCGAAGTACGGCGAGGCCATCTCCGGGATCGCCAGCGCGATGAAGTCGGAGCGGCCCTTGCGCAGCGAGCGGGCACTCACGTTCGGCCGGTAGTCCAGGTCGGCGATCGCGGCCTCGACCTTGGCCCGGGTGTGCGCGGTGATGTGCGGATAGTCGTTGATCACGTTCGACACCGTCTTCACCGACACCCCGGCGCGCGCCGCCACATCACTCAGCCTGGTCGCCATTGATACCTCCTGTCACTCAGAGGATGTCTGGGAACCCCACGCCTACTGCGCAGCACTCGGCACGGCACCTCGCCGCACTGGTGCAAAGACCACGATGGAAAAGCATCGAGGCCTCCGCCCCAGCACGCCGAGCTACCGCACCGAGCACTTGCTCGCTACGGCGCGGAGCTCCCAGACATCCTCAGCTTGTCGACCGAGTGTGCCACGCTCTCGACGGGTGAGCCCTTTACCGCGGATGTCAATCGTTGTAAGAATCCACGGTAAACGTTGTAATGCTCTAGTGGTGGAGGTTTCATGCCGCGGCTCGTAGTTGATCCGGCGTTCGTCGTCGGAGCGGTGGACCGGCGGTTGTTCGGCTCGTTCGTCGAACACATGGGTCGCTGCGTCTACACCGGGATCTACGAGCCCGGACATCCGGCCGCCGATCCGGACGGGTTCCGTTCCGATGTCCTCGAGCTCGTCCGCGAGCTCGGGGTGACCGCCGTCCGCTATCCCGGCGGCAACTTCGTCTCGAACTACGACTGGGAGGACGGGGTCGGGCCGAAGGACCAGCGGCCGCGCAAACTCGACCTGGCCTGGCGGGCGATCGAGCCGAACCAGTTCGGCACCGACGAGTTCGTCGCCTGGGCCGGCAAGGCCGGGGTCGAACCGGTCTGGGCGGTCAACCTCGGTACCCGCGGGATCAAGGAGGCCGTCGAGTTGCTCTCCTACACCAACCTCCCGGCCGGGACCGAGCTCCCCGATCGCCGGGTCGCGAACGGCCACGAAGCGCCGTACGGGATCAAGGTCTGGTGCTTGGGCAACGAGATGGACGGGCCTTGGCAGATCGGCCACAAGACCGCCGAGGAGTACGCGCGGCTGGCCGAGGAGACCGCGAACGCGATGCGCCGGGTCGACCTCGATCTCGAGCTGGTCGCCTGTGGATCGAGCAACTCCGGTATGGCGACGTTCGGCGAATGGGAGCGGGTCGTCCTCGAGCGCACCTACGAGCTGGTGGATCACATCAGCCTGCATGCGTACTACGAACCCCGCGACGACTCGGCGAGTTTCCTGGCCGCGGCCGAGGACATGGAGCGGATGATCTCGTCGGTGATCGCGACCGCCGACCACGTCAAGGCTTTGAAGCGCAGCTCGAAAGAGATCACCCTGTCCTTCGACGAGTGGAACGTCTGGCGCCAGTCGGACTTCCCCGGTGAGCTCGGCCTCGGCATCCGTGAGGTGAGTCCGCTGATCGAGGACACGTACACGGTCGACGACGCGGTCGTGGTCGGCAGCCTGCTGATCACGCTGCTCCGGCACGCGGACCGGGTGAAGATCGCTTGCCTCGCGCAACTGGTCAACGTGATCGGCCCAATCAGGACCGAGCCCGGCGGCCGCGCCTGGCGGCAGACCATCTTCCACCCGTTCGCCTTGACCGCGAAGTACGCCGGTCCGACCGTGCTACAGACCGCGATCAGTGACGGACCGGAGATCGACACGGCCTCGTTCGGCCGCGTCCCCGCGCTGTGGAGCACGGCGACGTACGACGAGAAGACCGGCGAGATCGCGATCTTCGTGGTGAACCGGAGCGAGACCGACAAGATCGATCTGCAGATTCCGGTCGGGGGCCTGCGACTTGCCCGGCACCTGGCCTTGTACGACGACGACCGCGCCGCCGTGAACACGGCCGACGATCCGGACCGGGTGGTACCCCGGGTGATCGAGGGGACCGAGATCGTCGACGGCGTCTGCACCGCCACGCTGCCACCGGCTTCGTGGCATCTGATTCAGCTCACCGTGTGAACCGAGAGGGGACCCCTGCCCGTGCCTCCCAAACGATTCCTGGCCGCAGCGCTCGCTGTGGCCGCCGTTGCCGCCGGTACGTCGGCCGCGACTGCCGCACCTGCACCGACCACCACCAACGCGATCTCGTCGAGCTTCGCGGACACCTTCGCCGACCCATCGGTCATCCAGGGCCGGGACGGCTACTGGTACGCCTACGCCACCTCGGACCCCCTGGTCTCGAACGGTCCTTTCGGGCTGATGCACATGGCGCGGACCAAGGACTTCAGCTCCTGGGAGTACCTGGGCACGGTCTTCAACGAGCAGACCAAACCGAACTGGGCGGCGCCGGGTTCGTTCTTCTGGGCGCCGGACATCCGCTACTTCGACGGCAAGTACGTCATGTACTTCACCGTCACCGACACGCTGGCCAACCCCGGTAGCGACTTCGCGATCGGTGCCGCGACCGCACCGACGCCGACCGGGCCATGGACCGTATCGGACGGCCCGGTGGTCACACCGAAGTCCGATGGGAACGGTGGCTGGTACAACACCATCGACCCCGCGCTGCTGACCGCGGCCGACGGCAAGCGGTACATGTACTACGGCGGTTTCTACGGCGGCATCTCGGTCACCGAGCTGACCCCGGACGGCCTGCACGCGGTCGGCGAACCGACCCAGGTCACCATCGGCGACCGCTACGAAGGCTCGTACGTCGTCTATCGCGACGGCTACTACTACCTGATGGCCTCGTCGATGAACTGCTGCGCGGGCCCGACCACCGGCTACTCGGTCTTCGCCGGCCGCTCTCGCTCTCCCAAGGGTCCGTTCCTGGATGCCGATGGGGTCGCGATGACGGAGTCCCGGGTTGGCGGGACCACGGTCATCGCGCAGAACGGCAACAAGTGGATCGGCCCGGGGCACCACGCGTTCATGACGGACGCGGCCGGTCAGGACCACATCGTCTACCACGCGATCGACCGCAACGCGGCCTGGCTGACCGACCCGTTCGGCATCAACCGCCGGCCGATGCTGATCGATCGGATCGACTGGATCGACGGCTGGCCGCGGACCCGAGCGGGTGCCGGTCCCTCCGAGGCTCCGGTGCCCGCCCCTGTCACGGGTTCGGGTTTGGGCATCACCGCGACTGACCCGGCTGGTGGTCTGGTCGGTGCGGCCAGGCGTCCTGGTGACGCTCTGGGTGGACCGACTGCGGCGATCTCGGGTGTTGCGCAGACTCGTCAGTCCGCTGCGCCTGGCTCGCTCCGGGTCGAGGCGGAGGTTCGACTGGGGTCGTCGTTCACCACGGTGCTCGGTGGCCAGCAGGTCGTCGCGACGGTGGCTCGGGGCAAGGTGACGGTCGCAGCAGGGCGTCGTACGGCGTCTGCTTCGTTGCCGGCGGACTTCGATCCGGCGCAGTGGAACAAGCTGATCGTCCAGGTGTCGGGTACCACGGTGAGTGCGCGCCTCAACGACGCCGGGCTCGGTGACGTGTACGCCGAGGCGAAGGTCGACGTACCGGGGTTGAAGCTGGCTGCGGCGCCGGTGCGGTGGCTCGGGTCGGCCGAGCTGGACAACCTGACCGTGCGGCCGGTGGCAACGCCGGTACGACGGATGGCCGCCGTACCGAAGCCGGGAAAGCTGCTCGCTGGTGATGACTTCTCGGGTGAGCTCGGACCGGACTGGTCGTGGGTGCGTCCGGATGCGAAGGCAGTAGTTGCCGATGGCAAGTTGTCGTGGCCGCTGCAGAACGCGGACCTGGTCGGGGGCGGTAACACCGCAGGACTGCTGTTCCACAACACGCCTGCCGGGGACAGCTGGATCGCGGAGACCAAGCTGCACCTCGACACCGGGGCGGGCGATATCCGCAACTACCAGCAGGCGGGGATGATCGCGTACCTGAGCGACAGCGACTTCGCGCGGCTCGGCAACGTGGCGATCTGGAAGACGCGGCAGAACGAGTACGGGCGGGAGCTGGTGGCGCGACCGTCGGACGGCGCGACGAGCTACGGTGCGGCCGCGATCGGTCGCTCGGCGCCGACGGAGTGGATGCGGCTGGCCTACCACAAGAACGCGGCCGGCGAACACGTCTACCAGGCCGGGACCAGCGTGGACGGCAAGAACTGGACCTGGGGTGCGTCGTGGGTGCTGTCGGCCCCGGCGAAGCTCGGTCTCTTCGCCCACGGCGAGTTCACCGGCGCGAACCCCGCACCGGTCGCGACCTTCGACTACCTGCGGTTCTACGAGAGCAAGTGACGTGGAGGTCTACGCCGGCAACTTCGCCGACCCGTTCGTCCTGGCCGCAGGTGAGCTGTTCTACGCCTTCGCGACGAACGGCCCACTCGGCAACGTACAAACCCTGAGGTCCACCGACCTTCAGTCCTGGGAGCCCGTCGGCGACGCGCTCCCCACGTTGCCGGCGTGGACCACCCCAGGCCGCGTCTGGGCCCCCGAGGTAGTTGCCCACGGCCCCGATCGCTACGTCATGTACTACACCTCCGCCGACCGGGCTACCGGCCACCAGGCAGTCGGCGTCGCAGTCGCTACGAACCCCGAAGGTCCCTATGTCGACAAATCGCTAGATCCCCTGATCAGCCAGTCTGACGAAGGCGGCTCGATCGACGCCTCCCCCTTCCGCAACTACCTCTACTGGAAGAACGACGGCAACGCCATCGGCGTCGACACCTGGATCTATGCCCAGCAACTCTCCGATGACGGACTCACCCTCACCGGCGCGTCCCATCGACTCATCAAACAAACCCTCCCCTGGGAAGGTGCGTTGGTAGAGGCCCCCTACGTCCTAGAACGCAACGGCCTCTACCACCTTTTCTATTCAGCCAACGCCTTCGACAAACCGGACTACGCGGTAGGTCACGCCGTAGCCCCCACTCCCCTCGGCCCCTTCATCAAGTCCGGCGACCCGATCCTCTCGGGCCCCGGCGGCCCAGGCCACAACATGGTCCTCTCGACCGGCGGCCACGACTATTTCGTCTACCACGCCTGGGATCCAACTCAAGTAGGCGCAGACCCCCGAGGCCGAACCATGCACATCGCCGAACTCACCTGGAACGCCGAGCGCCCGATCGTCGGCAGGTAACAGTTCTGCAAGCCTGTGGTTATCCACAAGCGCATCCGATATGATTTGTGAGGTATATGGTGACGGTGTCATAGTTCGCGGGTGCAGATCGAATGGCCAGCCGACTTCGGCGTATGGATCCGTGACCTCGAGGCTCGAGCGGAGAAAGGGGACGAACGTGCGGAACGGACGCTCGACCTGGTCTCGCTGGAGCTCAACTATCTCCGGAACCTCAAGGAAGAGCCCGACCCCGAGAACGAGACGGCGAGACTCCGGTGGGTTCGGCAGTCCAAGCGCTATCCCGTCTGGCGAGTCTCCCATCCGTATCGAGCAGGTATCGCCATCAGGCTTATCTGCTGGTTCCCGCCGGACTCAGACACGGTGGTTGTTGCGGTGTTCGCAGGTGACAAGGCCCGGATCGGCGACGTGTTCTACAACTCCGTCGGGGCGCGCGCTGACGGGCTCATCGATCAGTGGAAACGAGAGAAGATGAGGGGACAGGCATGACCGACAACGACGCTACCCCGGCCGGCTTCGAGCGTGGCAACGACTATCTGAACGAGCTGCTCGCCGATCCAGAGAGGGCTGCACGCGTCGCCGAGCTTGAGGTCGAGGCCGAGGAGATGGATCGGCTGTATGCCGAGAACCTGGCGATGATCCGGCGGGCCGGGGACCTGACGCAGGTTCAGCTTGCGCAGAAGCTTGGCGTCGGCCAGGCGGTGGTTTCTCGGGTCGAACGTCACCACGACATGCTGCTGTCGACGCTGGCGGACTATCTGCACGCGACCGGCGCCGAACATCCCCGGATCGTGGTGACGTTGAACGGCACCGAGGTCGAGCTCAATCTCGACCAGTTCCGGAAAGCTCAGTCGGCGTAGGTCAGTTGCAGTTCCAGCGGACTGGTTGCTGGGTGTAGCCGTCGGTGCCGTAGAGCTGGCGGGTGTTGGTGATGACGGCCGGGGAGATGCCGGAGGCGCCGCCGGTGTCTTTCTGCTCCAACGGGCGGAGGCCCTGACCTGCGATGGCGGCGTTGGTGCCGATGAGGATGTCGCCGCGGTCGTTCAGGGCGGTGGCTTTGCCGGGGGCGATCGCGGTGGCCGGAGTGCCGGTGGTGGTGAGGTCCCAGCGGACGGCTTGGCCGACGTCGGTGCCTACTGCGGTGCCGCTGCGGACGGCGGTTGCTTCCGGGTAGGGACCTGACGTGGGGAGGGTGCCGACGGTGCCGTCGGCTCGCCAGAAGACCGCCTTCTGGGCGCGTACGCGGGCGTTGGCCCAGTCCCAGTCCTGGACGATGCCGACCACGGTGCCGTCGTCGTCGATGTCGTTCGCGACCGCGTGGTTGAACCCGGCCGGGACCGGGAGGACCCGGGGCTCGTTGGCCGCGCTCCACACCACACCGTGACCGTTCTGACCGTCCGCGTCCGTTGCGTAGCCGACGGCCAGACCGTGCGCGTTGTCGATCGCGCTCAGCCGCGCGTCGGCGTACCCGGCGGGTGTTGGGAGTTGCTCGGCCGCACCGTCGCGGTAGCGCAGATTTGCTGCGTCGGTGGTGATGAGGATCTGTCCGTCGTCGCTGGCGTCGACTGCGTGCGCCCAACCGCCGGTCACGCCAAGCTGCTTCGGTACGCCGTCATGCCAGCGGACAACGCTCTGTCGACCGTCACTACGCTCACCTGATCCCACCACGAACCGTCCGGCCGGTGCGGCCCCGGACGCGCCCACTCCCGTCAGGCCGGACACGGCGGCCAGCGGGTGCTGCAGGCACATCTCCGCCGGTACCGCGTGGGCGATTTGAGGTATCAGTAACGGGAGAGCAAGTGCGAGTAGTGCCAGGCCGGCGCGACGAGTCATTCCCTGAGAGTGGCAGGAAGCTGGTGCAGACGTTCAGCCTTTCGAGCCTGCTCGAATCAGGACTTCGGTCAGGATCGTCAGGGCTTGGTGGAGGTGTTCGGTGGTGGGGGTGGCGTAGCCGATGACGAGGCCGGGTGGGCCTGGGATCGAACGGCGGTGCTCGGAGAGGGCTCCTACCGTGACGCCGGCTGCGCGGGCTTGGGCGGAGATGGCGCGGTCGTCGAGGTGGTCGGGCAGGAGCAGGGTGATGTGCAGGCCTGCGTCCTGTCCGATCACCCGGCCGTAGGGGGCGAGGACGGAACACGTGTGGGTACGGCGTTCGGCGTACCGGCGGCGGTGTTTGCGGATGGCTTGGTCGAGGTAACCGTCGCGGAGCATGGCGAGGAGGGCGGCCTGCATGGGCCAGCCGGGCCAGTCGCCGGAGTTCGCGCGGAAAAAGGCGAGGCGGTCGACGGTGGTGTCGGAGGCGACCAGCCAGCCGAGGCGCAGCGCCGGGCTGAGGGTCTTGGACAGGGTGCCGAGGTGGACGACGCGGTCCAGGTCCAGCTGGGCAAGGGCCGGCAGCGGCGCGACGTCGAAGCGGAATTCGCTGTCGTAGTCGTCCTCGATCAGCATCGCCCCGGTACGGCGGGCCCACCGGATCAGCTCGTTGCGTCGGGCAACGGGGAGCCGGCCGCCGAGCGGGTACTGATGGGACGGCGTCACGTAGACCGCAGGCAGGTCGTCGGTCAGCGCCGACACCTGCAGCCCGTCCCGATCGACCGGTACGTCGACGATTGCGAGGCCGTGGTCGTGCGCAGCGACCACCGCGTTCAGGTACCCGGGGTCCTCGATCGCGATCCGCTCCCCTGGCCGCCGGGTCACCGCGAGCAGTAGGCGCAGCCCGTGCACGGTGCCGTTGGTGACCAGGATGTTCTCCGGTCCACACGCAATCCCGCGCACCCGTCCGACATGCTCGGCCAGCGCGACGCGAAGCGCGGGCAGGCCGGCAGCATCGTCGTACCCGCGAGGCGGTGATTGTGCGGACACCTCCCGCCAGGCGCGCCGCCAGCCGGGATCCGGCGTCGGGTCGATGAACGGGATCCCGGGCCGGAGCACCAGCAGATCGCTGTCAGGCGCCGGATGGAACGTCGTACGCCGCCGCTCTACCGGCCGCAGCGGCGCCACGTCGGTCACAAACGTGCCCGCCCCGGTCCGTCCCTCGATCCACCCCTCAGCATGCAACTGGTCGTACGCCGACTGCGCCACCGCTCGCGACACCCCGAGCTGCCGCGCCAGCTCCCGAGTAGACGGCAACCGATGCCCAGCCAGCAGCCGCCCATCCACCACCGCCGCCCGAAACTGCTCAGCCACCTGCAGATGCAGCGGCACACCACCAGACCGATTCACCACCAGCGGCAGAGAACTGTCCATCGGCATACGCTGATCGTAAGCGGAATGGACTACCCGATTCGTCGGCAAATGGACCGTGTCACCAGGCCACTCGTCGCCGACGCTGGACCTATGACGATCACGCCGTTGCAACCGACCGCCCGGACTTCACTGCGCCGGGAGAAGCGGCGTGCCGCGACTGAGCGGTCAGCCCTGTACGACGTACTGGCCGAGGGCATGTTCTGTCATCTGGGTGTGGTGATGGACGGGGCGCCGTTGGTGCTGCCGACGGCTTATGGGGTGGACCTGGATCGTGGGCCGGACGGGACGTTGTATCTGCATGGGTCGGTGGCGGCGCGGAGTGTGGTGGCGGCGCCGGAGCAGACGGTGTGTGTGACGGTCACGCATGCTGATGGGCTGGTGCTGGCGCGGTCGGCGTTTCATCACTCGGTCAACTACCGGTCGGCGGTGATCTTCGGCGTACCGCGGCTGGTGACGGATCCGGAGGAGAAGCTGCACGGGCTGAATCGGATCGTGGACCACTTGATTCCGGGGCGTTCCTCCGGGACCCGGGCGCCGAATCGCAAGGAGCTGGCCAAGACGTCGGTGCTCGCGCTCACCCTCACCGAGGCGTCCGTGAAGACGCGCTCCGGTGAGGCGAACGACGAACCCGACGACCTGGACCTCCCGCACTGGACCGGCGTGGTTCCGCTCCGGGTGGTCGCCGGCGAGCCGATCACGAACTCGGACTGCGACCTGCTGGTGCCCGCGCATGTCCGCACCCGGGCCAACCAACTGGGAGCACCTTCCTAGGCGGCAGTGCCCTTGTTGTAGCTCTTCTGCGCCCAGAAGTAGCCGACGACGGTGATCGCGACACACCAGGCGATGGCCAGCCAGCCGGAGCCGGACTCCATCGGCGTACCGAGGAGCAGGTGTCGCAGCGAGTCGATGATCGGGGTGAACGGCTGGTATTCGGCGAACCAGCGGATGCCGCTCGGCATCGCCTCCAGCGGCAGGAAGGTGTTGCTGAGGAACGGCAGCACGAAGCTGATCGGCAGCACGATGTTGCTCGCGCCCTCGGCCGTCTTGCTGATCAGGCCGAGGGCGATCGCGAACCAGGTGAGCGCGATGGTCACGAGGATCAGCAGTCCGGCCGCGAGCAGCCAGTCCCCGATCGACGCGTTCGGGCGGAACCCGATCAGGACGGCGAAGCCGACCACGAGGGTCAGGCTGACGATCGTCAGGATCACGTTGCCCAGCACATGCCCGGTCAGCACCGACGGCCGGTAGATCGCCATCGTGCGGAAGCGGGCGACGATGCCCTCGGTCATGTCCACGGCCGCGCCGATCGCGGGTGACATCGTCCCGGAGGCGATCGACATCAGCAGCAGCCCCGGCGTGAGGAAGTCCAGGTAGTCGAAGCCGCCGCCGTTGATCCCGGCCGAGAAGGTGTCGCCGAAGACGAGACCGAACAGCAGCAGCATGATGATCGGCATCCCGATGGCGCCCGCCGCGAGGGACGGATAGCGCAGGGAGTGCCGCAGATTACGGCGCAACATGGTGGCGGTGTCGGCCACGGCGTACGAGGTCGTGCTCATCAGCTGGCAACTTTCTGCTGGGAGTGGTCGGTGACGGCGAAGAAGACGTCGTCGAGGTCGGGGGTGTGGACGGTGAGTTCGCTGACCTCGAGGGAGGCGTCCTCGATCCGGGTCAGCAGGTCGCGGAGCGCGTGCACGCTGCCGTCGTTCGGCACCTGCAAAGTCAGGGCTTCGGCGTTCGGTAGAGCGGTCGGCAGCACCTGACCGGCGAGCGTGAACTCCTCCGGTGAGTTGAACCGCAGCTGCACATGGCCGCCGGGCACGAGCCGCTTGAGCTCCTCCGGTGTCCCCTGCGCGACCAGCCGGCCATGGTCCAGTACGGCGATCCGGTCGGCCAGTTGATCAGCCTCTTCCAGGTACTGCGTCGTCAGCAGCACGGTGACCCCGCCGGCGACGAGTTCCCGGATCATCGACCACATGCTGTGCCGGCTGCGCGGGTCGAGACCCGTGGTCGGCTCGTCGAGGAAGATGATCTGCGGGCTGCCGACCAGCGTCATCGCGAGGTCCAGCCGGCGCTTCATGCCGCCGGAGTACGTCATCGCGAGCTTCCCGCCGGCCTCGACGAGGTCGAACTGCTCCAGCAACCGGTCGGCCCGTTCCCGGCCGGCCCGGCGGCCGAGGTGGTAGAGGTCGGCCATCATGATCAGGTTCTCCCGGCCGGTCAGCAGTCCGTCGACGGCCGAGAACTGCCCGGTCACACCGATCGCCGCTCGGACCGCGTCCGGATCGGCGTACAGGTCATGCCCGGCCACGCGGATCTGACCGGCGTCCGCGGTGATGAGCGTGGACAGGATCTGTACGGCGGTGGTCTTGCCGGCCCCGTTCGGCCCGAGCAGGGCGAAGATGGTGCCTTGGGCAACGGTCAGGTCGATACCGTCGAGGACGAGTTTGTCGCCGTAGGACTTGTGCAGTCCGAGGGCTTCGATCGCTGCAGACATGACTGTTCCTGTTTCCGGGCAGGCTGCCGCCGCCCTGGGGTGTGGTGTGGGTGAAAAAGGGTGTGCGAGAACTACCGGCCGACCTGTGGAAGGCGCCGGGATGTTCGGTCGTGGGGACGAGCTAGATGTCGAGGTCCTCCACCGCGGGCTGGTCGGCGGCCATCTCGACCAGGGCGTAGAGGTCGTCCGGGATCAGGTCACGCAGTTCCTCGACGGTCTCGACGACCTCGAGGGTGGCTTCGCCCTGCGCCATGCTCCAGGACTGGTCGGAGCTCCAGTTGCCGACCCAGGAGCGCCAGCCGGTCAGATACTTCTCGTCGTCGGCGCCCATCGAGAACTGTGCGCTGCGATCGGCGTGCAACACGAACTTCCCGCTCCGGCTGCGGTACACCTTGAAGGCCTCGTAGCCGGTGCTGCTGGACCGGCCGCCCTCGGCGAGCAGCACCCCGGAGAAGCGCTGCTTGCGTCCGGATCCGCGCCCGACCCGGACGGTGATCTCGTCGTACCCCTCGAACTTGCCTTCCTCCAGCTCGACGTACCGGCGGAGTGCGATCGAGATCGCCGAGGACAGGTTGCCGGCCAGCTCCTGGGCGCGCTTGTACAGCGGCAGGTCGTCGTCCGACACGTAGATCGTCTTGTTCGGCATAAGTACAACTATACGCATAGCTGTACGTAGAGCGCCAGCCTGAGATGAACGGTGTGGAAACTATGGTCGGCAAAACCTGATTTATCCACAGATTTGGGCCAGTTTGCGGTGGAAACGGTGGAAAACCTGGGGTCAACCTGGGGATAAGTCGGCCGAAACGGTGTGCACAGCTGGGGATACGGGTGTGGATAACTTAGAGCCGGAGCTGTGATCTAAGGTAAGCCTTGCCTTATCGATCACGTGAAGGAGTGCTCCGCGATGCTGTCTCGACGACGTCTGTTGCTCGGAGCGGGAGCCACGCTGATGCTCTCCGCCTGTTCGAACGCGAAGGATCAGGACCTCGGCGGCGCCGCGACCGGCCCGTGGG
>NZ_SMKA01000572.1 GCF_004348455.1 Kribbella albertanoniae
GAGAGCCCCGCCCGAAGCCCAAACGCGGGCCAGCCGTGGCTGCAGTGCTCCCCAAGCCCGGGTGCCTGAGGGCTCTCCGCACGAGCCGGTACGACGTTGAGCACGGTTCAACCATGCGCGCAGCCAGAAGGTGGCCGATGGATGCTCAAGGTGAGCCGACCGCCCGACCTTGAGCACGGGCCAACCATCTGTGCGGCTAAACGGTGGCCGATGGATGCTCAAGGTGAGCCGACCGCCCGACCTTGAGCACAGGCCAACCATCTGTGCGGCCAGAAGTCGGTTGAGGGGTGCTCAAGGTGAGGTCGTCGTGCGCCTTGAGCACGGTTCGACCGTTCGATGGGGCGTCAGTTGGTTGGTGGGCGCTGAACGTGGCTCCCGTGCCACGACTCCGGGTCCCCGAGGCGGTCGGGGTGCGTTAGTCGGAGAGAAATGGTCATCTAGCACCCAAAAATTACCGACTAACGCAGAACCTCAGGCATCACGCACCCTCAGCCGTAGCCCGTCAGCCCACGGCGGTGTGGAGCCGCGGTCGCCGGGCCTTGCCATCCGGCCCAGCCACCTGCTCGGCCCACCTCTGGTTCAGTCGGCCGCCTTGGACGGTCGAGTGGGCTGAGGTCCGAAAGGACTCGGCCGGGGACGTGCCCAGCTCGGCCGCGTCCGGCCGAGCTGAAAGACAGGGTGGCTGGGCGGTGCGGTGGTTGGGGT
>NZ_SMKA01000573.1 GCF_004348455.1 Kribbella albertanoniae
GGTTCGGCCGGGCGAGGAGCCGGAGTGGGTTGACTCGTGGGTGAGCAAGCGGACCGAGCGGCCGGAGCGGAAGCCGGGGGAGGTTGCTGACCCGCTGGCTGCGCAGGAGCGGGCGTCGCGCCGGGCCGATCGGGTGTCGGCCGGTATGGCGGAGTTGGCGAGCTGGCTGGACGACCAGGTGCGGCAGGGGCTGGGTGGATTCGACCAGCGCGCCTACACCGAGCTGAGCCGACTGGCCGCCCGGATGGTCGATGCGCAGGCACCCGGCGTCGCGGGGGCGGTACGGCGTGCTGCCGCAGTCGTCGGGCGTGGACACGGCTGGCCGGGCGAGCTGCTCGAGGAGCTGTCCCTCATCCACCTGATCGTCGCAGCCCATGCCCGGCTCCCCGAACTGCCACCCGCACTCGCGGACACCGTGCAGTCCCGCATCGGCTGGAACGTCGAGACCGCCCGGGTGCTGGCCGACGGCGAGAAGGTCGAGGACGACTGGCTGGTCCTCGGCCGCGTGATCGAGCCCGACGACCGCCTCACCGTCCGCCGTGTGTGGTTGCGCGGGGCAACAACCGGCCGCCTGGGCCTGATCCTCAACTTCGCCGCCGCCGGCCGTCCCCTCGAACCACTCCCGGCCCGACCCGGCGAGTACGTCCCCGGCGTCCTCTCCTTCTACCCCGGAGCCCTGCCGATGCGCGCATTGCTCACCC
>NZ_SMKA01000574.1 GCF_004348455.1 Kribbella albertanoniae
GGCGGGCGGTTGGGTTGTCGGCTTCTTCGATCTGCATTTATTGGGCCGGGATGGCGTTGAACGACTGGGCCGATCGTGAACTGGATGCGGTTGAGCGGCCCGAGCGGCCGATTCCGTCGGGGCGGGTGCCTGCGCAGACTGCGTTCAACCTCGCGGCTGGGCTCACTGCGGGTGGGCTCGTGTTGTCGGCGTTGAGTGGTGGCCGGTCGACGCTCGCCACGTCGGCCGCGCTGGCCGCCACCGCCTGGACGTACGACGTAGTCGCGAAGAACACGGTCGCGGGACCGGCGGTGATGGCGTCCGCGCGGGCCCTCGACGTACTGGTCGGTGCGGGTGCTGAACGGCGGCGAGCGCTCGCTCCTGCCCTCGCTGTCGGCGCCCACATCCTCGCCGTCACCACGCTCTCCCGAGGCGAAGTCCACGGCGGTACGCCGACGCCGGCCCGGCTGAGCTTGGCTGTGAGCGCGGCGCTGACCGCAGCAACCTCCGGCCGGAAACAGGGTGGGTTCTGGAGGCGACGGAGCAGCGTGGCCGAGGTGACGACGGCTGCGTTGGCGGGGTGGTTTGCGCGGTCCGTTCTGCCGGCTCAGGCTGCTGCGGCTCGGGAGCCTGATGCTGTGCATGTTCGGGGGGCGGTGGGGGCTGGGATTCATGGGTTGGTGCCGTTGCAGGCGGCTTGGGTTGCC
>NZ_SMKA01000575.1 GCF_004348455.1 Kribbella albertanoniae
GGGCGATAGGGTGGCTTATGCCTCTGAGCGCGTATCGAGTTCGAGCTTCGGTCGCGGTGTCTGACCTTTACCGGGCGGTCGCGTTCTACGAAGGGAAGCTCGGCTTGCGGGCATTGGAGTCCGGGCCCAGCGCTCATGTTGCTGATGGGAGTCGGACCTACGGGGCTGGTGGCGGACCGGCGCTGAACGTGTATCAGTCCGATACCGCTGGGAAGAGTCCGGCCACGCTGGCGACCTGGTATGTCGACGACATCGAGGAGATCGTTGACGAACTCACAGCGAGCGGCGTCGAGTTCATTCGCTATGACCAGCTCGAATACGACGCGAAGGGGATCACTGCCCGGGCCGGCGGTGGGCGTATCGCCTGGTTTCAGGACCCGGACGGCAACACCTTCGCCATCGAAGCCGACGTCTGAGAGGGCCTGCGGATCCTTCGGACGTTAACTCCGAGCAGCGATTAACGTCCGAAGTTCCGGAGACCACGCCCTCGGATCCTTCGGACGTTGCTGGTACGGCGCTCTGGTGCGCCGCGTGCGGGTGAGCCGGGTGTACGCGGTCCGAGCGGCCTAGTCCTTGGGCGGGCGAGCGGGGTTGCCTATCGAGCCGGTGGGTTGCCCCCTGAAATTTTGGCTGGGCAACCCCCCAACTCGAGGGATATCCCCGCAGGTGGAAGGCTGCCC
>NZ_SMKA01000576.1 GCF_004348455.1 Kribbella albertanoniae
GGAGTGGGGTGGGGAGGGTCGGGTCAGTGGCGGACTGCGGCGGTGCCGGCTGAGTAGTGCTGGAGGGCCTGGTCTATGACGTGGACTGGCTGGTCCAGGGCTTTGACCAGGAACATGCCGATGGGGTGCAGGAGGGGGCTGGGCTTGACTACCGCGCGTACCGCGGGCTGGTCGAGGCCGCGGACTCCGGCCGTGGTGGCGCCTACCCCCGGAGCGAGGGCCAGCTCGAGCATGTACTGGCCGAAGAGCTTCTTCTGGCGGAAGCCTTGGACGGTTCCCCAGGGGAGCATCACCGGGTAGCCGGCGCCGTCGCAGGCGAGTTCGAGACCGCGTTCGGACATCCGCATCGCGACCGGTTGGAGCGGGAAAGCGGCGTACCAGCGTTGGCGCTCGGCGTCGAGGCGGAGGGCGAGCACGGTACTGACGACCAGTGGCAGCATGGCCAGGATCAGCAGCAGCGCGAACGGCCAGAGCCCCGAGTAGCGCAGCGTCACCAGCACGTAGACCGCGCCAACGATGCCGATGGCGCCGATCCCCAGCGTCGCCCAGGCACCCCGGCGCAACACCGTGCTGACAATCTCCCGCCGCCGCATCACCGCCTGCCGGTCAACCCCGACGACGAACCCCGCCTCCTCGCTCATCC
>NZ_SMKA01000058.1 GCF_004348455.1 Kribbella albertanoniae
GGTTGGGGGTCAGGGGGTGATGCGGGTGGAGGTGGAGTGGTAGCCGCCTCCGCCGGGGTAGACCCAGTCGCCGGCGAGGGTGTCGCCGTTGTTGGTGAACGTGCCGCGGAAG
Source organism: Kribbella albertanoniae (assembly GCF_004348455.1). Classification (GTDB taxonomy): domain Bacteria; phylum Actinomycetota; class Actinomycetes; order Propionibacteriales; family Kribbellaceae; genus Kribbella; species Kribbella albertanoniae. The sequence goes on from NZ_SMKA01000058.1 coordinate 113, forward strand.
TAGGCGGGGCTGCCCTTGGCGCCGCCCCAGATGGTGAGCGTGTCGCCGTCGGGCTCGTAGACGTAGTCGAGGGTGTTGCCGGTCGAGTCGTAGAAGCGCGACCACACCTCCGCGCTCGCGGGTTCACCGAACGGCCGCAGGTTGCCGATCACCTCGAACCCGGTGATGACCTGGCCGTACTGCACCAGTTCGACGTGCTGGAGCAGGAAGAACTTGCCCGGCATCCACTCGTACCGCACGGTGCCCTCGACACCACCGGTGACGGACCAGGTGCCGACCAGCCGGTCGAGAGCCTGAAGGTCGTTGCTGGGCTGCACGTTGTCGTTCATGTCGTCTCCTCGAAGTTCAGTGGGTCAGAATTCACCGCTACCTCGGAGGTGGAACCAGGCTCTCGACAACCCCGCGATGTGATGTGGCTCACAAACGAAGGCCGTCGAGATCCGGCCTTCGGCCCCGTGTAAGCCCTTGAGGCCGGATACCGTTCCGGCTCACCAAGGAGGTTGATCGTGAAGTACTTGCTGCTCAGCTACACGCCCGCCGCCGCCTGGGACGCCGCCACGGCGGATACCGCGTCCGAGGAGGCGCTGGCGGCGTTCGCGGTGTACCAGAAGTTCGAGGAGGAGCTGCGTGCCTCCGGTGAGTTCGTCACCAGTGAGGGGCTCGGTCATCCGGTCGTCAGTACGACGGTCCGCAAGGGCGCGGACGGTGTGGTCGCCACCGACGGCCCGTTCGCCGAACTCAAAGAGGTCCTCGCGAGCTTCGCCGTGATCGAGGTCGCCAGTCACGAGCGGGCGGTCGAGATCGTCGGCCGGATCGTCGACGTACTCGGTGAGCCGATCGAGATCCGCCCGATCATGGGCGACGACTTCGGCGCGTGAACCAACCGAGCGAACAGATCGAGCACCTGCTGCGCACCGAGGCGCCGCAGGTCCTCGGCGCGCTGGTCCGGCGGTTCGGCCGCTTCGACATCGCCGAGGACGCTGTCCAGGAGGCGCTGCTCGCGGCCACCCGCGCCTGGACGGACGGCGTACCGGAGAACCCGCGCAGCTGGCTGATCCGGATCGGCTACCGGCGGATGGTCGACCTGCTCCGCTCAGAGCAGGCCCGCCGGCGCCGCGAGCAGGAGGCCGAGCTCGCCGAGCCTGTACGGCGGGGTTCCGTGGAACCGCCGTCCGACACCGACGACAGCCTCACGCTGTTGCTGCTCTGCTGTCATCCGGCGTTGCCGGCCACCAGCCAGGTCGCACTGACCCTGCGCGCGGTCGGTGGCCTGACGACGACCGAGATCGCGCACGCGTACGGCGCCACCGAGAACACCATGGGCACCCGGATCAGCCGGGCCAAACAGCAACTGGCCAAAGCCGGTGCCCGCTTCACAGCTCCGGACGACGAAGACCGCGCGGACCGGATCGCCGCAGTGATGCGGGTGCTCTACCTGATCTTCAACGAGGGCTACACCGCCACAGCAGGCGACGCCCTGACCCGCGTCGACCTCACGCACGAGGCCATCCGCCTGACCCGGCTACTCGTCGCCACCCTCCCGGACCCCGAAGCCATCGGGCTGCTGGCGCTGATGCTCCTGACCGAATCCCGCCGTACGGCGCGAACCGGTCCCGCTGGTGAACTCGTGCCCCTCGAAGAGCAGGACCGCACGCGCTGGAACGCCGACCTGATCCGCGAAGGCACCGACCTGATCGACAGCGTCTGGAACCGAGGCGAACCCGGGCAGTACCAACTCCAAGCCGCCATCGCCGCCACGCACGCCGCCGAAGGCGACACCGACTGGCCGCAGATCGCCATGCTGTACCTGTGGCTGGAGCGGCTCACCCCGACAGCTCCGATCCGCCTCAGCCGAGTCGTCGCCGTCTCCCAGGCCTACGGCCCCACCCGGGCGCTAGCCCTCCTCGACGACCTCAACACTCGCCACGGCCTCGCCCAAGATCCACTCACCCGCCAACGCGAACGCGCCGTCCGCGCCCACCTGGTCGAGCTCACCGGCGACACCACCACGGCAGCCGCCCTCTACCGCGAAGCAGCCGCCCTGACCGAGAACGAGGTGGAACGCGAGTACCTCGTCTCGCGCGCCGACCGGTTCAGCTGACGAAGACTGCGGTGGGTTTGGCCAGTGGGCCGTGCGGTTCGTAGAGGGCGAGGAAGGTGCCGGTGGGATCGAACATCGCGGTCTGGCCGGCGGGCAGTTGCAGGCCGGGCAGCGGACGGCCGGTCCGAATCGCGGCGGCCTGCTCCGCGTCGGCGTCGTACCGGGGGAAGGTGCCGGCGGCAACATCTGCGATCGGCAGCCAGACGAAGTCCTCGGCGAGCGCCTCGAGGGTGTGCGCCGCGGTCAGGTCGAAGGAGCCGACCCTGGTACGGCGAAGTGCGGTCAGGTGGCCGCCGACACCGAGATCGGCACCGAGATCGCGAGCCAGGGCACGGATGTAGGTGCCGCTGGAGCAGTCGACCGAGATGTCGAGGTCGATCCAGGACTCCGACACCCTGATGTCGGCGATGTCGTAGCGCGAGACGGTGACCGTGCGGGCCTTCAGGACGACCTCTTCGCCGGCGCGGACGCGTTCGTAGGCACGTTTGCCGTCGACCTTGATCGCGGAGACCGCCGACGGGATCTGCGAGATCTCACCCTGGTACGCCGCCGCCGCGGTCCTGATCGCTTCCTCGGTCACACCGTCGACGGGCGCGGTCGACACCACCGATCCCTCGGCGTCGTCGGTCGTCGTCACCGCGCCGAGGCGGATGGTGGCGTCGTACGACTTGTCGGCGAGCTGGAGATGGCCGAGCAGCCGGGTCGCGCGGTTGAGACCGGCGACCAGGACGCCGGTCGCCATCGGGTCCAGCGTGCCGGCATGCCCCACCTTGCGGGTACCTGCCAGCCGCCGGATCCTCGCGACGACCGTGTGCGACGTCATCCCCGCGGGTTTGTCGACCACGACGATGCCGTCCGAGGACGGTGTGAACTCAGGCACCCTCAGTCCTGCTCGTCCTCGGTGTCTTCGTGGGGCTTCTTGTACGGGTCGGCGTCACCGGCCGGCTTCGCACCGGCGGCGGCCTTGGCCACCTCGGCGTCGGCCCGGCGGGCCTTCTCGAGCAACTCCTCGATCTGGCCCGCGGTCTCCGGGATCGCGTCCAGGTAGAACGCGAGGCTCGGCGCGCGCCGCAACCCGAGCGCCTTGCCGACCTCGCTGCGGATCAGCCCGCGGGCCGACTCCAGCGCGGCCGCCGTGGACGCCCGGTCCTGCTCATTGCCGTACACCGTGTAGAAGACGCTCGCCTCGCCCAGATCGGCGGTCAGCTTCGCGTCCGTCACGGTGACGAACCCCAGCCGCGGGTCCTTGACCCGGCGCTCCAGCAACTCGGCGACGAGCACCTGGATCCGGTCGGCCAGCTGCTTGGCCCTTGCTTCGCCCATCAGGGCTCACTCCCTCATTCATGAAAAACGTCCGGAGAGACGTTTGACCGTCTCTCCGGACGCTACTCCTCGACAGCCCTCAGCGGGCCGTCACCTGGTTCAGTTCCGCGGCTTCTCGCGGAGCTCGAACGACTCCACGACGTCGCCGATCTTGATGTCGTTGTAGTTGTTCACGGTCAGACCGCACTCGAAGCCCTCGCGGACCTCGGACGCGTCGTCCTTGAACCTCTTCAGCGACGACAGCTCGCCGTTCTCCACCACGACCGCGCCGTCCCGGATCAACCGGATCTTGGCGTTGCGGCGGATCAGGCCGCTGGTGACCCAGCAACCGGCGATGTTTCCGACCTTCGACGAGCGGAAGATCTCGCGGATCTCCGCCTGGCCCAGCACGACCTCTTCGTAGATCGGCTTGAGCATGCCCTTCAGGGCCGCCTCGATGTCGTCGATCGCGGCGTAGATCACCGAGTAGTGCCGGATGTCGACACCCTCGCGCTCGGCCACGTCCCCGGCCTTGCCGGCCGGCCGCACGTTGAAGCCGATGATGACGGCGTTCGACGCGATGGCCAGGTTGACGTCGTTCTCGTTGATCGCACCGACACCGCGGTCGATGACGCGCAGGTTGACCTCGTCGCCGACCTCGATCCGGACCAGGGCGTCTTCCAACGCCTCGACCGAACCGGACACGTCGCCCTTGAGGATGAGCAGCAGCTCCTGCGTCTCGCCCTTCTCCATCGAGGCCATGAAGTCCTCGAGGGTCCGGCGCGCACGACGCTTGGCGTTGGCGGCCGCACGAGCCCGGGCTTCGCGCTTCTCAGCGATCTGCCGGGCCATCCGGTCGTCGTCCACCACCAGGAACTTGTCACCGGCACCCGGCACGGCGGTCAGACCCAGCACGATCACCGGACGCGACGGAGTCGCCTCCTCGACCGCGACACCGTGCTCGTCGAGCATCGCCCGGACCCGGCCGTACGCCGGTCCCGCGACCATCGAGTCGCCGACCCGCAGCGTTCCGCGCTGAACCAGCACGGTCGCCACCGGACCACGGCCCTTGTCGAGGTTGGCCTCGATCGCGATGCCCTGGGCCGGCATGTTCGGGTTCGCCCGCAGATCCAGCGACGCGTCCGCCGTCAGTACGACGCCCTCGAGCAGCCCGTCGATGTTGATCCGCGCCTTCGCCGAGACGTCGACGAACATCGTGTCGCCGCCGTACTCCTCGGGAACCAGGCCGTACTCGGTCAGCTGACCGCGCACCTTGGCCGGGTCCGCGTTCGGGACGTCGATCTTGTTCACCGCGACCACGATCGGGACGTTCGCCGCCCGGGCGTGGTTCAGGGCCTCGATCGTCTGCGGCATCACGCCGTCGTCGGCCGCGACCACCAGGATGACGATGTCGGTGGCCTGCGCACCACGAGCACGCATGGCGGTGAACGCCTCGTGACCCGGGGTGTCGACGAAGGTGATGGCGCGCTCTTCGCCGTCGACGGTGGTGGTGACCTGGTAGGCACCGATGTGCTGGGTGATGCCACCGGCTTCCTTGGCCACGACGTTCGCTTCGCGGACCGCGTCCAGAAGCTTCGTTTTACCGTGGTCGACGTGACCCATGACGGTGACGACCGGCGGCCGCTTGACCAGGTCGCCCTCGTCGCCCTCGTTGGTGCCGAAGTCGATGTCGAACGACTGGAGCAGCTCGCGGTCCTCGTCCTCCGGGGACACGACCTGAACGTCGTAGTTCAGCTCGGTGCCCAGCAGCTGCAGGACCTCTTCGTTGACCGACTGGGTGGCAGTGACCATCTCACCGAGGTGGAACAGCACCTGCACCAGCGACGCCGGGTCGACTCCGACCTTCTCGGCGAAGTCCGTCAGGGACGCGCCACGGGCCAGCTTCACGACCTCGCCGTCACCGTGCCGGACGCGCACACCGCCGACCGCGGGGGCCTGCATGTTGTCGAATTCCTGGCGCTTGGCGCGCTTGGACTTGCGACCACGACGGGCCGGACCGCCCGGACGCCCGAAGGCACCCTGCGTTCCGCCACGGCCCCGGTTGCCCGGACCCGGACGACCGCCGCCGCCACCACCGGGAGGACCGCTCGGGCCGCCGCCGCCACCGGGACGGAAACCGCCACCGCCACCGCCGCCACCCGGACGTGCACCGGCACCTGGTCCACCCGGACCGCCGCCGCCACCCGGACGACCACGACCACCGGCGCCACCACCGCCGCCGCCCCCACCGGGGCCGGACGGACGACCGGTGAACGTACCGGCCGAGGACTTCGGCATCATCGCCGGGTTCGGGCGCGGTGCACCCGGTACGCCGCCCGAACGCGGCGGACGGTCAGTGCCGCCCCGCCGGTCGTCGCGGCCGCCACCATCGCGGGCCGCCGGCGGACGCGGAGCCATCCCGGCCGGGGTCGGAGCACCCGGACCGGCGCCCTGGCCACCCGGGCCCGGACGTGCGCCACCGCGCTGCATGCCTTGCGTAGAGCTGAACGGGTTGTTGCCCGGACGCGGCGCACCCGGACGCGGGGCACCACCCTGGCCACCCGGACGTGCGTTGCCACCGGGCCGCGGTGCACCCGGACGCGGCGCGGAGCCACCCGGACGCGGAGCCGAACCCGGACGCGGCGCAGAACCCTGGCCGGAACCCTGTCCACCCGGGCGCGGGCCCGGACGGTCGGAGGCCGGACGATCAGAGGCCGGACGGTCGGCAGCCGGACGCGGCGCGGCCGGAGCAGCCGGAGCCGCAGCCTCGGGGGCCGGAGCCGCCTTGGCAGCCGGAGCCTCGAACGACGGCGTGGCCGGCTGGGCCTCCACCTTCGGGGCCGGAGCCTCTACCGGTGCTGCCGGAGCAGGGGCCGGAGCCTCTACCGGAGCAGCCGGGGTCTCGGCGCGCGGACCGGGCTTCGGGCCCGGACGCGGACCCGGCTTGATGCCTGGGGTCGCCTTAGCGGCCGGAGCCACCGGAGCGGCCTCGGCCTGCTCGGTGACCGGAGCCTTCGCAACCGGAGCCGGAGCCGACTCGGCGACAGGCGCCGGACGCTCGGCCGGCGCCGCGGGAGCGGCCGGCTCGGACTTCTCCACCGGCTCCGCGGGGACCACCGGAGCGGTCGCCGACGGCGCGGCAGACGTACTGGCGGCGGCCTTCTTGGCCGCTCGCTTCTTCGGCGGGTTCTTCTCGAACTCCTCCGCCAACCGCCGCACAACCGGCGCCTCGATGGTCGAGGATGCCGATCGGACGAACTCACCCATGTCGTTCAGCCTGGTCAGGACGACCTTGCTGGTAACTCCGAGCTCTTTCGCGAGCTCGTAGACCCGGACCTTTGCCACTACTCTCCCTCTGGTCCGAGCCTGGGGCCGCGGACCGTTATCTGACGTACATGCTCATCGCATTGCACTCATCGCTGTGTATCCATCACTTGTGGACACTCATCGAGTGGTCATGAGTCGATGACCCGCCTTCATGTCGGTCACACAGCCCGGTCAGACCGTGTGTACATCTTGATTATCACGCTGCGTCAGGTACGTTCGCAGCCCGGTCGCCTCGAGCGGGCCCGGGACCTTGAAGGCCCGCGGGAACGCCTTGCGCCGGACAGCGAGCTCGAAACACTCGATCGTGGGGTGCAGATGCGCTCCACGGCCGGGTGCCCGACGCTCAGGATCCGGGAGGACAAGTCCTCCGGACACCGTCATCCGCAGCAGTTCAGTCGGTCTGGATCGTTTCCGGCACCCGATACAGGTGCGCTCCCGAACCTTCGCAGGGCGCGCGTCTGCAGTTTCTGTCACAGTTCCTCAGGGTGTGGTGACGACTCAGTCGACCGACCGAGAGATCAGTCTACCTTCTTGTCCTCACCAGTCACATCGGTATCCGGGCGGATGTCGATCCGCCAGCCCGTCAGCCGGGCCGCGAGGCGGGCGTTCTGCCCCTCCTTGCCGATGGCCAGGGACAGCTGATAGTCCGGTACGACGACCCGCGCGGCGCGGGCGGCCGCGTCGACGACCTCCACCGACGTAACCTGCGCCGGGGACAACGCATTCCCGACGAAGGTGGCCGGGTCGTCGCTGTGGTCGATGATGTCGATCTTCTCGCCGTGCAGCTCGTGCATGATGTTGCGCACGCGCTGGCCCATCGGCCCGATGCACGCGCCCTTGCCGTTCACCGACGGGTTCAGGGTGCGGACGGCGATCTTGGTCCGGTGACCGGCCTCGCGGGCGATCGCGGTGATCTCGACGGTGCCGTCGGCGACCTCCGGGACCTCCAGCGCGAACAGCTTCTTGACCAGGTTCGGGTGCGTCCGGCTGACCGTGATCTGCGGGCCCTTGAAGCCCTTGCGGACGCCGACCACGTAGACGCGCAGGCGGGAACCGTGCTCGTACTTCTCCCCCGGCACCTGCTCCGGGGCTGGCAGCACCGCCTCGATCTTGCCGAGGTCGACCATCACCGACCGCGGGTCACGGCCCTGCTGGACGACACCGGACACGATGTCACCCTCCTTGCCGGAGAACTCGCCGTACCGGACGTCGTCCTCGGCGTCGCGCAGCCGCTGCAGGATGATCTGCTTGGCCGTGGTCGCGGCGATCCGGCCGAAGTCGCTCGGGGTGTCGTCGAACTCCCGCAGCAGCGTGCCGTCCTCGGCGAGCTCGCGGGCCATCACCGACACGTGCCCGGTCTTGCGGTCCAGCTCGGCGCGCGCGTGCTGGTGCGCCCCCTCGGTGCGGTGGTAGGCCACCAGCAGTGCGGCCTCGATCGCCTCGGCGACGATCTCCAGGGAGATGTCCTTCTCGCGTTCGAGGGACCGCAGGACGGCCATGTCGATATCCATGTCAGTTCTCCTCCACCGTGCCGTCGGCAGGTGCATCTTCGTCGTCGTCGTTGCCGGCGGGCCGGTTGAACTCGATCTGGACCTTGGCCTTCTCCACGTCGCCGTAGGCGATCGTCCGGAGCTTGCCCTTGACATCCAGTTCGGCCGCCTCGTCGGAGGCGGTCTTGATGCGGCCGGTCAGCTTCTGGCCGTTGGCCAGGGTGACCGCCACCAAGCGGGTGATGTTGCGGCGCCAGTGCCGAGGCAGCGTGAGCGGCCGGTCGACGCCGGGGCTGGAGACCTCCAGCGTGTACCGGCTCTGGCCCATGATGTCTTTGTCGTCGAGCGCCTTGGAGAGCGCGCGGGTGACCTCGGCGACGTCGTCGAGGTTGATCCCGCCGTCGCGGTCGACCAGCACCCGCAGGATGCGTTGCTTACCGACCGGAATGATGCTGCTCTCCTCCAGGTCGCAGCCGAACTGGGCGACGATCGGCTGGAGGAAACTCTCGAGGCCAGAGGTGTCCGTGTGGTCAGTCTTTCGGCTCACAGGTAGACCTGCCTCTCTTTGCAGTTGTGCGCCCGTACCTGCCCCGGCGTTCTGGCCGAGAGCAGTAGTCCACCTTATCTGGCTACAGAGGGTGCTCTGGTCACCGCCTTGTCCCAGGCCAATCACCGCCCCGTCACCGGGTAGGGTTCCGGGGTGCAGATCGAACCCCTCCGGCTGTCACGCCGCGTCGCACTGCAGTCCACCGGCCTGGCCGTGGGCGTGTTCGTGCTGGCCGGGTGCAAGGACGACCAGGCCGGATCCGGTACGCCGGGAGTCGTCGACCCGGAGTACGGCAAGACCCTGCCGGGGGCGCCGACCGTTGATCCGGCCATCGTGGCGGCACTCAGCAGCGCAGCCGGACTGGTCAGCTCGCTGACCGCGCAGTACACGCTCGTCGGCACGAAGTTCCCGGCCCTGAAGCCCAAACTGGCGGCCGCGGTCAAGTTCCACGCCGGCCACCTGGCCAAGCTCCAGGAGACGACCGGTGTGACCGTGCCCAAGGCCGCCAAGCTCCCGGCTGTTCCAGCCCAGTCGGCCGCCGCCCTGGCATTGCTCGCCAAGCAGGAGAAGGCCGCCTCGATCGCCCACGCGGCCGCCGCGGCCAAGCTCTCCGGATCGGCAGCCCGGCTGCTCGCGATGATCGCCGCCTCCGAGGTCCAGCTCGGTGCGACCCTCCTCCCGACCAAGAAGGTGGCCGCGTCATGAGCGAGATCGAGGCTCTGCAGGCCGCCCTCGCCGGCGAACATGCAGCCCTGTACGGCGTCGGCGTGGCCGGCGGGAAGTTGAGTGGCGCCAAGTTCCGGTCCGCGACCGAGACCTTCGACCGGCATCGCGACAACCGCGACAAACTGAGCGGCCTGATCACGGCCGCGGGCGAGACCCCGGTCGCCGCGGAACCGGCGTACGACCTGCCGCAGCCGGTCACCAACGCGGTCAGCGCCTCCGCACTGATCCTCGGCATCGAGCGCCGCCTGGCCGCCGCCTACGGCGATCTGGTCGAAGCGGCCGAGCAGCCGGCGGTCCGCCAGTTCGCCATCGACGAGCTGATCGCGACCGCCTCCGCGCAGGTGGTCTGGGGTGGCGCACCGGTCGCGCTTCCGGGTGCTGTCTAGCCTCGTAGGGTGACCGCGCGGACACGGTCCGCCGCCATTTGCCGCTTGCAACGAAGGAATTCCGGCGGAGTTACGGTCCGACGGAAATTCATAGCGTATTCCCCTTTACTCGCAGCGCGACCTTCCCTATATTTTCGGCCACGGAGACTGGGGGGTCACCGGGTTTCACGACGACCGCGTTGGTGGCGCAGGTCGGACCAGTTCGGCGCGTTCTCGGCGCCTTGTTCCGTACGTTCTCATTCAACTTCTTCGGTCCTGCTCGCGGCAGGATCATGGAGGGTGGCGAAGCATGCGTACATTCGACCTGCGTACCGGCGAAGACCTGTTCGTGAAAGACCTGCGAGTGGTCCGCTGGGAACAATATGACCTGGATCGCGACGTGCCGTTCCAGGCGATGTGGTACTCCGTCCCACCCGGTTCGGAGAGCCCGCTCGACCAGCATCCCGAGCTCGAACTGTCCCTCGTCGTCGCCGGTACGGCGCACGTCCTGACAGGCGGCTCGGAGTACGAAATCCAGCAGGGCAACGCGTTCCTGCTGTCCAGTACCGAGCAACACGTCGTACAGAACCGGTCGGACTCGGTTGAGCTCACTGTGTTCAGCGCGTACTGGATGCCTATCTCTGGACAGCACAGCAATGAATGACATCAGCGTCTTCACGTTCCCGCAGCCGACCGTCAACGGCCCGCTGCACGTCGGCCACCTGTCCGGCCCGTATCTGGCCGCCGACATCGCAGCCCGCGCCGCACGTGCCCGGGGCGAACACGTCGTGGTCACCAGCGGGCTCGACGTCCATCAGAACTACGTCCTGACGCGGGCCGAGAACGAGGGCCTCGACCCGCACGCGATGACGTCGGCCTTCCGCGACGACATCCTCGACACCTACGACCGGGCCCGAATCGGCTATGACCGATTCACCGACCCGCTCGGCGACAGCCACGCTCCGGTGATCCGGCAACTGATGAACCACCTGGTCACGTCCGGTGCGGCGCCGCTGCGCGAGATCACCTTGTACGCCTGCAGTGATTGCGACCGGACCCTGCACGAGTCCTACCTCAGCGGGCTGTGCGGCGAGTGCAAGGAACCTGCGGCCGGCGGCGCCTGCGAGGTCTGCGGCACCTTCACCCAGGTCGAAACGATGATCGACCCGGTCTGCGGCCGCTGTGGTGGCGAGCCGCGTCCGTTCGTCGCGACCGTGCCGGTGCTTCGGATGGAGGACCATCGCGCCGCACTGACCGAGACCTGGATCCGGGCGCAGTTACCCCCGGCCGTCCGCGAACTCGTCGATCGCACCCTCCGGGCGGGACTGCCGGAGATCCCGCTCGCCTTCCCGACGAACTGGGGGATCGAAGGCGACGGCCCACTGACCGGCCTACGCATCGGCCCGTATACCGAGGTCGCACTCACCGACCTCTACGGCATCGCCCAGGCCGTCGACCCGAGCGCCACCGACGTCACCGGCTACCTGACCGCGATCGATCGGGTCGGCGAGCTCTGGCATTTCCTCGGCCTCGACAACGCATTCTGGTACGCCGTCTACTGGCCGGCCGTCTGGGCCGCCGCCGGGGTCACCCGGTCGCCCCTTTCCGGACTAGTCGTCAACGAGTTCTACACGTCGGACGGCGCGAAATTCTCGACCAGCCGGAAACACGGAATGACAGCGACGGAATTACTCTGCCGTTGGGATCCGTCAATCGTGCGTTTGTTTCTGGCCTGGGATCGCCCCGATCGCTTTCAGAGCGATTTCAATCACCGTTCTTTCGAAGCTTTCGCCCAGTACGCCGAACCGCTGCTGGCGGGCGTCCGCAGCATCTCCGAACCACTCGATCCGGCGCTGGCCGCGATCGAACTCGCTCGGGGTGAAGCGGCCCTCCAACCGGCTGCCTTCGACCCACCACTAGCGGCGCGCTGCCTGCTCACGCTGCTGGCCGGAGGAGCCCACAACCTCGGCTCGCTCCGAACCGCGCTCACCGGGCTGGGGTGATCCGGATGCGCATCGGTGTGATCGGCGCGGGGATCGCCGGCTCGCTGCTGGCCTGGCGGCTCAGCGGTCAGGTCGGCGTGGACCTGATCACCGGACCGCCCGGAACCGACGCCACCGCGGCCTCGGGTGGCGGGGTCCGCGGGTTCGAGACGCATCCCCTGCAACGGCGGCTGGCCATCGACAGCCTGACCGAACTCCTCGGCACGCTCCACGACCAAGCGACGTACACGGAGACTGGGTGCACTTACCTGCTACCGGAGTACGACGGACTCGCGGCTGCGGTGGCCGAGGTCGAGCAGGCGCATCCGGGCTCGACCGCGGTTCTCGATCGGACCGAGCTGCATCGCCGCGGCTGGCACGGCCTCCCCGAAGGCACCGTCGGTGTCTGCGAACAGCGGGCCGGTTTCATCGATCCCGATCGGCTGCGGCAAACCGTCGTACGACGGCTCGCCACCGGCCGGAGCACTCGGGTCCTGACCGGGCCAGTTCTGCGACTGCTCCCCCAGCCCGACGGCTCGGTCGCCTGCCGACTCCCCGGCCGGACCGAACAGTACGACGCGGTTGTGGTGGCCGCAGGCTCGTGGACGCCCACCTTCCTGGCTGAGCACCAACTGACCGACCACACCAAGACCAAGGCGATCCAGATCGCCACCTACCAAGTGGCCGGCGACCTGCCGACCATGTTCGTCGACGAGACCAGCGACCTGTACGGACGGCCGACGGCAGACGGGCGTCTGCTCCTCGGGGTCGACACGCAGCGCTGGTCCGTTCCACCCGGCAGCAGTGCCCCGATCCCGGACCTGGCCGCCCAGGCCGTCCGGATCGCGGCCGAGCGGCTGCCACACCTCGAGTTGTCGGCGCCCGACCACCTGGTCAGCGCGGCCGACTGTTACGCCGATCCACCGGTACTGACCCTTTGGCCGGTCCCTGGTGGAACTCATCGGCTCTACACCTTCACCGGTGGGTCCGGGGGCAGCGTGAAGACCGCGCTGGCCGCAAGCCGGGCCGCCGCGAGCGAACTGCTCGCCACCGGCGGGACCAGTAACTCCACTTCGCGGACGGAGAACAAGCGCATGACGATCACCGAACGAGGTACGCACGAGCAACTGCGAACTACGCCCCGTTACCACACCGTGGGTATCGGGGCTGGACCCTCCAACCTGTCGTTGGCGGCGCTCTACAAGAACGTCACCAGTGACCGGCTCGCCCTGTTCGACTCCCGGCCCGGAACCGGCTGGCACACCCCACTGCTCTACCCGGGGGTGCGGATGCAGACCGGCTGGATGAAGGACCTCGTCTCGCTGGTCGATCCACGCCACGAGTTGACCTTCCTGAACTACCTCGTCACGTCGGGTCGGCTCTATGCGCTGATCAACTCCCAGTTCGACTCACTCCCCCGGATCGAGTACGAGCGCTACCTGACCTGGGCCACCGAGCGCCTCGGCGTGGTGAACTTCGGCTCACAGGTCGACTCGATCTCGATCACCGACGACGGCTTCGAGATCAGCGTCGACGGCGTACCGGCAGCCGTCTCCGAACACCTGGTTCTCGGGCTCGGGACGCGGGCCGTGCGACCGGCGTACCTGGGCGGTCTGCCCGCGGAGCGCGCCTTCATCGCCGACGACCTCGGCCAGCGGCTCGCCACGATGGACCGGTCCGCACCGACCGCAGTCGTCGGTGGCGGCCAGACCGGTCTGGAGTCGGTACTGCGCCTGCTCGGAGCGGGGTTCACCGACCTGCGGTGGATCGGCCGGAACCAGTGGTTCCGCAGCATCGACGACTCCCCGATGGCCAACGAGCTGTACCGGCCGTCGCACATCGAGTACCTGCAGGGCCTCAACCGGGACACCCGCCGGCAGATGATCGACGACTCCCGCTACAGCGGTGACGCCATCACACCGGGCGGTCTGCGCGCGCTTTACCAGGCCAACTACGACGGCTTCCTGTCACTCGGCCAGTTCCCGGTCACGCTGCTGCCCGGCCGCGATGTCCGTACGTCGGATCTGCTGTCCGACGGGAACATCCGGTTGTGCTGCTCGACGACCGCGTTGCCGGAGGAGCACGTCGTACGGCAGCTGATCGTGGCCGCCGGTCGCGAGCACGTGGCGGCACCGTTCGACGACGACCTGCGGGAGCGGATCGAGACCGACGACGACGGCCAGATCCTGGTCGAGTCCGACTACTCCGTGCGCTGGAAGGGGATGAACGGGCACAAGATCTTCACGTTCAACGCGAGCCGGTACAGCCACGGCCTGACGAACGCCGGGCTCACGCAGTTGCCGGTCCGGGCCGCGATCGTGCTGAACTCGATGTTCGAGCGGGAGATCTACCCGATCTCCGACGACGTCTGTGCGGTGCACTGGTGACCGGCCCCGACGTGGACGGCGTGTGGTTCCGCCTCGAGACCGACGACCCGGCGGGCGAAGCGCCGTACGGGCAGTATCACCGTGAGGACGACGTGATCTGGGCGGAGTTCTATGCCGGCGGCACGTTGCGCAGTGGCCGGCTGGTCGGGCGGCTGCGGGCGGACGGTTCGTTCGACGCGTCGTACTGCTTGCTGACCGGGGACGGTGAGCTGATCAGCGGAGCCTGTCACAGCGTTCCGGAGTTCGATGCCCAGGGCAACATCGTGATCTCCGACCACTTCGAGCGCTCCGACGGCACGCGTGGAGTCACGCGGATCCGACAGATCCCTGGTCCTCTCCAGGAGGCATCATGAACCCTCATTTGCTCGTAGTTGCCACCGGCATGCGGTTGTTCCGGGAGTACATCCTGCGGTCGATCGCTCCGCAGTACCGGCTGCACATGTTCCTGCATTCGGAGCCGACCTGGGAGAAGGAGTACCTGGACGGCTGGACGGTGCTGGAGACCACGCTCGACGCCGAGGCGCTGGTCGCGGCGGCGCGGGTGCTGCACGAGCAGGACCCGATCGACGGCGTACTGTGCTGGGACGAGGCGCGGATCCTGCAGACCGCTCACGTGGCTGAGGCGCTCGGTCTGCCGGGTGGCGACGTTGCGATGATCAACCGGTGCCGCGATAAGCACTTGACCCGTACGGCGTTGGCCGAGCACGGGGTTCCGCAGCCGAAGTCGGTGCTGGTGAACACGGTGGACGAGGCGTTGGCCACGGCCGACGAGCTCGGCTACCCGATCATCCTCAAGCCCCGAGCACTGGCCGCGAGTCTCGGTGTGGTCAAGGTGAACGACCCGGCCGAGCTTCGGGACAACTGGGACTTCGCCCACGACACGACCGTGCCCGAGGCACCGCACTACGACGTGAAGGTGCTGGTCGAGGAGTTCGCCGATGGCTACGAGATCAGCATCGACGCCGCGGTGTTCCACGGTCAGGTGACGCCGTTCTGCCTTGCTCGTAAGGAGATCGGCTACCCGCCGTACGCCGAGGAGATCGGTCACTTCGTCGACGCGACGGACCCGCTGCTGGCCGATGACCAGCTGCAGCAGGTGCTGGTCGACGCGCACAAGGCGATCGCGTTCACCGACGGCGTCACGCATACCGAGATCATGATGACGGCCGACGGTCCGAAGGTCATCGAGATCAACGCCCGGATCGGCGGCGACCTGATCCCGTACCTCGGGTTGCAGGCCACCGGGGTCGATCCCGGACTGGCCGCGGCTGCCGTTGCATGTGGCCGACAGCCCTCGTTGGTACCGGATCGGACGCTGGTCGGTGGGGTGCGGTTCTTCTACGTCGACGAGAACGACACCGTGCTCGACTCGGTCGCCTTCGATCCGATTGATACGCCCGGGATCGACCAACTCGTCGTACTGATGGAGGCCGGTCAGACGACCAGTCCCCCGCCGGACGGCACGTTGTGGGGCCGGATCGCGTACGCGACCGCGGTCGCCGGCTCAATCGCGGAGAGCCGGACCGGTCTGGACGCGGCCGAGCGCGCTCTGCGCTGGAGCGGCCATCCCAAGGAGCCAGCATCATGAGCGAGGTTGAGCAGAGCACTGGGATCTGGCAGACCATCCGGGAGGCGCCGGCGCCGGTGAAGGCGTTGCTGGTCGGCGTTTTCGTGAACAAGCTCGGCTGGTTCCTGCAGGTCTTCCTGGTGCTGTTCCTGACGACGTCGAAGGGCTTCACCGCGGTTCAAGCCGGTACGGCGCTCGGCGTGTACGGCGCCGGCTCGGTGATCGGCCTGATCATCGGCGGCTCGTTGACGGACCGGATCGGGCCGCGGGCCGCGGTGATGATCAGTATGTTCGGGATGGCCGGCTTCGTGCTGGCGATCGCGTACGTGCCGAGCTACGCGGCGGTCGTCGTGGTGGTGGCTCTGGCCGGTGCGGTCGGGCAGTTCTACCGTCCGGCCTCGGCTGCGCTGCTGACCGAGTTGACGCCGCAGAACCGGCAGGTGATGACGTTCGCGATCTACCGGCTGGCGATGAACCTCGGTACGACGGCCGCGCCGCTCATCGGTGCGGCGCTCGTCGCGGTGTCGTGGAACCTGCTGTTCATCGGTGAAGCGATCGCCGCTCTCGCCTACGCAGCGGTCGCCATCGTCGCGCTACCTGGCCGGAAGAAGGTCGCGCCGGCTTCAGCTGCTGCGGAACCGGAGCCGAAGGGCAGCTATCTCGCCGTACTGCGGGATCACAAGTACGTGCTGTTCCTCGTCTGCATGTTCATCAATGCGGCGATCTACATGCAGTACCTCGCGGTGCTACCGCTGCACATGAAGGCCGACGGGTTCTCGACCTGGTGGTACAGCGCGATGGTCGCCCTGAACGGCTTCATCGTGATCACCTGCGAGTTGCTGGTGACGAAGGTCGTGCAGAACAAGCCCGCCCGGACGGTCGCGATGGTCGGCTTCGTCCTGCTGGGTGGCGGGCTCGCGTTCTACGCGTTGCCGGGCGGCCTGGCGATCTTCGTGATCGGCACGCTGCTCTGGACGCTGGCCGAGATCATCGGTGGGCCGACGATGTTCGCCTATCCCGGCATGGCCGCACCGAAGCCGTTGCTCGGGCGGTACGTCGGTGGGGCGCACGCGATGTTCGGTCTCGGCTCCGCGCTCGGCCCGTTCTTCGGAGTCTGGGTGTGGAACAGCGCCGGGGCCCAGGTGTGGTTGTGGTGCGGGGTTCTCGGCGCCGTCGGGCTCGTCCTCGCGTACTTCGGAATGGCACCACCAGCCGCTTCGAAGGCGCAGGATCTTGCCCCCGTTGCCGAGGTCGCCGAAGTCGTCGAAGGAGGCAAGGCATGAGTGACTACACGATCATCGTGGATCCGTTGTCCACGGGTCAGGAGTACCCGGCCGCGTTCCGGGCGGCGGGGCGGAAGCCGGTCGCCGTACTGAGCGGGCTGGAGCCACCACCGGCGTACACGGCAAGCTGGAATCCGGAGGACTTCGACCACGTCCACTACTTCACCGGTGATGTGTCGGTCCTGGCTGACGAGCTTCGGCAGTACGAGCCGACGTACCTGGTGCCCGGCGCTGAGAGCGGGGTCGAGCTGTGTGATCAGCTCACCGAGATCCTGTTTCCGGGGACGGGCAACGTGCCTGAGTTGGCGTCGGCGCGGCGTGACAAGTGGGAGATGGCGCAGGCGCTGACCGAGGCCGGCGTACCTCGGCTGCGGCAGGTGCTGACCGCGGATCCGGCCGAGGCCGAGGAGTGGTTGCGGGCCAACGACCTGCTCGGACGGCGGCTGGTGATCAAACCGCCGAAGAGTGCCGCCGGTGACGAGGTGTACGTCGTCTTCGAAGGCGGCGACTGGCGCGAGCGTTTCCACCGCGTGCTCGGCCGGACGAACAAGATGGGGCTGATCAACGACGCCGTACTGATCCAGGAGTATGCCGAAGGGACGGAGTACCTGGTCGACACCTACAGCGTGGACGGCGTCCATGCGCTCGTCGACGTCTGCCGGTACACGAAGGTCGGTCGCGGCGACAAGATCGGCATCTACCGCCGGATCGACTTCCTCGCCGAGGACGACCCGGAGGTCCAGGCGCTCTGGCCGTACACCCGCGATGTCCTCGACGCAGTCGGCATCCGGATCGGCTGTGGGCACGTCGAGGTGATGATGACGGCCGACGGCCCGCGGCTGATCGAGGTCGCGGCCCGCCCGGCCGGTGGCGGTCACCAGATGGTCAGCGAACTGGCCACCGGCGACAACCACATCAAGCGGACCGTCGCCCATCGCGTCCGCGGCGAAGTGCGGGACGGCTTCGACCTCGTCCAGCACCTGCGCGGCGTCTTCATCATCGCGCCGTCCGAGGGCTACTTCCGCAACCGTGAGGTCTTCGACGGGATCGAGTCGTTGAAGTCGTTCCACTGGATGAAGATCCTGCACGAAGAGGACGCCGTCGTCCCCGCGACGGTCGACCTCTTCACCTGCCTGGCCTGGGTGATCCTGATCCACAGCGACCCCCAGACCCTCGACGAGGACTACCAACGTGTACTGGAGATGGAGGCCGCCATCATCATCGAGACCCCCTAGTTCGCCGCGGGTCCGGGCGGACCACCAACCGCCCGGGCCCAGTGCGACAATCGTTGGATGCTCTCTGCGCGCTGCCCGTGCGGCCTCCCCGCCACCTACGCCGACTGCTGCGGCGCCCTGCACGACGGCCGCCGTACGGCATCCACCGCCGAGCAACTGATGCGCTCCCGCTACTCCGCCTTCGTAGTCGGCGACACGGCATACCTGCTCCGCACCTGGCACTCCACCACCCGGCCCCCGCTGCTGGAGCTCTCCCCCAATATCCGCTGGACCGGCCTGGAAATCCTCGCCACCACCGACGGCACCGCCTTCCACACCGAAGGCACCGTCTCCTTCCGCGCCACCTACCGCGGCGGCTCCCAGCAAGAGAACAGCCACTTCACCCGCGAACACGGCGAATGGACCTACGTCGCTCCTGCGTCCTAAGGACAGGACGTATAGGCCTAGTACCCGGCGCTCGCACGCTCAGCCCTTCCGGCGACAGCCTCGAATCGGCCCACACCTCCTGTCGTTACGGAGATTGGATGTTCTCCAGGTCTGCGAGGAGGCTGGGGTGCTTCGGTTCCCAGGCGAGGGTTGCGCGGGTGTGCGCGCTGGACGACGGCTGGTCGGCGGCGAAGATCTGGCCGAGCGGACCGAACTCCTCGACTGGGACCGGCGTCACCGGGAGGTTGAGACGGCGGGCGATGACGGCGGCGATGTCGCGAACCTGGTCGCCTTCGTCGGCAACGGCGTGCCAGTACGTGCCGGCTTCGGCCTTCTCCAGCGCCAACCGGAAGAGCACGGCCGCGTCGAGGGCGTGAACGGCAGGCCAGCGCTGCGTGCCGTCACCGGGATAGGTGACCGCGCCGGTGGCACGAGCCATCTGGGTGAGGAGGCCGGCGAACCCACCGTCGCCTCGGTTGTGCACCGTGCGCGGGAGGCGAACAGCTGAACTCCGTACGCCGCGCTCGGCCAACGCGATCACCGCCGCGACCGCCGTACTGCGACCGCCGACCAAGCTGTCGGTCGCGAGCGCGTCTGCCTCGGTGGACGGGCGGCCCGGGGTGGCCGGCGTACCGGAGACGGTGACGAAGGGGCGGCCGGTGCCGACCAGCTCCGCGCCCATCGCCTCGAGAGCAGCGGTCTCCTCGGCGACCGAGGCGATCACCGCCTCGGTGCTGCTGAAGTCGTTGCTGAAGGCAAGGTGGATGACTCCGTCGGCCTGAGCGACGGCTGCACGAAGTACGTCCAGGTCGGCGAGTGAGCCGCGGACGGTTTTGGCGCCGGCCTGTACGGCGGCTTGTTCTGACGTGTCGGAGCGGACGAGCGCGAGGACGGTGTGACCGTTGCCGAGCAGTTCGGCGGTGACGGCCGATCCGACCAGCCCGGTGGCACCGGTGACGAAGACGTGCATGAGAATCTCCTGCCAAGTGATGGGACCTTTATCCCATCACTGTAGCAGTGCGATGGGACAACAGTCCCGTCACCTATGATGGTGCCATGAGTCGCTGGGAACCGGGAGCGCGCGAACGCCTCGTCGTCGCCGCCGTCGACCTGTTCACCGAACAGGGCTACGACGCCACCACGGTCGCGCAGATCGCCGAACGGGCCGGCGTCACCAAAAGCACCTTCTTCCGCCACTTCCCCGACAAGCGCGAACTCCTCGCCGCCGGCCAGGAAGCCATGAGCCAACTCCTCACCGAAGGCATCACCGAAGCCCCCGCCAACGCAACACCCCTACAAGCCGTCGCCGCCGGCCTCGAGCGGGTCGCGACGATGATGGGCCCGATGAACCGCGAACTGGCCCCCCGCCTCAAAGCAGCCATCGCCGCCAGCACCGAACTCCAAGAACGCGACGCCCTAAAAACCGTCGGCCTAACCGCCGCCATGGTCGCCGCCCTAACCACCCGAGGCCTCCCCGACCCGGTAGCCGCCCTAGCAGCCGAACTCGGCGTACTGGCCTTCAAGCGCGGCTACACCACCTGGCTCGAAAGCGACCACCCCGACGCCCCCTTCGCCCCTCACGCCCTAGCGGCCCTAGACGAACTACAAGCCGCCCGCTCCGCCCTCGGCTGACCCAAGTGGAGGGCGTTCGGACTCACATGAGGGCGAATCAACCCCGGCCCCGAAACTGCGCAACCTCCACCAAGCATGCTCACCAACGGCGCCCTCTGAACCACCCTCCCCTCACCGACGCAGCACTCTCGTTTCTGCACCTTTGTGGAACATGGTGGTCGCTCCGTGGCTGTGAAACTCCACAAAGGCGCGGTTCGGTGCGGTGATGCGGCCGGAAGACGCCCCATCTTCGGGGATATCCCTCCAGTTGGGGGGTTGCCCATCGAGAATCTGACCGGGCAACCCCCCAACTCGACAGGCAACCCCGCTCGCCCGGCACGGCCGGTCGTGGCTGACACCGCCCGCGGGGGCCGGGAGGAGTGCCCCCGATCGCACCCGAACAGCCCTCCATCCACCGACCGAGCTCGACCATGCTCAGGTGATGACGAACAGAGCGCTGGCCAGAAGACTCCCCGTCGCCCTCCTCTCCGCCGCAGTTCTCATCGCCCTGCTGATCGGCTGGACCGCCGGTGCAGCGCCGGCGAAGCAGGCCGGCGCCGAGGCAGTTCAGGCCGCACCCGGTGGCTGGGGCAACTGGGCATCGCTGGGCAACTGCCAGTACGGCTGCCATTCACCGGCCGCTTCGTCGTGGGGCTTCACCCGGCTCGACGTCTTCGCGTTGTCACGGGACTTCGAGCTCATCCAGACCACCCGCGCCGATGGGCTCTGGTCCGGCTGGAAGCCGGTCGACGGCAGCCCCAAGCTCCGGATGCGCAGCCTGGCTGCGGTGTCCTGGGGACCGGGTCGGATCGACGTCTTCGGCGTCGGCGACACAGCGACGTACGGCGGGCCCCTGTGGCAGGTGACCTACGCCGACGGTGCCTGGTCGGACTGGAAGAACCTCGGCGGTGAGTGGAACGGGAACATCGCAGTCTCGTCCTGGGGCCCGAACCGGCTGGACGTGTTCGCCTCCGAGAAACTGAACCCCGAGGATCCACAGCTCACCAAGTCGTGGCACCGCACCTACACCACAGCGGGCTGGAGTGACTGGACCGTGCTGGCCGACCGCGGCTTCGTCCAGGGCGCCGTGTCCACCAAGCCCGGCCAGATCGACATTGTCGCCGTGGACAACCAGGTGGTCCAGCACCGCCGGTTCGCAGACAATGCCTGGTCCAGCTGGACCCCGCTCGGCGGCCCGGAACTCACCGGCCCAGTGATCACCGGATCGGGCGACCGGCTGGACATCTTCCTGCAGGGCCGGGACGAGAACCTGTACCGGAGGACGTACAACGGGTTCAGCTGGGGCACCTGGCAACCGGTCCCCGGCGCTCCGCATCGGGCCATCGCCGACCCCGCCGTGGTCTCGTGGGGCGACCGGATCGAGCTCTTCGGTCACGCCAACCGCGAGGCGAACGTCGGTATCGTCCACAAGACCTACTAAACCCCGGCGCCGGCCCCGTCAGGGTCGGCGCCGGCGGCCCTGTGCTCCTCAGCGGCGGCGGCGCCAGGGGCCGGTGATGGCGTAGGTGATGCCGGGGTTGTAGACGTTGAAGAACATGGTGCGGCCGTCGGCGGAGAAGCCGGCGCCGGCGAGTTCGCCGTACTCGGGTTCTTCGGGGGTGCCGATGTTGACGGTGTTCTTGGCGAACTTGAAGACCTTGCCGTCTTCGGTGGTGCCGAGGATGTGCTGGTCGCCGATGCCGTCCTCGCACATCATCAGGCCGCCGTACGGCGACATCGTGATGTTGTCGGGGGCGTCGTACTCGGGGTTGTCGGAGGCGGGGTCGTGTTTGAAGATGACCTCGAGGCGGAGCGTGTGCTTGCGGGGGTCGTAGCGCCAGACCTGGCCGTCGTGGTCGATCTTGGGGCCTAGCTCGGTGCGGGCGAAGGAGGAGACGAAGTAGACGCAGCGGTCGCGGGTCCCCCACCAGCAGCCCTCGAGTTTGTAGCCGCCGGTGATCGGCTTGGCGTAGTCCTGGGCGCGGACCGACTCGGTCGTGGCCAGCGGGTCCGGGACCTTGACCCACTGGACGCCGTGGAAGATCGTGCCGGCCTCCTGGACGGTGGACATGTCGAGCAGGCCCCGGAATGTGCATCGCCTGGAGTTCGCCGCCGGCTCGCAGGGAGCCCCAGCCGCCGCGGGGGCGGTTCGGGAGGAAGCGGTAGAAGCCGCCGAGCGGTGCGACGAAGGCGTCCTCGGTCTCGTAGACGATGCCGGTTGCCGGGTCGAGCGCGACTGCCTCGTGCTGGAAGCGGCCCATCTCCTTCAGTGGGAACGGGTTCAGGTTGCGGCGGTCGTCGTACGGGTCGACCTCGAAGATGAAGCCGTGGTCCTTGGTGTAACCGCTCTGGCCGGCCTTGAGCTCGGTCTCCTCACAGGTCAGCCAGGTGCGCCACGGGGTGATGCCGCCGGAACAGTTGATCGCCGTACCGCCGAGGCTCACGTACTCCTTGGTCGGCCGCTGATGCCGGTTGACGACCACCGTGCTGGTGCCGCCCGCGCCGCCCGGGTCGTAGGTCCGCTCCGGGGGCGCGACGACCTTGATCTTCGAGGTCGGGCTGCACTCGTGGTTGCGGACCAGCCGCGAACCACCGTCGCGATCCGGGAACGCACCCATCCCGTCGAAGCGGCTCGGAACCGGGAGCCCGTCCTTGCGGACGGTGCCTTCCCGCGACAGGACGTCGTACCGGAAGCCGTGCGGCAGGTCGAGCATCCCGTCCGGGTCCGGAATCAGCGGTCCGTAGCCGATTTTCGGCCCGGAGGTGCCGAGTGCCGGCTGCGCCGTGTAGAGCGCCTCCACCGAACCGGCCACCGTGACCGCGGCTCCGGCCGCAGCGGCGGTACCGACGAACTTCCGTCTGGACAAGGACGAGGACATGCGCGGCCTCCCGCTAGATAGACAGGTCGCCAGTGAACGTACGGTAAAGCCAAAGCAAACGGCAAGGGAACAAGATCACTAACTGGCGGTACGACGTCGCTTAGGGCGACCTCACTTCGGAGCCGGAATGTGTTCGACGAAGAGCGGGCTCGCCACCACGATCCGCCGCCCGGTGCCGGTGGTGACGGAGAAACTTGTCCGGGCCATTCCGCTCAACCATCCTGCCGTCAGATCCGGAGCCACGTCGCGCACGAGCTTGATCACGTGAGCCAGCTGCCGGTCGACCCGACCCACCGCCCCACCGCTGGCGGTGCCGGCGTCGACCGCCCGCAGATAGCTGAACAGACCGGACGACATCGAGGGTTGGGTCCGGGTCGCCGGTACTCCGTCGGAAATGTGCTGGATCAAATGCCGGGGTGAGCCGTGGAGCAGCAACTGCACCGAGTCCACGTCATCAGGGCGATCACGGCCCCAGAAGAACAGCACGTGCTGCTCCTCGAACCTGTCCCCCAGTACGCCGTACGCGAGGCGGGTCTCGAACTGGATCCACTCCCCCGGCTCCTGCTCCTCGGTCCACCAACGGACCGGCCACTTGCCGCGGATGAACTTCTCGGCCTCGGCCAGGGTGGCCGTCGCCGCCGTGGCAGCGACGGCCGGGTCGTAGTTGAGACCGACCTCGGCCGTCGGGAGGGCGAGGCCGGCGGCGGTCACCTTGATCCCGCCGCTCAGCCCGTCCTTCTTGTTGGTCGGCTTGCGGAACTGCTGGAGTTTGGCCTGCGACAGGTAGACGAGTTCGCGCACGCTCCAACCGTACGGGTCAGAGCCGTCCCGTCACTGGTAGCAGGGCTTGGTGAACTCGTGCTTCTCGGCCGTCTTCCCGGTGAAGAAGTCTCTCTCGACCTTCACACCGGTCGGGGCGGACGGGTCCACCTTGGAGATGATGCTCTGCCGGAACACCCGCTCACCCGGCGCCCCGCTGAATTTGCCGGCGGCCTCCGGGAGCATCCCTTCGTAGTCCACCGTCTCCAGCGACTTGACCGCGGCGAGCAGCCCGGCCCGGGTCAGGTCCTTGGCGTCGACGGCCTTCTGCAGGGCTGCCTTCATCGGGTACGACCAGACCCAGCCGGCCGTGTAGCCGTCGTTCGGCGCGGCCTTGAACGTTGCCGGGTCCACTGCCCCGGCGAGAGCCTTGTGGCCGGCGGTGTCAGTCCCGTACGGCGCCCACGGGCCGGACTGCCGGTAGAGCGCGGTCAATGCGGGTGCGGCCGGGCTCTTCAGCAGCGCCGGGTTCCAGGTCGGGCTGGTGCCGATGAACTGGCCCTTGAACCCGTTCTGCGCAGCGCCACCGACGATGGTCGCGGCCTCGGTCGGGCCGGTGCTCAGGATGACCAGGTCAGGCTTGGCCGCGAGCAACTTTTGGATCGCTGCCCCCTGGTTCTCCTGCCCGGGCGCGGTCGGGATGTCGGTGAACGTCATCCCGTTCGCCGCAGCCGCGATCTTCGTCCCGGCCGCCGCGTCGTCACCGTAGTCACCCGGGAAGTGCACCGCGGCGACGGTCTTGGATTTCAGCGTCTCGGCCGCGAAGTCGACCGAGTTCATCGACTCGAAGCAGTAGTTCGTACCCGACTCCAGGATCACGTCCTCGAACGCCCAGGCCGAGGTCCACGACGCCGGTACGCCGATCACGTTGCTCGACTTGAGATCCGCCAGGATGGCCGCGGTGGTCGGTGAGCCGAGGGTCTGCGCCAATCCCAGGACGTCGGGCTTGATCTCGGCGTACACCTCGTTGTGGATCTGCGGGTTGTACTTGTTGTCCTTGACGTACTTGGTCGCGTCGACCTCGTAGGCCCCGATCCCGCCGGCCTCGTTGACCCGCTTCCAGAACGCCTTCTGGCTCTCGGTGATCGGCACCCCGAGCGCCTTGAACGGGCCCTCGGTCAGGTCCGAGATCGAGCCGAGGTAGATACAGCCCTTGGCCTTGTCGATCGCGGCCGGGCACGGCTCCTTGGTGACGCCGACGTCGAACTTGACGCCTGACTCACCCTCCTGCGTCTGTGGGGCGTCGTTGCGGCATCCCACCAGTAAGGTCAGCGCCGCGACCAGCGCGACGGCGATTCCCCTCCGAATGCTCATCGAAAACTCCTTCAGTGCGAGAACGGCCAGGATTTCCAGTAGGTGCGGAGCCGGATCCAGATCCCGAACAACCCCCGCGGTTCGAAAATTAGAAAACCGATGATCAACAGGCCGTAGAGGATCGTCTCGACCTGGAAGACCGTGATACCGCCGGAACCCGAACTGCTGCTGATGAACGGCAGCACGGCCGGGAGCTCGCGGGTGATCCGCGGCAGCAGCGTGATGAACAGCGCGCCGAGCACCGAGCCCGAGATGGTGCCGACGCCGCCGATCAGGATCATCGCGATGTACTGCACCGACATCCCGAGGTTGAACGACCCCGGCTCGACGAAGCCGATCATCACGTACAGCAAGGCGCCCGCGACGCCCGCATAGAACGACGACACCGCGAACGCGATCATCTTGTACCGGGTCACGTCCACGCCGATCACCTCGGCGGCCAGATCGCGATCCCGAACCGCGGCCAGCGCTCGTCCGGTCCGCGACCGGACCAGATTGCGAGCCAGTACGCCGAAGATCACCAGCAGCACGAGCATCAGCAGATAGAGCTTCTGCGCCTTCGTGAACAGCTCCCCGTCGACCGCGAACTGGAACCCGAACAACTCCGGTACGGCGGCCGGCCGCCCGACCCCGACTCCGCCGGTGAGCTCCCGCCAGTGCTTGAAGATGTGCTCGCCGATGAACACCAGCCCGAGTGTCACCACGGCCAGGTACAGCCCACGCAACCGGGCCGCCAGCGGCGCGACGATCAGCCCCGCCAACCCGGCGACCAGACCGGCCGCGAGCAACCAGATCGGCAGGGAGGTGATCCCGAACCCGATCAGCCGGGTGCTGTCCGGATCGCCCGAGATCGCCGCCGCGGTGTACGCGCCGATCGCCAGGAAGAACGCGTGCCCGAGCGACACCTGACCGCCGTACCCGGTGACGATGTTCAGCCCGATCGCACCGATCGCCGCAACACAGGCAGTCGCCAGTACGACGAGCAGGTCGTCCGTGAGCACGAACGGCAACAACACTGCCCCGACCGCCAGCGCGATGGTCCAGCCACGCTTGGCGGGCGTGTTGAGCAACGCCATGTCCTGCTTGTAGGACAGGTAAAGCAGCGGTCGGCTCATATCCGCTCCACCTCCCGGGTGCCGAACAGGCCGTACGGTCTGACCAGCAGGACGAGCAGCATCAGCAGGTACGGCACGACCAGGAAGAAGTCGCCGCCGAACACCGGATGCAAGTCACCGCCGTAGCTGCCGACCAGTGCCTCGACGACGCCGATCGAGAGTCCGGCGACCACAGCCCCTCCCAACGAGTCCAGTCCGCCGAGGATGATCACCGGTAGGGCCTTGAGAGCGGTCAGCCAGAGGTTCTGCTCGAGTCCGATGCCGGTCGACAAGAACACGCCGGCCAGCCCGGCCAGAGCCGCCGCGAGGGCCCAGGACAGCGAGAACACCCGGCCGACCGAGACGCCTTGGGCCAGCGCGACCTCCTGGTCCGACGACGCCGCCCGCATCGCCAAACCGGTCCGCGACCAGCGGTAGAAGGCGAACAGCGCAGCCACCACGACGAGCGTCGTCACCAGCGTGGCAAGGTGGCGCTGATCGATCTTCACACCCAGTACGTCGACCTGCCCCAGCCCCCACGGATCGCCCATCTGCCGGATGTCCAGGCCGATGAACGAGTTCACGACCGTGCGGATCACGATGTCGACGCCGAGGGTGATGATCGCGATCACGAACACCGGCTTGCCGATCATCGGCCGCAGGGCCAGCCGCTCCACACCAGCGCCAAGCAGCGCGACCAGCAGCAGCGCCACGAGCACGGCGAGGAAGAAGTTCATCGAGACGACGAGGTAGCTGACGAGCAGCGCACCGGCCATCATGAAGGCCGGCTGGGCGAAGCTGATCACCCGCATGGACTTGTAGACGATCACGAAACCCAGTGCCAGCAGGGCGTAGATGGATCCGTTGCCGAGCCCACGGACCACTGTGGCGACGAACTCGTTCATCGGGCACCCCCCGCGTACATGGACTCGACCAGCTCGGCGAACGACCTCATGACCGCGTTCCGCTTCAGCTTCTGGGTCGCGGTCAGCTCGCCGTCCTCGTGGTCCAGCAGCTTCGGCAGCAGCCGGAACGACCGCACCTGCTCGACGGTGGCCAGCCTGCCGTTGATCTCGTCCACGATCGTCTGCACCAGCGCGATCACCTCGGGCTTCGCGGAGAGATCGGCGTACGTCGAATAGGGCAGTCGATGCTGTTGTGCCCAGTGGCCGACCGTGTCCGGCTCGATGCCGATCAGCGCGGCGAGGAACCGGCGCCGGTCGCCGACCACCAGAACTTCCTTGATGTACGGCGACGCCTTCAGCGCGTTCTCGATCTCCGAGGGCGCGATGTTCTTGCCGCCCGCGGTGATGATGATGTCCTTCATCCGGTCGGTGATCCGCAGATGCGTGCCGTCGACCCACTCCCCCACATCGCCGGTATGCAACCAACCGGTTGGTTCGAGCACCGCCGCGGTGGCGGCCGGGTCCCGCCAGTAGCCGGCGAAGGTCCCGGGGTGCCGGGTGAGGATCTCGCCGGTGGTCTCGTCGATCCGCACCTCGACACCGGCGTGCGGCTCGCCGACCGTGCCGACCTTGACCCGGCCCGGGCGGTTCGCGGTCGCCACTGCGGTGTTCTCGGTCATCCCGTACACCTCGTGCATCGGCAGACCGAGCCCCATGAAGAACCGCAGTACCTCGGGGGCGATCGGCGCGGCACCCGAGGCGGCGTACCGGACCTTGCGCAGGCCGACGCGATCCTTCAGTGCGCGGTAGCAGAACAGCCAGCCGACGGCGTAGACGGCCCGCGAGGCCGCGGTGTGCCTGCCACCGTTGGCAGTCAGTACGTCGCCGATCCAGTCCGCCCGGCGGAGCCAGAAACCGCCGATCCGCCGCTTGACCGGGTCGGCGGACTCGATCCGGATCTGGACACCGGCCGCGATCTTCTCCCAGATCCGCGGCACCCCGAACAGAACGGTCGGCTGGACCTCGTGCAGGTTGGAGGCCACGGTCTCGATCGATTCGGCGAAATGCACACAGACCCCGGCGCCGGCGCCGAACCAGCAGCTGAAGATCCGCTCGGCGACATGGCACAACGGCAGATAGGACAGCACGCTGTCGCGGGGTGACGGCGGTGGCGCGGTGAATCCGCCGCGCTCGACCAGCTCCTGGATCGCGAAGTCGACGTTCGCCGCCGTCAGCATCGCGCCCTTCGGCGGGCCGGTGGTGCCGGAGGTGTAGACGAGCGTCACCACGTCGTCCGCGGTGGCGGTGTCCATCCGCTGCGACACCGCATCCGGATGCTCGGTTCGGTGCTGCTTGCCCAGGGCAAGGAAGTCGGGCCACGCGAGCAACCGCGGATCGTCGTACCGGTTTCGGATCCCGCGTGGTTCGACGTACACGATGTGGGTGAGGTCGGGCAGGTCTTCGATCGCGAGCGCCTTGTCGACCTGCTCCTGGTCCTCCGCGATCAGGACCTTCGCGCCGCAGTGTTTCAGCAGGTAGCCGACTTCGGCGACCGGGTTCGTCGGGTAGAGACCGACGGTGGCTGCCCGTACGGCGACCGTCCCGATGTCGGCGTACAGCCACTCGCGCCGGTTCTCGGAGTGGATCGCGACCCGGTCGCCGGGTTCGATGCCGAGGGCAATCAAGGCGTGGCCGACCAGCTCGGCGAAGTCCCAGTACCCGGCCCAGTCGACCTGCTGCCAGATGCCCAGATCCTTTTCCCGCAAGGCGATCACGGCCGGCGTGGTGACGGCACGCTCCTGGACCCTCGTGGCGATCGTCCTCATGGCTGCACCCGGTGTTCCTCGCCCAGATAGGCGCGTACGACGTCGGGATCCGTGGCCACGTCCTTCGGCGTACCGGTCCGGATCGGGCGGCCGAAGTCCATCACCATGATCCGGTCGGCCAGGTCCATCACCAGGCCCATGTCGTGCTCGACCATCACCATCGGCAGCCCCAGATCGTCACGGATGTCGAGGATGAACCGGGCCATGTCCTCGGTCTCCTCCAGGTTCATCCCGGCGACCGGCTCGTCGAGCAACAGGAGCTTCGGCTCGGCGGCCAGTGCCCGGCCGAGCTCGACCCGCTTCTGCACGCCGTACGGCAGTAGACCGACCGGGAGCCGCCGCCACTGAGTCAGCTCGAGGAAGTCGACGATCTCCTCGACGGCGTGGCGATTGGCCAGTTCGTTGCGGCGCGCCTTGCCGATCCACCCGAACGCCGCGAGAACGCCGTACGGGTGATGGTGGTGCCGGCCGAGCATCAGGTTGTCGAGGACGGTCAGGTTCGAGAACAGCTCGATGTTCTGGAAGGTGCGCGCGATGCCGAGCCGCGCGATCTGGTGCGGTCGGCGGCCGAGCAGATCCTCGCCACCGAACCGGACCGTGCCACGCTGCGGCCGGTAGACGCCCGACAGCACGTTGAAGATCGAGGTCTTCCCGGCGCCGTTGGGCCCGATCACCGCGAACAACTCCCCCGGATCCACGCTGAAGCTCACGCCGTCGAGCGCCCGCACCCCGTCGAAGCTGAGCACGACCTCGTCGAACGTCAGCACGGCGCTCATGACAGCCACCGCTTCCGCCGGCGGTAATGTTTCACGTCCCGGAAGGACTTCGCCGCCCCTTCCGCACCGAGGCCCAGGTAGAACTCCCGTACGTCGCCGTCCGCGAGCAGCTCGGCGGCCGGCTTGTCCATCACGATCGAGCCGTTCTCCAGCACGTACCCGTGCTGCGCGATCGAGAGCGCCATCGCCGCGTTCTGCTCGACCAGCAGCACGGTCGTGCCCTGACTGTTGATCTGAACGATCACGTCCCGGATCTGCTGCACGATCATCGGCGCCAGGCCGAGACTGGGCTCGTCCAGCAGCAGGTACGCCGGGTCGGACATCAGCGCCCGCCCGATCGCGAGCATCTGCTGCTCCCCACCGGACAGGTAACCCGCCGTACGGCGACGCCGGTCGGCCAGTACCGGAAAGAGCTGGTAGGTCCGATCGAGATTCGCCGTGATCGATCGCGGGCGGACATGACCGCCGATCCGGAGGTTCTCCTCGACAGTCAGGTCGGCCAGGATCCGCCGGCCCTCCATGACCTGTTTGATGCCCAGGGCAGCGATCCGCGCGGCGCCGTACGTGTGGATCGGCTCACCGTCGAGAGTGATCGACCCACGCCGTACCGCACCGTCGTGGACGTCCAGCAGCCCCGACAATGCGCGCAGCAAGGTGGACTTGCCGGCCCCGTTGGCCCCCAGCAGGGCAACGATCTGCCCCTGCGGGACCTCGAGGCCGACGCCCCGCAGCACCAGCATCACATCGTCGTAGACGACCTCGAGGTTCTTCGCTGCCAGCACCCGGCCTCCCGGATCCCCGATGGTTCCAATGACCTTGGCGAGTGAGTGTGACACCGCCGCTGGGCACTGAGAAGGGCTGGCAGCCCGAAAATCGGACACTCCCCCCAAACCGTGACCGACCGTCAGGAGTAAAACCAGTTAGACAACTGGTACTAGAGCGAGCGGACCCCCGAACCGCGGACCACCTGGGCGTCCGGCAGCGATCGGGCGTACCGACGGCCGGGTAGTGGTTCGTCCGGTGGGGAGCCGCGCCGCGTGTCGGCGCAATCGTTGACGGATTGCTGGGACGACTACCCGTTGGTCGGTACGCCGGACCTGCGCCACTGACCGATCAGAGCGAGCGGACCCAGTTCTCCAGGACGGTGGCGCCGGCGTCGCCGGACTTCTCGGGGTGGAACTGGGTGGCGGTCAGCGGGCCGTTCTCGACTGCGGCCACGAAGGCGTCGTCGCCGTACGTCGTCCAGGTGACCAGCGGGGTCACGGATTCGCGGGTGTCTTTGAGCTCCCACGAACGGACGCCGTACGAGTGGACGAAGTAGAAGCGTTCCTTGTCGACGCCTTCGAACAGACGGGTGCCGGCCGGTACGTCGATCGTGTTCCACCCCATGTGCGGAACGGGCTGCCCCTCGGTCGGCTGGAGGCGCTCGACCGTGCCGGGCCACTGCTCGCAGCCGTCGGTCTCAACGCCGTGCTCGATCCCGCGGGCGAACAGGATCTGCATGCCGACGCAGATGCCGAGGACCGGGCGGCTGCCGGTCAAACGGCGGTCGACGATGGCGTCACCGCGGACGGACTTCAGGCCGGCCATGCAAGCGGCGAAGGCGCCGACGCCGGGGACCAGAAGGCCATCGGCGTTTAGCGCTTCGTCGAAATCCGAGGTGACTGTGACGTCGGCACCGACGCGCTGCAGGGCCCGCTCACCGGAGCGGATATTGCCCGATCCGTAGTCGAGGAGGACGACCTTCTTGCTCACAGGGCGCCCTTGGTGGACGGGATCCCAGGCTGCCGCGGGTCGAGCTCCGCGGCTGCCCGCAGTGCGCGGGCGAACGCCTTGAACTGCGCCTCGACGATGTGGTGCGGGTCGCGACCGGACAGCACCCGGATGTGGATGCAGATCGCGGCGTTGAACGCGAGCGTCTCGAAGACGTGCTGGGTCAGCGAACCGGCGTAGTCGCCACCGATGATCGCGTAGACCTGACCGTCGGGCTCACCGGTGTGCACGCAGTACGGACGGCCGGACAGGTCGACCGTGCAGTGCACGAGCGCCTCGTCCAGCGGCACGGTCGCGTCGCCGAAACGGCGGATGCCCTTCTTGTCGCCCAGCGCTTCTTTCAGCGCCTGGCCGATGCCGATCGCGGTGTCCTCGACCGTGTGGTGCGCGTCGATCTCGAGGTCGCCGACCGTGTTCACGTGCAGGTCGAGCAGCGCGTGCTTGGCCAGCGCGTTGAGCATGTGGTCGTAGAAGCCGACCCCGGTCGAGATGTCCGCCCGGCCCTCGCCATCGAGATTCAGCTCGATGAGAACCTTGGACTCGCTCGTCTCCCGATCGACTCGCCCGATGCGCGTCATGACAACCTTCCCGTGTCTGTCTTGAGGATGCGCTCCAGTGAAGCGCGGAACGCGGCCATCTCCTCGCCGGTCCCGATCGAGACCCGCAACCAGCCGTCCGGGCCGGTCTCGCGGATCAGGATGCCGTCGTCGAGCAGCGCCTGCCAAACAGCGTGCCGGTCGGCGAAGGTACCGAAGAGAACGAAGTTCGCATCCGAGTCGACCGCGCGCAGGCCTTGCGCACGCAACCAGACGACCGTCTCGTCCCGCTCGATGCGCAACTGCTCGACCCGGCCGAGCAGCTCGTCGGAGTGCCGCAGCGCGGCCCGGGCGACCGCCTGGGTCACCGCGGACAAGTGGTACGGCAGCCGCACGATCCGCAGCGCGTCGACCAGTTGGTTGCTCGCGGCAAGGTATCCGACCCGGCCGCCGGCCAGCGCGAACGCCTTCGACATAGTCCGCGCCACCGCGAGATTCGCGTACGACGGCAGCAGCGAGAGCGCACTCGGCGTCCCAGTACGCCGGAATTCGCCGTACGCCTCATCGACGACCAGAACCGCGCCGATCGCGGCCGTGCGCGCGGCCAGTGCCTCGACGACCTGGATCGGCAACGCCGTACCGGTCGGGTTGTTCGGTGAGGCGAGCAGCACGACCGACGGGCGGTGCCGCGAGATCGCGGCGAGCGCCTTGCTCTGGTCGAGCGTGAAGTCCTCGGACCGGCGGCCCGTGACCCAGGCGGTGTTGGTGTCTCGGGCGTACTCCGGATACATCGAGTACGTCGGCGCGAACGAGAGCGCCGTACGGCCGGGACCGCCGAAGGCCTGCAGCAGATGCAGCATGACCTCGTTGGAACCGTTCGCCGCCCAGATCTGCTCGGGCGTCAGATAGGCGCCGGACTCGCGCCCGAGGTAGGCCGCGAGATCTGCGCGCAGGTCGAGGAACTCACGGTCCGGGTAGCGGTTCAGGCCCCGAGCCGCATTTGTCACCGACGCCGCGATGTCGGCGACGGTCGCCTCGCTCGGCGGGTACGGGTTCTCGTTGACGTTGAGCAGGATCGGTACGTCGAGCTGGGGCGCGCCGTACGGCTCGAAGGCCTTCAGCTCATCGCGGATCGGCAATCCCTCGAAGCGGCTCATGAGCTCGCTCCGGGGAATCGCACGGACACCGCAGCGCCGTGGGCCGGCAGATCCTCGGCGTTGGCCAAGGCAACGACATGACCCGCGACCTCTTCCAGAGCGTCACGTGAGTAGCTGATGACGTGCACGGCCTTCAGGAAACTGCGCACGGACAGGCCGGACGAGTGGCACGCGCAGCCCGCGGTCGGCAGGACGTGGTTCGAGCCGGCGCAGTAGTCGCCGAGCGAAACCGGCGACCAGCCACCGACGAAGATCGCACCGGCGTTGGTGATCCGGGCCGCTCGCTCCTCAGCATCGACAGTCTGAATCTCGAGGTGCTCAGCGGCGTACGCATCGACGACCGCGGTGCCCTGCTCAAGATCATCGACCAGTACGACGGCCGACTGCTGACCGTTGAGCGCCTCGGTCACGCGGTCGTGGTGCTTGGTCTTCGCGACCTGGATCGGCAGCTCTGCCTCGACAGCCGCGGCCAGGGCCTCGCTCGGCGTGACCAGGACGCTGGCCGCCATCGGGTCGTGCTCGGCCTGGCTGATCAGGTCCGCGGCGACGTGCTCGGCGTTGGCGGAATCGTCGGCGAGGATCGCGATCTCGGTCGGGCCGGCCTCGGAGTCGATACCGACCTCACTTTGGAGGAACCGCTTCGCGGCAACGACGTAGATGTTGCCGGGACCGGTGACCAGATTGACCTTGCGGCAGCCGTCAAAGCCGTAGGCGAAGCCGGCGATCGCCTGCGCGCCGCCCATCGCGTAGACCTCGGTGATGCCGAGCATCTCGCAGACCGCGAGCACCGTCGGGTGCGGCAGACCGCCGAACTCCTTCTGGGGTGGGGATGCCACGGCAAGCGACGGCACGCCGGCAACCTGAGCCGGTACGACGTTCATCACGACACTCGACGCCAGCGGGGCACGCCCACCTGGCACATACAGTCCGACGCGCTGCACCGGCACGAACCGCTGGGTGACCCGGCCACCCGGGGCGGGCTCGGACGCGATGTCGGCGGTCTTCTCGTCCTCGCTGACCTCGCGGACGCGGCGGATCGACTCCTCGAACGCCGCCCGCACGGTCGGGTCCAGCTCCTCCAGCGCGGACTTCAGCGCCGTCTCCGGCACCCGGACGTCCTCCACACGCACATGGTCGAACTTCTCGCCGTACTCCTTGATTGCCTCGAGCCCGCGATGACGGACGTCCAGACAGATGGGTCGGACGACGTCGAGAGCCTTCTCGACGTCGAACACGGCTCGGGGGACGAGGGCGTTCACTTCGGCTTGGAGGTCGGACACCTCACCGGCCGCCACTCGGCCCCGCAGGTCGACGCGGCGAATCATGGGCCCAGTCTAGTAGTCACCGCGCGTGCTCCCGACCGCATATCCACAGGCCGACCACACGCACCGTCACCGGCCGTGATCATGCGGGTTGTCCACTACGCTCACTTGTATGGACTCCCGCCTGCCGCTGCTCACTGTCGACACGGTGATCTTCCCTGGGCTGGTGCTCCCGATCCCGGTCACCGACGTCCAGGGCCGCGCGGTGATCCGCGACCTGGTCGAGAACGGTGGCGAGATGATGTGCGGCGCCCTCGCGGTCCGTGACGGCTACGAACTGGGCGAGCGCGTCTTCCGCTCCCTCTACGGCACCGGCTGCTCCGCGACCATCTCCGAGATCCGCCTGGACGCCGACGACGACGGCCCGGTCGAGATCACCCTCACCGGCAGCCACCGGTTCAAGGTCGCCGAACTCGACGGCGGTGGCGACTACCTGGTCGCGGACGTCGAATGGCTCGACGAAGAACTCGGCGACGACCCCCTGGGCGCCGCGACCGTGGCCGTCGGCCGCTTCCGCCGGTACGCCGAAGCCGTCTCCGCCATCAGCCGCCCCGGCCTCCACCTCGGCGACCTCCCCGACGACCCCAGCACCCTCTCGTACCTGATGTCAGCAGCCATGACCCTGCTCACCCCCGACCGCCAAAAGCTCCTGGAAGCCACCGACACCACCGACCGCCTAACCC
>NZ_SMKA01000577.1 GCF_004348455.1 Kribbella albertanoniae
AGGTCATCGCCCCCGTCATCGCCGCCCCCATCGTCCAACACGCCGGCGGCTACCCCGTCCTCTACCTACTCTCCGCCGCAGTAACCGCCCTAGCCGGCCTCCTGGTCACCAAAATCCGCTCAGTCCCCTAACCCCATCTCGTGGTTGCCCCCCAACGCCAGCCAGCCAGGGATCTCCGCCCGAGCCGACACGACCTTGAGCACGGTTCAACCAGTTGCCCAGCCAGCAGCTGGCCGATGGGCGCTCAAGGCGCCCCGGCCGCGCGACCTTGAGCCCGGCTCGACCAGTTGCCCAGCCAGCAGGTGGCCGATGGGTGCTCAAGGTGCTTCGGCCGCGACCTTGAGCACGGCTCGACCATTTGCCCGGCGAGCAGGTGGTTGGTGGGTGCTCAAGGTGCTTCGGCCGCGCGACGTTGAGCACGGTTCGACCGGTTGCGCGGCGAGCAGGTGGTTGGTGGGTGCTCAAGGTGCTTCGGCCGCGCGACGTTGAGCACGGTTCGACCGGTTGTCCGGCTAGCAGGTGGTTGGTGGGTGCTCAAGGTGCTTCGGCCGCGCGACGTTGAGCACGGTTCGACCGGTTGTCCGGCGAGCAGGTGGTTGATGGGCGCTCAAGGCGACCCCTGATGCCGC
The DNA here is from genome assembly GCF_004348455.1 of Kribbella albertanoniae. Taxonomy (GTDB): domain Bacteria; phylum Actinomycetota; class Actinomycetes; order Propionibacteriales; family Kribbellaceae; genus Kribbella; species Kribbella albertanoniae. Next base: position 630 of record NZ_SMKA01000577.1, read on the forward strand.
AGCCG
>NZ_SMKA01000578.1 GCF_004348455.1 Kribbella albertanoniae
CCGCACCACCCACCTCCCCGGCTGGTGCCCCGACCACCACGCCGGTGTCCAGCACCCCGAAGCCCTGCATCACCACTCCCCCGCCGACGACCGCCACGCCGACCACGACGACGCCGTCCAGCACCCAGCCGGCAACCACTCGTACGACGCTCTCCAACGGTCACGCGGACTACGCCGTACGGCTGGTAGCTGGTGCTCTGCAGTCCCGCATCAAGGACGGCACCAAGTCCGGTACGCCGGTCTGGCGCGACCCTGATGACGTCACCATCCAGCTCACCTCAGCAGCCGGTACCACCTCACCCGGCGGCGCCTTCGGCTTCCTCGGCCCCAAGGGCACCCCGGTCTGGCAGATCCCCCAGACGCAGAAGGAAGGCGTCATCTGGCTCGGCTGGAACACCGAAGAACTCAAAGCCGGCCAGGTACCCGGCAACGCCGTCACCTGGCGCCTCGACAAGGTCACCGGCCCCGGCCGCGTCTCCGTCTTCGAGTTCAACTCCTTCGGCCAGCCCCAGATCATCTTCAACTCCGCCGACGGCCTGCCCGACACCTACAACATCCCCATCGGCACCCACGCCCACGGCAACTGGTCCTTCACCAAACCAGGCACCTACAACCTCACCTTCACCC
>NZ_SMKA01000579.1 GCF_004348455.1 Kribbella albertanoniae
CTCCTGGCCCTAGCCCTAACCACCCCCTGATCTGATCTCCCCCATTTGATGGGTGGACCCACCGCGTTGTGGGTGAGCTAGCCGCATGCGGTGGGTACACCCACCATGGGATGGGTCAGCCCACCAAATGGGGCGGGTGAGGGCGCCGCGGCGGACAGCAGCGCCCCGATCGAGGTGCTGGGGTGGTGGTGCATCCGTCGTTGAGCTGGGGTGTTCGGTGGCGCACCCGTCGTGGAGCTGGGGAGCATAGCCACCCGGAAACGACGGGTAGAACTCCCCAGCTCGCGCAGCAACCGGCCGAACGGCCGAACCGCGTACACCTACTGGGGACCCCGGACACCGCACCAGATGTCCGGGGTCCCCAGTAGATGACCGCAGTACCCCCAGCCCACCTGCACAGAGCGCCGTACCCACAACGTCCGAAGGAACCGCGGGCCTGGTCTCCGGATCTTCGGACGTTGTGACGGGCAGGACGGCGAACCACCCACACATCGGACAGGAGAACCCCATTTGATGGGCTGACCCACCCACCATTTGCCTGGCGGGCCCACCAAATGCCGCTGGGCGCGGGGAACGGTCCCCCCGCAAGTTGGGCGTAGTGGGAGCGGTGGGGTG
>NZ_SMKA01000580.1 GCF_004348455.1 Kribbella albertanoniae
GATCCGCTCCGCCCACTTCCTGACCGTCGCCGAAGCCCACCCGCACCTGAAACCCCAAATGGCCGGCCGCATCACCACCGCCCTCCAAGCCCTCGCCGACCAAACCACCCTCCTCTGCAACCACGGCGTACCAGTCACCTGAACCCCGGCCGCCCGGGTGCCGAACCTGCAGGCCATCACAATTGGCTGCGCCGTCCCCGAGCCCCGCGTGGACACCTCCGACGAGAGCATTTGTGATGGCCTGGGGGTCCGAGCCAGCTGGCGCTCGACGGAGTTGGACCACGGCCGGCGCCGGGTTCGCCCCGCTGGATCAGATGGCGTGCGGACCTGTGCCACTGACCAACTGCCCGGAGCGGCCGAGTCGCCGGTCGCGCCACTCGGGGCGGTGGCTGGACAGACGAGGTTGGTCAGTGCCTGGGATCCGGTCGATGGGCTCAGACGTCGGGCAGAGCGAGGCGTCCATCGCATGCGCGCGCGCAGCGGACAAGGGCTGAGCCGGTAAGCAACCGGGCGGCGGCGTTCAGCGCCGACTCCAGCTGAGGCTCGCGCACGGTGGGTTCAGTCGGGAGGGGCCTTGGGGTGCGGGAAACGGTGGGTTGTTGGCGGT
>NZ_SMKA01000059.1 GCF_004348455.1 Kribbella albertanoniae
GGGAGGGGGGCGCCGTCGTAGCCGGGGACTGTGGGGAAGCGGGCGTTGCCGGTGGTGGTGGTGATGGCGGACTGCCAGGCGGTGCGGGCTTCGACGATGTCTTCGTGGGTGCGGCCGATGAAGTTCCACCACATCACGAGTTCTTCGGTGAAGGGTTCGCCGCCGAGCAGGAGCAGGCGGACTCCGTTGTCGGAGGCAACCAAGTCGACCGTGTCGCGGCCGGCGCCGAGGTAGGCGAGTTCGCCGAAGGACGGGGTGAGGTGGCCGACGGTGAGCGAGCCGTCGACGACCAGTACGGCGTACTCGTTGGAAGGTGCGAGTGGGAGCGGGAGGGTCCGGCCGGGCTCGATGGTGATGTCGGCGCCGACCAGCTGCGTGTACGCCGGAGCCGGCGAGGTGACACCGGCCACGGTTCCGATCATCACGGTGATCCGGGCACCGGCGAGGTCGACTTGCGGGAGGTCGGCGTACGCGTTGAAGGCGGGTGGAGTCGTCGTACGGACCGCGTCGGGAAGGGCGACCCAGAGTTGAGCGCCGTGGAGTCGGGGCGGAGCGTCCGGGGTGGAGACCTCCGAGTGCGCGATGCCGTCGCCGGCCGTCATGATGTTGAGCTCGCCGGGCCGCACGAGCGCGTGCGAACCGACACTGTCGCGATGCTCGATCTCGCCCTCGAACAACCAGCTCACGGTCTGCAGACTCGTGTGCGGGTGCGGCGGAACGAGCATGCCGCGCTCCCCCGGCGCGTCGTACGAGTCGACCCGCCGATCCAGCTCATCAGGCCCGTAGTGGTCAACGAAGCACCACGCACCGACCATCCGGCGGTTCTTGTTCGGCAGCAACCGCCGCACCATCGTCGAGCGCCCCAGCAGCACCTCGCGCGGCTCCAGCAACTCGAACACCGGACCCTGATCGGATCCGGTGCAGACGACCTCAGCCGGATTCTTCTCCAGATCGCTCATGACAGGAAATGTACGCCGACATGCCCGAGTGGCGTGGTGACCCTGTGTCAGTGGAGAATTACACATGGCTCGAAGGATCCTGATCGCTCTCCTGGGCGCGGCGCTGGCGATCACCGGCGTCCTGATCCTGCGCGCCGTCACGAGCAGCCCGATCATCGACATTCTCGGGTTCGTCGCGACGATCGGGATCCCGCTGATCAGCTTCTGGCTGAGCGCCCCCGCGGCTGCGGGCTCCTCCGACGTCGACTCGCTGGCCGCGCAGCTCAGACGGCGGGTGACGGATCAGTACGCCGACGACAAGCAGGCGAACGACCTCAACGAGGGCCGGTTGCCGGTGTGCTGGTCCGCGGCAGCCGAGGACCTCATGGACAGCGAGGGACGCAAGGTCCGCCGCGCGATCTTGTCCGGAGACATCGCCGACGTTGCCAAACAGTACCTACAGCTTCCGCACGGGCGGTGGGTCGTTCTCGGCGCAGGCGGTGCGGGCAAGAGTTGCCTGCTGCTGGAGCTCATGCAGAAGCTGCTCGAGGCGCCGGAGAGCATCGACGGACGCGTGCCGGTGCTCGTTCCGCTGGCCGCGTGGGACGGCAGCCGGGATGTCGACCAGTTCCTCGCGGACTTCCTGCTCGACCAGACCTCCGGGCTCAAGTTCTCCTGGCGGCGATCGACCGCGGATCGTCGCGCCGATCTGATCCTGCTGGTCCGCCGGCACGTGCTGCCGATGTTCGACGGCCTGGACGAGATGCCTGAGCCACGGCGGGTCGAGGCGCTGGCGACCCTGTCGCGGCACCACGAGAAGTTCCGGTTCGTCCTGACCAGCCGGCCCGAGGAGTACCGCCGCGCGGTCGAGGCCCGGCGGCCGGTGGCCCGGACCGCGGTGGTCGAGCTCCAGCCGCTCGGGATCCCGGACATCGTCAAGTACCTGGGCGATGCCCCGCACGGCTCGGCCGACGCCTGGCTGACCGCACTTCGTACGCACAAGCAGCTCACCAGAGCCCTGGCGACGCCGCTGATGGTCTGGATCGCCGCCGCCACCTTCGCGAGCAAACCCGACGTGCTCGCCGAGGGCGATGCAACCGCCGACGACATCAAGGACAAGCTGTACAAGGCCTTGATCCCGAGCCGGTACACGACCCGCGGTCTCGGCGGCCCGGACGCTCCGTCCTGGAACGTGGACGATGTCATGCGCTGGATGACCTATCTCGCGCGTGATGTCGACCGACGGCGCCGTACGACGACTTCCGGCGACACCGCGGACGACCTGATCTCGTGGTGGCGCCTCGCGGATGCCGCCGAGCCGCTTGTCGGCCGGGTGGCCGCGCTCACTGCGCTGCTGACCACCGGGCTCGCCTCAGGTATTGCCATCGGCTACCTGTTCACCCCGGAGACCGGCCTCTTCTGGGGCGTCACGGTCGGCACGGTCATGGGGGTCAACGCAGCCCACTCGCGGTTGAAGCCGACCACGGTCGAATTTCGCTTCGGGGGCCGGTTCGTGATCGGGCTTTCGGGCGGACTGCTCGTCGGATTGGTGGCTGGCGGCGCGGTGTTCGTCCTGCAGCACGACCTGTCCGCGGTCTGGGCGCTGGCCGGGTTCGGCCTGCCGCTCGGGGTTGTCTACGGCCTGACCAGCACGGTCAAGGTCGAGGACGAGGTCAGCCCGGAGGGTGTCCTCCAGCGCGAACGCATCTTCGTGCTCGCCTACTTCATCGCCTACGGTCTCGCCTGCGCGATCGCCTGCTGGATCCTGTCCGGGCCGGTGCTGGCACTCTCCCTCGGCGTTTTCGCCGGCCTGTCCGGCGGGCTGTTCAACGGCCTGCCCTGGGCGGTGGTGCACCTGCTGTTCAAGTCCGAGGATGTCGATCCGTCAGCCGGAGCGGTGGCGTGGTTCCGCTTCTTCCTCGCCAAGCTGCTCTGGAGCTCGCACCGCCCGGTGGATCTGCCCTGGCGTCTGCTCACGTTCCTCGAGGACGCGCGCCGCCGCGGGATCCTGCAACAGTCGGGCGCAAGCTACCGCTTCCGCCACGTCGGTCTCGTCGACTGGCTGGTCAAAGAATCCGAACGCGCCACTGCCGTGAGTCCGGGTCGTGAAAGTCCTGATAACGCCGCCGTTGCCGGGCACTGAACGGGACCTCGTCGACCGGTAGCGCAACTCGGTCGAGCGGCTTGGCGGTCGGCCAGGCGTCGAGCCACGCGGGCAGTGCCCCGGCGGGCGTCGTACCGAGGTGGTGGCTCCAGAGCTTCTCGCGGTACGCCGGAACGCCGCCGGTGAACGCGATGCCGTGCTCGATGTCGGTGTACAGCGACCGCTGAGCGAGATTGCACGAGCCGATGCAGGCCCACTCGTCGTCGACCAGCACGGTCTTGGCGTGGACAACGACGCCACGACGCCGGTACGCCGAAATGCGCGCCTGCTCGGTGTCGTCGAGACCGGCCAGGAGCGCGTGGTTGACGGTCTGGCAGAAGTACTCCGGGTGCGGGAGCGGCGGATCGTTCGGGTCGTCGACACCGGCGGTCAGCAGGATCACACGCAGGTCCGGGGCCCGGCGTACGGCGTCGCGGACCCAGGTCATCACCTCGCCGGACCACATCAGTGGGTCCTCGAGATAGACGTACCGCTGAGCCTGCCCGATCGCGTGCCGCAGGGCGTCGCGGTACTCGAAGACATTTGCCTCCGGCAACGAGGTCGGCCGGGTCGGGACGTACCAGGGGTACTTGGTCGCCGGCAGGGTGCGGAGGTTCTGCACCGACTGCGACCCCTCGGTCGCGCTGATCGGGACGGCCCGCGGCGGCAGCGACGTCGTACTGGCTGGGACCGACACGAATCGTGCATTGTCGAGAGGAAGGTTCTGCGGGCGGCCCGAGCGGCTGGCCTCCCAGAGGGTGCGGAAGTGATCGTAGAAGCCTTGGACAGCTGGGCCTTGGACGCGAGCGACGACGTCGTGCCAGATTTGCTTTCCATGGTGGTCCGGACGCGACCAGCGGCTGAGCTCGAGGTCGAGGCCGCCGGTGAAGCCGACCGTGTTCCGGCCGTCCGAGATCAGCATCAGCTTGCTGTGACTCGAACCGGCCAGGTGGCCGATCGTGCTCGGCAGCGCCTCGGCGCCGACCGCGCGCAACTCACGGAGTGAGCGCAGGGTGAGTGTGTTGATCGCCGTGACGTGCGCGGCGCCGCCGAGCTTGGTCGCCCGCGGATGGCGGACAGCCGACGCCGACACCCAACCGAGCGCGCGGACCTCGGCCCCGGCGGCGATCCTTGCCGCCAGCAACTTCACCAGCGCGGACTCCTCGTTCGCCGGGTCGACGAAAGGCTCCCCCTCCGGCCACGGATCGACGCAGTACGGCGGCGCTTCGGTCAACCGGGCATCGCCGTTCGGGAGCAGTTCGAATCCACCGCGGCCGAGGCCCAGCCACCAGCCGGTCAGGTAGACGAACCCATCCGGGCCCACCGATTCCAGCGCCTCGCGAATCGCAGCCGAGTGCTCAGCGCCGTCGATGAGCGGGGTGACGCTGCAGCCGACCGACGTTGGCAGCTCGGGAAGCAGGTAGGTCACTGCGCGGTCCAGGCCAGGAGCTCGTCGCGGTCCCAGGTGTTGATGACGCGTTCGGGGGTGATGTCACAGGCCTCGGCGCGTTCGCAACCGTAGACCTGCCAGTCGAGCTGGCCGGGTGCATGCGCGTCGGTGTCGATGCTGAAGACGCAGTCCATCTCGGCGGCCAGGGCGAGCAGGCGCTTGGGCGGGTCGAGGCGTTCGGGACGCGAGTTGATCTCAACCGCCGTACCGAACTGACGGCAGGCCTCGAAGACGACCTCGGCGTCGAAGTCCGACTCCGGACGGGTCCCGCGACCGCCGGTGATCAGTCGGCCGGTGCAATGCCCCAGTACGTCGACGTGCGGGTTGGCGATCGCTTTGACCATCCGCTCGGTCATCGGCTCGGAGGCCATCCGGAGCTTGGAGTGCACGCTGGCCACGACCAGGTCGAGGCGGGCCAGGATCTCGGAGTCGCAGTCGAGCGAACCGTCGTCGAGGATGTCGACCTCGATCCCGTTCAGGATGGTGAAACCGTCGAGCTCCTTGGAGAGCTTTTTGTTGAGCTCGGCAACGACCTCGAGCTGCTGCAGCCGGCGTTCCCGGGACAGCCCGTTGGCGACCGTGAGCCGGGGCGAGTGGTCGGTGAGCGCCATGTACTTGTGTCCGAGACGATGCGCCGTCCGCGCCATCTCCTCGATCGGGCTGCCACCGTCCGACCACTCCGAATGCAGATGCAGATCGGCCTGCAGTGCCGCGCGCATCGCCGTACCCTCGTCGGTCAGCGCACCGGCCGACCCCTCCAGCTTGGTCAGGTACGACGGGACCGCGCCGTCCATCGCCTCCAGGATCACGGCCTCGGTCTTCGGCCCGATCCCCGGCAACTCGGTCAGCGTCCCGGCCCGCCGGCGCGCCCGAACCTCCGCCGCCGGCAACGCCTCGATGGTGTCCGCCGCCCGCCGATAAGCCTTCACCCGATGCGTCGGCTGCCGATCCCGCTCCAGGTAATACCCGATCGCCCGCAACGCCTCCACGGCAGCATCCACACCAGCCTTGTCGCTCACTCCTCCACCTCGCTGCCGCTCGGCTCCGTCGCGAGCGACAGGGTCCCCTCTACCTTTGTTCGCTCGCTGCGCTCGCTCATCCACCCATGATGCCGGACCTGCAGCCCATCACAATCGCAGGGAGACGAGCGCCGCAGGCGGGGCGGCGGGCTCGGCGCGCAATTGTGATGGCGTGCAGGTCCGGGGCGTAAGGTCCGAAGGGTGGCGAAGCAGGACTCCAAGGCGCATCGGGCGCGGGCTGATCGGCTGCAAGGGCAGACCGGGGCGCTGGCCACTGCGGCTACGGCGGCGATGGAGGAGAAGCTGCCGTGGTTCCGGGGGTTGTCGGCGCAGGACCGGTCGTGGATCGGGCTGGTGGCGCAGTCGGGGATCACCGCGTTCGTCGACTGGTTCCGGGATCCTGAGGAGCATTCGTCGATGCCGACGCGGATCTTCGGCTCGGCGCCGCGGGAGTTCACGCGGGTGATCTCGCTGCATCAGACGGTCGACCTGGTCCGGACGACCATCGAGATGATGGAGACCGCGATCGACGACCTGCTGCCGCCGGACGACGTACCGGCCGTGCAGCAGGCGATGCAGCGGTACGCCCGCGAGGTCGCGTTCGCCGCCGCGACCGTCTACGCGCAGGCCGCCGAGATGCGCGGCGCCTGGGACGCCCGGCTGGAAGCGCTCGTGGTGGACTCGGTGATCCGCGGCGAGGCCGACGATTCGGTCCGCTCCCGCGCCTCCGCCCTGGGCTGGACCGGAGCCGCCGGTACGACGGGATCCGCCGAAGTCGCCGTGGTCGTCGGGCGCGCGCCCGCGGCTGAGGGCAACGCGAACGTGGCCGACGCCGTCCGGCACGCGGCCCGCGAGGCGGGTGCTGACGCTCTGTGCGCGATCCAGGGCGACCGGCTCGTCGTCGTCCTCGGCGGCGTCGGCAAACCTGTGGAGATCGTACAAAGGCTGGCCCACTGGTTCGGACCTGGCCCGATCGTGGTCGGGCCGGTGGTGAAAGACCTGATGGCGGCCGTGACGTCGGCCCGGGCCGCAGTCGCCGGACTCCGCGCCGTACCGGCCTGGCCGGGTGCACCGCGACCCGTTCAAGCCGACGAACTCCTCCCGGAGCGGTCACTCTCCGGAGACGGTCACGCCCGTCGGCAACTTGCCACTGAGGTGTACGGCCCGCTCACGATGGGCGAAGGCGTGCTGCTCGACACCGTTTCGGCGTACCTGGACTCCGGCGGTTCGATCGAGGCGACGGCCCGGGCGATGTTCATCCACGCCAATACCGTCCGGTACCGGTTGAAGCGTGTGGCCGATCTCACGGGCTACCAGCCGCTGAATCCCCGAGACGCTTTTACCCTGCGTGTCGCACTGGCCCTCGGCCGCCTGCTCAATCCGGAGCCGGGAAACACCGTTTTGTAGGATCTCTACAAACACGGCCGGTCAGAATTCGTGCTGCATTTGGGCCCGCGAACGCAGCCGGTCAGGGAGAGTGGTCACGTGCTCGTCATTGTCGCGCCCGGTCAGGGTGCCCAGACCCCAGGTTTCCTCGAGCCGTGGCTCGCCGATCCCGCGTTCGAGAGCCGGCTCAACTGGCTCTCCGCGGTCGCCGGTCTCGACCTCGCCCACTACGGCACCCAGGCGGATGCGGACACCATCCGCGACACCGCGATCGCGCAGCCGCTGCTGGTCGCCGCCGGCCTGGCGACCGCGCCGGCGCTGTTCACAGACCCGGCGCAGGTTGGTGCGCTGGCCGGTCACAGCGTCGGTGAGCTCGCAGCCGCTGCCCTGTCCGGTGCGCTGACCGTCGAGCAGGCGATGGTCCTGGTCCGCGAGCGCGGCAAGGCGATGGCCGGTGCGGCTGCACTGACCGCGACCTCGATGACCGCCGTACTGGGTGGTGACCGCGACGAGGTGCTTGCGAAGCTCGCGGAGTACGGGCTGACCCCCGCCAATGACAACGGCCCCGGCCAGATCGTCGCCGCCGGCACGGTCGAGGAGCTGGCCGCGCTGGCCGGCGACCCGCCCGCCAAGGCCCGCCTGATTCCACTGTCGGTGGCCGGCGCGTTCCACACCAAGCACATGGAGCCGGCCGTTCAGACGCTGGCGAAGTACGCCACCGCGATCACCACCGGTGAGCCGCAGACCCCGCTGCTCTCGAACCGCGACGGCCAGGTCGTCACCGACGGCCAGGATGCCCTGCAGCGCATCGTCGCCCAGGTGAACTCGCCGGTCCGGTGGGACCTGTGCATGCAGACGTTCACCGAGCTCGGCGTCACCGGCATCCTCGAGCTGCCGCCGGCCGGAACCCTCGTCGGCATCGCCAAGCGCAACCTCAAGGGTGTCGAGACCTTCGCCCTCAAGACGCCGGACCAGCTCGAAGACGCCCGCGCCTTCGTCCAGAAGCATGGAGCCTCCGCATGACAGTGCACATTGCCACGCTCCGCGCGGCGGGTCCTGAGGCCTGGTTCCATTTCTTCCCTCGTCGCTCCAGTCGCTGCGCTCCCTACGCTCCTCAGTCCAGAAACGGGGCCTCATGACCGCCATTGCCGCATCGTCCGGCGCGCAGCACGCCGGAGTTCTGGGGATCGGGTCGTACCGGCCGCGGCGGATCGTGCCGAACTCGGAGATCCTGGAACACATCGACTCCAGCGACGAGTGGATCCAGACCCGGTCCGGGATCAAGGAGCGCCGCTGGGCCTCCGATGACGAGACCGTGCTGATGATGTCGGTCGAGGCGGCCAAGGACGCGCTGAAGGAGTCCGGGATCGACCCGGCCCAGATCGGCTGCGTCGTGGTCTCCACCGTCACGCACCTCTACCAGACACCCGCGATCGCGACCCGGATCGCCGTCGAGGTGGGCGCACCGACCGCGGCCGCCTTCGACGTCTCCGCGGCGTGTGCCGGGTTCTGCTACGGCCTCGCGCTGGCCAGTGACATGGTCCGCGGCGGCAGCGCGAAGTACGTGCTGGCGATCGGCGTCGAGCGACTCAGTGACATCACCGACCGGACCGACCGCGGTACGGCGTTCATCTTCGCCGACGGCGCCGGAGCGGCTGTCGTGGGACCGACCGACGAGCCGGGGATCGGCCCGGTCGTGTGGGGCTCCGACGGCACCCAGCACCAGGTGATCAGCCAGAAGGAGTCGTGGCAGGAGGCGGCCGGCAGCCAGAACTGGCCGCACCTCACGATGGACGGCAACCCGGTCTTCCGCTGGGCGTCGTTCGAGATGGCCAAGACCGCACAGCAGGCGCTCGACGTGGCCGGCGTACCGGCCGAGGAGCTCGACCTGTTCGTGCCGCACCAGGCGAACATGCGGATCACCGACGCGATGCGCCGCGCGCTCAAGCTGCCCGAGCACGTGAAGGTTGCCCGCGACATCGAACGGCAGGGCAACACCTCCGCCGCCTCGATCCCGCTCGCGATCACCGCGATGCGCGAGTCCGGCGAAGCCAAGAGCGGCGATCTCGCGCTCGTCATCGGCTTCGGCGCGGGCCTCGTGTACGCCGCCCAGGTCATTCGGTTGCCGTAGTGGAGTGTCGTGGTGAAAGCTCGAGTGCTGGCGGTGTCCAGGTGGGTGCATCGCAAGGCGGAGGGGAAGCCTCGATGTTTTCCATCGTGGCTTTCCCTCCAACGCCGCGAGGTGCCCGCCTGGGCGCCGCCAGTGCCGAGATTGCACCGCGACACTCCGCTAAGCAGCCGTCATAGTTGTCCGGGGCGGCTCAGGTGGCCGCACCGGCTGAATCAACCATTCGAAGGGAACCAACAGCAATGGCCAGCACCGAAGAGATCCGTTCCGACCTCGCCGTGATCGTGAACGAGATCGCCGGTATCCCGGTCGAGGACGTCCAGCTGGACAAGTCCTTCACCGACGACCTCGACGTCGACTCGCTCTCCATGGTGGAGGTCGTCGTGGCCGCCGAGGAGAAGTTCGACGTGAAGATCCCCGACGACGAGGTCAAGAACCTGAAGACCGTCGGCGACGCCGTCGCGTTCATCGAGCGCGGCCTGAACGGCTGACCCACTTCTAGTCGTCACCGTGCTGGCCGGTGCTCATCGGGCTCAGAACCGATGAGCACCACCGGCCGGCCCTCCCACAGTCTCCCCAGATCTCGTGAAGGATGAGGTACAGATGTCGAAGACCCGAGTCGTGATCACCGGGCTCGGAGCCACCACCCCGCTCGGCGGCGATGTGGCCAGCTCCTGGGAAGGCCTGCTGGCCGGACGCTCCGGCGCACGCCGGCTGACCGACGACTGGGTGCAGAACCTGGCCGTCCAGATCGCCGCCCCGGTGGCCGTCGAGCCGACCGAGATCATCGAGCGCGTGAAGGCCCGCCGCCTCGACCGCAACGCCCAGCTGGCCGTGGTCGCCGCTCGTGAGGCCTGGGCCGACGCCGGCCTGGAAGACTCCGGGCTGGACAAGGAACGGCTCGGTGTAGCCGTTGCCACCGGCATCGGTGGCCTGCACACCACACTGTCCAACTACGACGCGCTGCTGAAGAACCCCCGCCGCGTCTCGCCGCTGGCGATCCCGATGCTGATGCCGAACTCCTCCGCGGCGTACGTCGGCCTCGAGTTCGGCGCCAAGTCCGGCGTGCACACCCCGGTCTCGGCCTGTGCCTCCGGCAACGAAGCGATCGCGCTCGGCCTGGACCAGATCCGGCTCGGCCGCGCCGACGTCGTACTGGCCGGTGGCACCGAGGGCACGATCATGCCGCTGCCGCTGGCCGCGTTCAGCCAGATGATGGCGCTGAGCAAGCGCAACGACGACCCCGAGCGCGCCTCGCGGCCGTGGGACACCGACCGCGACGGGTTCCTGCTTGGTGAGGGTGCCGGCGTCCTGGTGCTGGAGTCCTACGAGCACGCCGTCGCCCGCGGCGCGAAGATCTACGCCGAGATCGCCGGCGCCGGGATCTCCGCCGACGGTCACGACATCGCGCAGCCCGACCCGACCGGTTCCGGAGCGCGGCGGGCGATGGAGCGGGCGATGGTCGAGGGCGACCTGACCCCGGCCGACATCATGCACATCAACGCGCACGCCACCTCGACCCCGCAGGGTGACGTCGCGGAGTCGCTGGCGATCCGCCTCGCCCTAGGCAAGGACGCCGACCACGCGGTCGCGACCGCGCCGAAGTCGATGATCGGTCACCTGCTCGGCGCCGCCGGTGCGGTCGAGTCGATCGCCACCGTGCTCGCGCTGCACCACCGCGTCGTCCCGCCGACGATCAACCTCGACAAGCTCGACGACCAGATCGACCTCGACATCGCCACCGAGCAGCGCAAGCTCCCCGACGGCGACCTGGCCGCCCTGAACAACTCCTTCGGCTTCGGCGGCCACAACGCAGCCATCGCCTTCAAAACCATCTGATCCACTGCCTGGTGCTGTCGGTGACGACATCAGGTAGCACCTCCGGATCCCGGCCGCCGTACCCGCAACGTGACGGGCCCGCACAGCGGACAGGAGAAGGGGTATCCGTTCAATGTGCTGGTTCTCCGCTCGAATAACGAGGGGAGAACCGGCAATCTGAGTGGAGATCCCCTCATTTTCCGCACGACGAGCGCGGCCCGGGGGAGCCACCGCCCAGGCGTGCTGGTCGGCCGCTGACGTTCGCGGGGAGGACGTGCGCGAAGGGTGCGACACGGTGGTGATGTGGTTGACACGGCGAGGTTACTGGTGTTTGTGGGGGCCGTGGTGCAGGATGGTCCCAGTTGCTCTGCTGGGATGGCCAGAGTTGTGCTCGAGATCGCTGGGGAAGGCGCCCCTCGAACACAGGAGGTCCCGGTGGCGACGACTCGTGGCGTTTTGTACGTCCACACGGTGCCGTCAGCGTTGTGTCCGCATGTCGAGTGGGCCGCAGGCGGCGTACTTGGTGTGCCTGTGAAACTCGACTGGACGCCGCAGCCCGCGGCACAAGGCACGTATCGGGCCGAGCTGTCCTGGCAGGCCGAGGCCGGTACGGCGGCGAAGCTCGCATCAGCTCTGCGTGGTTGGCAGAAGCTGCGCTTCGAGGTGACCGAGGAGCCGACGAACGGCGTCGAGGGCGAGCGCTACTCGTTCACGCCGACGCTCGGCGTCTTCCACGCGACCACCGGGGTGCACGGCGACATCATGGTGCCCGAGGAGCGGCTGAAGGCAGCGATGCTGAAGGCGGCGACCGGCGAGGCTGATCTGACCGAGGAGGTCGAGCGTTTGCTCGGCCGGCCGTGGGACGACGAGCTCGAACCGTTCCGGTATGCCGGAGACGGCGCTCCGGTTCGGTGGCTGCATCAAGTGGTCTAAGCCCTTGTCCTAAAGGGTTCCTGAGAACTTGAGAAGAAAGCTTTGAAGAGTACAGACAGAACCCGAACTTTTCGGGCAGAGTGAGCATCAGACGTTCTACAAGGGTGGAGGGGCCGTGGCCGCTGGGCCACCGGGTGTCGGGACACCCCCGGTGTTCAACAAACAGCGGCCGCACCACGTGGAGGGCGCGGATCCTCGGGACAGGATCCGCGCCCTTCGTGCATGTCAAGGCCGTCAGCTGGAGGCGCGCCGGACCAGCCGGGTCGGCAGGATCAACGGAGTCGGCGACTCCCCCGCGATCAGCGCGAGCAGCATCCGCGCCATCTCCCGGCCGAGCGACTGGATCGGCTGACTGACCGTGCTCAGCGGCGGTTCGGTGTGCCGCGCGAGCACGACATCGTTGAAACCGACGACCGCGACATCGCCCGGGATCGTCCGCCCCGCATCCTTCAGCACCCGCATCGCACCGATCGCCATCTGGTCCGATCCGACGAAGACCGCATCGAGGTCCGGGTGCTCGGCCAGCAACTGCTCCATCGCCCGGCCACCACCCTCCTCACTGAAGTCGCCGTACACGACCCGGCTCGCGTCCAGGCCGGCCACTGCGAGCGCGTCCTGATAACCCCGGTACCGCGCTGTGCCGGCGCCCTCGTCCATCCGGCCGGTGATGGTGGCGATCCGGGTCCGGCCGGTCGCGACCAGGTGCTCGGTGGCCAGCCGGGCTCCACCACGGTTGTCCGCGTCGACGTAGTACCGAGGTTCGAAGTTCGCCGGGGTACCACCGAAGACGACCGGTACGTCGGAATCCTCGGCGATCTGCGCGAGCGGATCGTCGCCGTGCATCGACATCAGCATCACGCCGTCGGCCTGCCGGGTCCGCAGCACCTGCTCGAGCCGGGTCTGACCCCGGGTGGACGTCGCGAGCTGCAGGATCAGCTCCAGCTCGGTCTCCTCGAGCACCGAGTTCACCCCGACCGCGACGTCGGCGAAGAACGGGTCGGTGAAGACCTGTGGGTTGTCGCTGGAGATCGCCAGCACGACAGCGCCGACCTGCTGCGTCGCCAGCGCGCGGGCGGTGGCGTTCGGCACGTAGCCGAGGTCGTTCACCGCTCGCTGCACGGCGTCCCGCTTCGCCTTGCTGACGTGCGGCGCGTTGTTGATCACCCGGGACGCGGCCGAACGCGACACACCGGCACGCTCGGCGACCTCGTCGAGCGTCACTTGGCGTTTGAGCTGGTCTGTCACCTGGTGGTCCTTAACTTTGAGTGAATAGAGGGTAAGTCATCAGGACCGCACAGCGCCGTCCATGATGCCGCTGATCAGCTGCCGGCCGAACAGGATGAAGACGAGCAGCAGCGGCACGGTCGCGATCAGCGTGCCGGTGAACATCAGCGTGTAATCCGTGTAGTACTGCGTGGCGAGCTGGCTGAGCGAGAACTGGACGGTCGGATTGTCCGCCTCCATCACCGCCAGCGGCCAGAGGAACTCGTTCCAGGTCCCCATGAACGTGAACAGCCCCAGTACGGCGGCGCCCGGGCGCAGGGCCGGCGCAACCACCCGCACGAACAGCCCGAACGTCGTACAGCCGTCCAGGCGGGCTGCTTCGATCAACTCGTCCGGTATGGCGCGTTCGGCGTACTGGCGCATCAGGAAGACTCCGAACGCCGACACCAGGAACGGGACGATGACCGCTTGCAGGTGGTTCTGCCAGCCGAGTTTCACCATCACCATGTAGAGCGGCACGATCCCCATCTGCACCGGCACCATCATCGTGGCCAGCACCGAGATCAGCAGCGCGTTGCGGCCGCGGAACCGCAGCTTGGCGAACGCGAACCCGGCCAGCGACGAGAAGAACACCACTGAGATCGTGACGCAGACCGACGCGATCGCGGAGTTGAGCAGACCGCGCGCGAAGTGTGCCTCCTCTGCCTCCGGACCGAAGAGCCGCTGGATGTTGTCGCCCAGGTTCCCGCCCGGGACGAGCGGCGGCGGGAACTGACCGACCACGTCGTTGGAGCGGGTCGCGACCACGAAGAGCCAGTACAGCGGGAACACCGAGAGCACGAGACTGACCAGCAAGGTCAGGTAGACGAGGGCATTACGGGGCTGCCTCATTGTGTTCCTCCCCGCAGCCGGCGGCCGATCAGCAGGTTGATGACACCGACGATCACGGTGAGCAGGAAGATCATCCAGGCGACCGCGGAGCCGTACCCGTAGTCGAAGTTCTGGAAGCTCTGCTCGAACATGTACATCGCGATGGTCTGGAACTGCCGCAAACTGCCACCGGACACATCCCCCTGCCCGAACAGCAGCGGCTCGGTGAACAGCTGCATCCCGCCGATGATCGACATCACCACGGTGAAGATCAGCGCCGGCCGGATCAGCGGCACGGTGATGTTGCGGAACTGCCGGATCGCGCCGGCGCCGTCGATCTGCGCGGCCTCGTAGAGATCGCGCGGGATCGCCTGCATCGCGGCCAGGTAGATCAAGGCGTTGTAGCCCATCCAGCGCCAGTTGACCATGCTCGAGACCGCGATCCAGGACGACGTCTTACTCGCCTGCCAGTCGATCGGGTCCACGCCGACAAGTCCCAGCAGGCCGTTCACCAAGCCGGCGTCGCGGCCGTAGAGCTGACCGAAGACGATCGCCACCGCGGCGACCGACGTGACGATCGGCGCGAGAACACCGAGCCGAAACAAGAGCAGTGCTCGCAGCGGCCGGTTGAGCATGGCCGCGACGATCAGCGCGAGCAGCAACTGCGGAATCGTCGCGAGCACAAGCAGGCCAAGCGTATTGACCAGCGCGTTCCAGAAGTCCGGGTCGCCGAGCAGACGGGAGTAGTTGTCCAGCCCGACGAACCCGGCGTCACCGGTCAGATCCCACGACCGCAACGACACCCACGCCGTGTAGAGCAGTGGGAAGAGGCCGAATGCGGCGAAGAGCAGGAAGAACGGCGCGATGAAGACGTACGGCGACCCGTGCAGGTCGAAGCGGTTCCAGCGACTGGGGCGCGTCACTTGCCGGCGGCCCGCTGCGCGTCGGCCAATGCCTTGGTCCAGGCCTCCTCGGACTTGAGCTTGCCCTGCTCGAGCGCGGTCAGTGCGTCCCCGATCGCGTCGCCGACCTGCTGGTTCTCCGGGCCGAGGTAGACCGGCTTCAGCTCCTTGGCGGACTTGCCGAAGATCTTGCCGACCGGCGCGTTGTTGAAGTACTCATCCTTCGCGCCGGCGACGGCCGGGTCATCGAGGGCCTGAGGCGCCGACGGGAAGTTGTTCTTCGCCTTGAACGCTGCGGTCTGCCCCTCCGGGCTGGTCAGGAACTTGGCGAGCTCGGCAGCCTCCTTCGGGTGCTTGCTCTGCGACGGTACGGCGAGGAACGAGCCACCGCGGACCGCCCCCTCCCCCGGAACCCTGGCAACGTCCCACTTGCCGGCGTTCTCCGGACCTGCCTGGTCCTTGATGATGCCGAGCATCCACGCCGGGCACGGGATGGTCGCGAACGTGCCCTTCTTGAAGCCGGCGTTCCAGGCCGGGCTCCACATCTGCAGCTTGCCGGACAGCCCGGCGTCGACCATCTGCACGGTCTGGTCCCACGCCTTGCGCACGCCGGGGTTCGTGTCGACGATCAGCTTGTTGCTGCGATCGAAGTACGTCGTATCGCCCTGCTGCATCAGGATGTTCTGGTAGATCGAGCCCGAGGTGTCGTAGAAGCTGGCGCCGGTGTTCGCAGCGCTGAACTTCTTGCCGGTGGCAAGGTACTCGTCCCAGGTCGGCCACAGCGCGCCGACCTTCTCCCGGTCGGTCGGCAGCCCGGCCTTGGCGAACAGGTCACTGCGGAAACACATGCCCTGGGCACCGATGTCGGTGCCGAGGCCAACGAGTTTCGAGCCGTCCGTGCTGAGCGCCTGGTTCCACTTCCACTCCAGGAAGTTGCCCTTCAGGCTGCCGGCACCGTAGTCGAGCAGGTTCGCGAACTGGTCGGGCTTGGCCATCAGCTTGACCAGGATGCCCTCCTCCAGCGCGACCACGTCACCGGCGCCGGTGCCGGCGGTCAGCCACTGCTGCAGCTTCGGGGTGTAGTCACCCAGCTTGGCGATGTTGTCGGCCTTGATCTTGATGCCCGGGTGCGACGCCTCGTACTCCTTGTACAGGTCCTCGTAGCCGAACTGGCTGAACGTCTTCACGGTCAGCGTGATCGTGCCGTCAGCCGCCTCGCCACCGGCCGAGCCGCCACACCCGGCCACGGCCACCAGGCCCCCGGCCACTGACACCGCTACTGCTGCCCACCACTTTGCCGACATCGTTGATTCTCCTCGAAACTGGAAGAAACTGGGAGCGCTTCCAGTGAAGGTAAGCGATTGCCGGGCGTTTGTGAACCCCCCGATTTCTGTTCGTCTCAGTCTTGACACGGCCGGGTGGCCTCGGGACCATGGCGCCACCTTGGCTGCAGCTTCCGCCTGGTTTCTGCAACCGCTCCCAGCTTCTTCCGGAGGCAGTGCCCATGCCCTCAGCACGACGATCCGCTGTGATCGCCGGCTCCGCCGCGTTCACCGTCCTGGCCGCGACCCTCATCCCCACTTCGGCCACCGCCGCCGATCCGCCGTACGAGCGAATCCTGAACGGGACCTTCGACACCGAGCGGGAACCCTGGTGGACCAGCTCGAACACGCCTGCCGCGGTCGCCGACGGGCGGCTGTGCGCCGAGATCCCGGCCGGCACCGTCAATCCCTGGGACTCGATGATCGGCCAGGACGACGTACCGCTGGAGGCGGGGCAGCCGTACACGCTGAAGTTCGACGCGTCGGCCAGCAAGCCGATCCAGTTCAAGGCGGTTCTGCAGCAGCAGGGGCCGCCGTACGGGACGGTGCTCGGCCAGACCGTAACCGCCGGTACGACGATGCAGAGCTTCAGCTTCACCGGCAATTCACCGGTGACCGACACGCACGGTCAGATGTCGTTCCAGGCCGGCGCCGCGACCGAGGCGTACACGCTGTGTCTGGACAACATCTCGGTCACCGGCGGAATCGTGCCACCTGGTGGGGTACGCGACTTCGGCTCACCGGTCCGGGTCAACCAGCTCGGCTATCTGCCCAGCGGTCCGCACCGGGCGACCTATGTCACGGACCAGACCACTCCCCTGGACTGGAAGCTCGTTGATGCCGGCAACCAGACGGTTGCCGTCGGCAAGACCACGCCGTACGGGCTGGATGCCTTGGCGGGCGACAGCGTGCAGCTGATCGACTTCGGTGCCTACAAGCGTTCTGGCACTGGCTTCAAGCTCGTCGTCGGCGAACACATCAGCGAACCGTTCGACATCGCGACGAACCTGTACTCCAAACTGCGGCAGGAGTCGCTCGAGTACTTCTACAACAACCGGAGCGGTATCCCGATCGAGGCCAAGTACGTCGGCGACGCGTGGGCTCGCGAGGCGGGCCACCTCGGCGTCGCGCCGAACAAGGGCGACACCTCGGTACCTTGCGTCCCCGGCAGCTGCGACTACAGCCTCGACGTCCGCGGCGGCTGGTACGACGCCGGCGACCACGGCAAGTACGTCGTCAATGGGGCGCTCGCGGCCTGGCAACTGCTCGACCTGTACGAGGAGTCGGAGCGCAACGTCAGCCTGAAGATCCCGGAGAACGCGAACCGGGTGCCGGACGTGCTGGACGAGGCGAAGTGGCAGATCGACTTCCTGCTTCGGATGCAGGTCCCGGCCGGTCAGCCACTGGCTGGGATGGTGCACCACAAGATCCACGATGTCGCGTGGACGGGTATGGCGCTCGCCCCGGCCGCCGACCCGCAGCAGCGCTACCTGTACCCGCCGTCAACCGCCGCGACCCTGAACGTCGCCGCGATCGGCGCCCGTTGTGGCCGCGTGTACGCGCGCTGGGACCGCGCCTTGGCTACTCGCTGCCTATCGGCCGCGCAGACGGCTTGGAAGGCCGCTGAGCTGCACCCGGCGATCTATGCACCGGGTGGCGGCGTGGGCGGTGGCCCGTACGACGACGTGAAGGTGACCGACGAGTTCTCCTGGGCCGCGGCCGAGTTGTTCGCTGCAACGGGGAAGGCGTCGTACAAGCGTCGCATCACGACCGGGGTGAAGGCGGCCGACGGGTTCTCGTGGCAGGAGACTGGTGGGCTCGCGGATCTTGCGCTGGCTCGGGTGCCGTGGCGGTTGTCGATGATCGAGCGGGTGAAGCTGGTGCACCGGATCTCGATCGTTGCCGACAGCTACCTTGCCGATCTGCGGTCGCAGGGTTACGCCAATCCCTACAAGCCGGCCAACGGTCAGTACGTGTGGGGCTCGAACTCCGGTACGGCGAACAACGCGATGATTCTCGCGATTGCGGCGGACCTGACCGGGCGCGCGTCGTACCGGTCGGCGGCGCTGGAGTCGCTGGACTACTTGCTCGGGCGGAACGCGATCAACCAGTCCTACGTGACCGGGTACGGCGAGCGGGACAGCCACAACCAGCACCACCGGTTCTGGTCGCATTCGCTGAACCCGGCGTATCCCTCGCCGTACCCGGGCTCGCTGGCCGGTGGGCCGAACTCGGGACTGCAGGATCCCGTTGCCCAGCGCAACCTTCAGGGCTGTGCGCCGGCCAAGTGCTACATCGACGAGATCGGTTCGTACTCGACCAA
Source organism: Kribbella albertanoniae (assembly GCF_004348455.1). Lineage (GTDB taxonomy): Bacteria > Actinomycetota > Actinomycetes > Propionibacteriales > Kribbellaceae > Kribbella > Kribbella albertanoniae. The sequence continues at coordinate 18,457 of NZ_SMKA01000059.1, forward strand.
CGAGGTTGCGGTGAACTGGAACTCGGCGCTGGCCTGGCTGACGACGTACGCGGACGAAAGCTAATTAGCTGTTAAGGGAAGCGGGACGCCATCGCGATGCACGCACCGGCCGAGGCCAGCGTGAAGAGCATGGCGATCCCGGCGAACCGGGAGGTGACTTCCTTGTCCACCTCGTCGTACCCGACCGAGGAGCCGATGTCCTTGTAGACGTCCTCCAGCTCACCGGCCGACTCCGCCGTGTAGGCCTTGCCGCCACTGATCTCGGCGACACTGCGGAGCTCGGCCCGGTCCGGTGGCACCCGCTGCCGGATCCCGTCCATCTCGATGAAGCCCGAGTCGGTACCGAAGCAGATCGAATAGACCGGGGTCTTCTTGGCCTTGGCCGCCTGCGCGCCTTCCTGCGCGGTCCGGCCGACCGTCCGCTTGCCGTCCGAGAGCAGCACGATGCGCGCCGGGGCCGGGTCGTTCGGATGGTCCGGGTCCGGCGGCACCTGGGTGAGCGCCTGCAGCGAGGTGAAGATGCCTTCACCCGTCGCGGTCGACTCGGCCAGGTCCAGACCGTCGATCGACCGCAGCACGGTGGCCCGGTCGGTGGTCGGCGGCACGATGATGGAGGCCGTCCCGGCGAAGTTGACCAGGGCGACGTTGAACTTGCCGGGCAGCTGGTTGACGAAGTTCTTCGCCGACTTCTTCGCCGCCTCCAGCCGGTTCGGGTCGATGTCGGTGGCCATCATCGACAGCGAGACGTCGATCGCGACCACGATCGTGGCCCGCTCGCGCGGCACCTTGACCTTGTCCTTGGGCTGCGCGAACGCCACGATGCAGGAGATCGCCGCCAGCAGCGCGAAGGTGACCGCGAGGTGCCGGCGCCACTGCGGGCGGCGCGGCGCGACCCGGTCGAGCAGCGCGATGTTGGTGAAGCGCAGCGCGTACTGCGAGCGCCTGTGCTGCAGGTACAGGTAGACCGCGACGACCGCCGGGATGAGCAGCAGGAACCACAACCTGCTCGGAGACAGGAACTCCATCAGCGTGCCACTCCCTTCGGCGGTTGATGCAGGCGCGGTGCCATCCGCCGGTAGGCGAGTACGAAGCGCACAGTGTCGGCGACCCAGTCACGATCGGTCCGCAGGACCAGATGTCCCGCACCTACCCTACGCAGGGCGATCCGGGTTCGTTCCCGCTGTGCCAGGGCGGCGGTCGCGAAGGCCTCGCGGACCTTGCGCCGGCGGGTGTCGATCTCGCGGACCTGACCGGTCTCCGGGTCGCCGATCATGACGACGCCGATATTCGGCAGCTCGAGCTCGCGCGGGTCGACGATCTCCACGGCGAGCACCTGGTGCTGCGCGGTCAGCTTGCGCATCGCACGCTCCCAGGACGGCTCGAGCCGGCTGTCGACCTCGCCGTCCTCGGGGGTGAGGAAGTCGGACACGATCACCCGCAGACCACGCTTGCGCTGCGTCCGGGCCATCGACTCCAGGGCCGCGGCCAGGTCACTGCGCTGCGCCGACTGCTCGGCGGTGAACTGCTCGGCCAGCAAGGCGCGGAGCAGACCGTACAAAGCGAGGCGGCCGGAACGCGCCGGCCAGCGCCGCAACGAGGAGTCCCGGAGCATCAGTCCGCCGAAGCGGTCACCGAGCCGGTGGGTCAGGAACCCGACCGTGGCCACCGCGGCGACCGCGAGCTCACGCTTCTCCAGGGTCGAGGTCCCGAAGTTCATCGAGCCGGACAGGTCGACCATCGCCCAGGTCTCCAGCTCGCGGTCCGCGATCAGGTCCCGCACGTGCGGGATCGTCGTCCGCGCGGTCACCGCCCAGTCCATCCGCCGGACGTCGTCGCCGACCTGGTACGCACGTGCTTCGGCCAGCTCGGTCCCGGGCCCCGGCAGCAGGCCCATGTGCTCACCGTGCAGATACCCCTCGAGACGCCGTACGACGGTCAGCTCCAGCCGCCGCAACGCACGCTCGGGTGCAAGCTGCGAGATCGTCATCGCAGCTCGCGGGTCGGGACGGTTGGCCATCAGTGCTCCGGGTCGGGGTGGGCTTGAGTGATTGCGGCGTCCAGGTGCGTGCATCGGGGTGCTAGGCGAGCGTCGTCGATGTGGTTCATCGTTGATGCTCGGCTAGTGCCGCGAGGTGCGTGCCTGGGCGTCGCAAGCGCCAAGCACACCCCGACCCGGAGCACTAGACAAACTCCGGGCGGCCGGTGCCGTCGGTGCCGTCGCGCCAGACCGGCTGCGGCGGCGGGACGGTGGCCAGGATGCGCTCGACGACCGCGCGCGGGTCGATGTTGTCGGCAACCGCGTCGAAGGTCAGGCCCATCCGGTGACCCATCACGTCGAGGGCGACGGTCTGGATGTCACTCGGCAGCAGGTAGTCGCGGCCGTGGATCAGCGCGAGCGCCCGGCCGGCCGAGACCAGGCCTAGCGTCGCCCGGGGGCTGACGCCGAGCTCGATGATCGGCTCCAGGTCGGGCAGGTGGAAGTCGGTCGGCGTCCGGGTCGCCATCACCAGGCGAACGGCGTACTCCGCGACGAGGTTGTGCACGAAGACCTGCTCGGCCGTCCGCTGCAGCTCCATGATCGTGTCCGGCTGCAGCACCGGCCGCGGCTCGGGCGGGTCCACGCTCATCCGGCGGAGGATCTCGAACTCCTCGTGCCCGCGCGGGTGCGGTACGTCGATCTTGACCAGGAACCGGTCCCGCTGCGCCTCCGGCAGCGGGTAGACGCCCTCGGACTCGATCGGGTTCTGGGTGGCGATCACGATGAACGGCTTCGGCATCGGGAAGGTCTGGCCGCCGATCGACACCTGCCGCTCGGCCATCAGCTCGAGCATCGCCGACTGCACCTTGGCCGGGGCCCGGTTCACCTCGTCGGCCAGCACGAAGTTCACGAACGTCGGGCCGAGCTCGATGTCGAACTGCTCGCGGGTCTGCCGGTAGATCCGGGTCCCGACGATGTCGGAGGGGACCAGGTCGGGGGTGAACTGGATCCGGGCGAAGGTCCCGCCGACCACGCTCGCGAAGGTCCGCACGGCGAGTGTCTTGGCGACCCCCGGCACACCCTCGAGCAGGCAGTGACCCTTGGCCAGCAGCGAGACCATCAGCGTCTCGACCATGTGCTCCTGACCGACGATCACCCGCTTGACCTCGCTGAGTGCCTCGCCGATCAGCCGGGACTGCTGCGCCACAGCTGCAGCCGACACAGTGGTTTCGGTCATGCCTGTCCTTCCGGGGTCCACAGTGCGGACCTTGTCACTCCCCGATGCGTTCGACACCGGCCATTCCATCAGATCGGTGGGTCCGCCGCTGCATGGCCCACCGCGCCCATCCTCCCTGGCGGGTCAAATTCCCGGGGAGTTGCGACGGTGCTACCGGGGATGTGGTGGGATTGGGGTCGATGACTGCGACCGAATCCCAGACGGAGGTGCAGCCGGCCGAGCCGCCGGTGGACGCACCTGCGTCGCTGATTCCTGCCGCGCTCCCGCTGCAGCCGGAGGATCCGCCGCGGGTCGGCGAGTTCTGGCTGCGTGGCCGGCTGGGGGCGAACGCGGCCGGTTATCTGTACACGGCCAGTGACGAGCGCGGGCGGAACGCCGTGGTCGCGATGATGACCGAGGGGTCGGCCGACGACGCGGCCGCCCGGGACCGGTTCGTGTTCGCGGTCGACGCGCTGCCCGAGGACGTCGTACTGGCGCACAACGACGAGGACGACGACGATCTCGCGCTCTGGGCCGCGTTCGGGCCGATCCGCGAGGACGACGGGTCCAGCGCGGCGTCGGACGAGCGGTTGCTGGCCGAGCGCCGCGGCGAGGACGTGCTGTCCGCCGTACTGATGGACCGGATCCCGCAGCACGGGCGGCTCCGCGGGCCGGACTTCCGGCACTACTGGGAGAACCGTCGCAGGCCTGGTCTGTTCCGGATTTGGCCGCTGCCCTGGCCGACCGCGCTGCGGCCGGCCTCCTGGGCTGCCATCTGGTACGCACTGGCCACGATGCTGCTCCTGATGGCGCTGGCGCTGTTGCTGGCCTGGTTCCTGTTCAAGGACTCCCCGCCGCTCGACCCGCCGCCGGTGATCCCGACGCCGTCCAGGACGGTCACCACGACGATCACGCCGACCACACCGCCGCCAGGCACCGACGGGCCCCCCAGTACGCCGGTGACTCCGGACCCGAGCGGCAGTATCCCGCTCACGCCGGGCACGAGCGGCCCGCCCAGCCCGACCGACCCGGGCGACAAGTTCTAGACCTGCTGCGGTTCAGGCTTCCTGTGCAGCGTGAGTAGGCCGATCAGGCTGATCACGGCCCAGCTGCCTTCCAGCAGCAGGAAGCCCCAGGACGATTCGTGGAGTGCGATCAGGGCCAGCAGGCCGGAGCCGAGGAAGTTCAGCAGCTGGTAGGTGAGGGTGCGCTGACGCAGCCATCCGGCCTGGGCGGCCGCGAAGGCGATCAGAATGACCAGTGCACCGACGATCTCGAAAACATCAACAGCATGCATCGGAGAAGCCCCTCCAGGGGCAGGCGTCGTCTTGTCACCGACCGGGTACGACGCCACTCGTCCGGGGCCCGCAGTAGCGCGGGACCTGCTTCCTAAGATAGCAAACGCAGAAGCTCCGGATCCCGCCACAGATTCGCCGGCACCGGCTGCCGGACCAGGGCCGCGTCAGCCCGGATTTCCGCCGGGCTGGCGGCCGAGATCAGTACCGAGGTGACCGCTGCATGCCGGGCGGGGAAGGCGAGCGCGGCCTGCGGCAGCGAGACGCCGTACCGCTCGCAGACGGCTGAGATCCGCCGGGCCGGCACGCTGTCGGTGTGTAGCACCTCCGGTGACAGCACGCCGGACACGATCACCGAAACTCCGCGCGCAAGGCAACGATCGAGCAGCGGCCGTGAGCTCTGGTCGAGCAGCGAGAACTGGCCGGCCAGCAGGACGCAGTCCAGCTCGTGGTCCCGGACGAGCCGATCAAGCGCTTGCCAGTCGGTCGAAGCGGCACCGATCGCCTTGATCACACCTTGCCGACGCAGCCCTTCGAGGACCGGGTACGACGTCTCGAGGGCGTCCTGCACCAGGACGAGATCGACTCCGAGTCCGAGCCGCTGCATACTCCCCCGGACCGATTCCTCCGGGTCCGCGCCAATCACCTTCGTGGACACGAGGAACTCACCGCGCGGGCGGCGGCTGAGCGCCGTACCGAGTCTGGCTTCGGAGTCGCCGTAGGCCGGTGAGGAGTCGAAGAACCGGATCCCTGCCTGGTACGCCGCGTCGACGGTCGCGATCGCGGCCGCGTCGCCGTCCGGACCGGGTGGTTCGCCGAGACGCGAACCACCGAGGCCGAAACGGGGTGGCCGGAACTTGTTGGCGGCGTGAGGTGCGAGCACGTGGCTTGGCGCTGCCATCGCACCCACCTCCTCCTGGTCAGTATGTACTGTCAAGAATCGTTGGTCTGCGACGTGCTCGCATCTCGGGTCCGAGTGTCAGCGGCCGGAGTCGTACAGGGTCTTGACTTCCTGGTCGGTGAGGGCGCGGTCGTAGAGGTGCACCTGGTCGACCGTTCCGTCGAGGAAGTCGACCTGGTTTCCGCCGAACTTGGCCCGGCCGATCACGGTGTTCCCGGTCGAGGTCGAGTCCAACGTGCAGGCGGATTTCGCGGCCACCGGCTGACCATCGACGTACAGGCGTAGTTCGCCCTTGGCGGCATCCCGGACGCCGGTGACGTGGTACCACTGGTCGGCGTTCGGCTTGGCCGGCGCGAGGGCCCGGACTCCCGGGAAACTCATCGCGAACCGCTGGTCGGCACCGGAGTACTGCAGGAAGAACGCGCTGTCGCGATCGCCGTCCTGGCTGACGAAGGTCTGGAAGCCGTCCACCTTGTTCAGCTTCACCCAGGCGCTGGCCGAGTAGTTACCGTTGGTGTCGAGCAGCGCGGCGCCGGTGTCGACGTACTGGTTGGATCCGTTCAGGGCAACGCCTTGACCATTCTTGCCGGGGGCAAAGACCGCGCCGTTCTGCAGTGTGGCGTCGTTGTTGCCGACGGCATCTTCGGTGGTTCCGTCGAGCGGGTAGAAGTGGATGCCGTCGGCACCGGGTGTGCCGGGACCGGGGTTCGGCCCGCCGGTTCCGGTACCGTCCGCCTCCGCGATGATCTGCTCGTTGATCGTGCGGACCTGGGCGAAGTCCATCTTCGGGACCTGCCGGTCGTAGGTGAAGAAGCCGTTCAGTTCACCCTCGACATCGGTGATCTGGGTGTAGACCGAACCGCTGATCCCGCACTGGTTGGCCGATTTCAGTACGTCGCGCTGATTCTCGACGTACCGTCTGGTCAGCGTGGCCTGGTCCGGCGTCATCTCGTAGGCGAAACCGTCGCCGAACCACATGTGGTCCTGTGTCTTCAGGCCGAATCCGCCGTGCTCGCCGTCGACAGCGGCCCGTTCACCGGCCGGTGACGGGGTTCCCGGGCCGAGGTAGGCATGGTGATCGAGGAGGTCACCGCGGCCCGAATCACCCTTGGAGGCACAGCAGTTCACGCCGCTGTGCGCGTTGACGAGCCGGGACGGATCCTGGGCCTTGACCGCGTCGGCGATCTGGCCGGTCTCGGTTTTGTCCCACTCACCCCAGCCCTCGTTGAACGGGACCCAGACGGTGATCGAGGTGAAACTCTTGTGCTCCTCGATCATCTCGTGCAGCTCGGACTTGAACTGCGCACGCCAGGGCTCGGGGATCTCCGCGGTCTTGCTGGACGGCATGTCCTGCCACACCATCAGGCCGAGCTTGTCGGCCCAGTAGTACCAGCGATCGGGCTCGACCTTGATGTGCTTGCGGACGGTGTTGAAACCGAGCCGCTTGTGCTGCACGAGATCGAAGGCGAGGGCCTCGTCGGTCGGCGCGGTGTTCAGGCCGTCCGGCCAGAAGCCCTGATCCAGCGTCGACAGGTTGAACAGGACCTTGCCGTTGAGCCCCATCCGAAGCTTGCCGTCGGCCCCTTTGACCAGGCCGACCGATCGCATCCCGGCGTACGAACCGACCTGGTCGACGGTCTTGCCACGGCGATCGATCAGGCGGACCTTGAGGTCGTACAGGAACGGGCTGTCGGGGGTCCAGGTCTTCGGGTTCGGGATCGGCACCCGGAGTTCGGTGTCGGCCTTGCCGCGAACCTTGCTGACCTGACGATGACCGTCGTACGCCGTCACTTCGACGTCGAGGCCGGCCGGACCATCAGTGTCCGCGGTGAGCCTGATGGCTTTGCTCGGCAGGTCAGGAGTGAGCTGGAGCCGATTGATGGACGCCGTGTTGACGGGCTCCATCCAGACCGTACGCCAGATGCCGGAACTGCCTTGGTAGAAGATCCCGCGATCGCCAACCTTGCGCTGTTTGCCGATCGGCTGGAAGGTCTCGTCGGTGAGGTCCTCGGCCCAGACGATCAGCTCCTGCGGACCGCTGCCGTGCAGGTAGTTCGTGACGTCGACGTCGAAGCCGTCGTACCCGCCGCGGTGTGTGCTGGCGAGGCGGCCGTTGACCCAGACCTTGGCGTCGTAGTCGACCGCACCGAAGTGCAGGACGAGCCGCTGGCCCTTCCAGTGCCGCGGGACGGTGAAGGTGCGGCGGTAGAACATCCGGTCCTCGTGCCGCTGGATCCCGGAGAGCGCAGACTCGATCGGGTAGGGCACCAGGACCTTCTCGCCGAGCGTGCGGCCGATCGGGGGCTGCTCCCCCGGCGCCGCGGCCGCGAACTCCCACAGACCGTTGAGATTGCGCCATTCCGGGCGGGTGAGCTGGGGCCGCGGGTACTCCGGGAGGGCGTTGGACGGTGTGACGTCGTCGGTCCAGGGGGTGCTGAGCGGCGGGGTTCCGGGCTGCCACTCGGCCGCTTGCGCCTGCGGCATCAGGGTGGTCGCGGCCGCGAGGGCGGCCGCGACGACAAGCTTGAGCATTGAAGCTCCCTTCGGGGCGGTGAAAGGGCGCTCCAATGGAAACGTTTTCAACGTGAGAACGCAAGACCTCGATCAGAATCAAACATTGACGCACACCGGCGTCGGCGTACTGAACGAGCTCTTCTGGGTCAGGTTCCCGGACGCGAGGTCGACCGCAAAGGTGACGATGTTGCCCGAGTTCTGGTTGGAGACGAAGAGCAGGCCGCCGGTCGGGTCGATGATGCAATGCCTCGGCCACACGCCGCCTGCGCTTGGCGTCGCCTGGAGTTTGAGCGCGTCGCCGGTGGCCGAGGTCGCGAAGACGGCGATGCTGTTGTGACCGCGGTTGGTGAGGTAGACGTAGCGGCCGTCCGGGGACACGATCACCTCGCCCGGGTAGTTCGTCGGCGAGCCGGCCGGGACCGTGCTCTGAGTGCTTAGCGCGGTGAGCTTGCCGTCGGCGTAACTGCAGACGGTGATCGTGCTGTTCAGCTCGTTCGCCACGTACGCGAACTTGCCGGACGGGTGGAACGCGAGGTGCCGCGGACCGGCACCGGCCGTCAGCGTCAACTGATGCTTGAGCGCGAGTTTCCCGCTCGTCAGCGTGTAGGTGTAGACGGAGTCGGTGCCGAGGTCGACCGCCAAGATGTAGTTGCCGGCGACGACGATCTGGTGCGCGTGCGGACCCTCACCGGGATGTTTGACGAGATCGGTCTGAGCGCCGATACCGCCGTCAAGCCTGAGTTTGTGTACGGCGACATCACCGGAGCCGTAGTTCGCGCTCAAGAGGTAGCCGTTGGCAACGGCCAGATGACAGGGCCCGGATCCCTTGTTGGGTTGCCGGTTGATCAGTCGAAGCTTGCCGGGGGCATCGACCGCGATCGCACTGACAGCCCCGGTCGCCTGCTCGTTGACGGCGTACAGGAAGTTGCCCGAGCGGATGATGAAGGACGGGTCGGCCACCCCCTTCAGTACGCCGGTCGACGTGATCTTGCCGGCGGCGTCGTACGACGCGATGCCGACACCGTCGCCGTACCTGCCGTGATAGAGGTAGTTCGGTGCCGCGGCCTGGGCCTTGAGCGGAGCGGCGGCAATGGCGGCAGCGGTGAGGCCGAGGAATCCCCGGCGGGTGGTGGTCATGAGGCCCCGTTTCTGGACTGAGGAACGCAGGGAGCGAAGCGACTGGAGAGACGAGGGAAGAAATGGAACCAGGCCTCAGGACCCGCCGCGCGGAGCGTGGCAATGTATATGGTCACGAGGCCACCGGGACGGTCAGGGTCGCGGGACTGCTCGCTGGCGAACTGAACGTGACCCTGCCGCCGACCGAACTGCGGCCGAGATAGCGCGGGTCGACAGTGTCGACGACGAGGGTGAGATGGTGGCCGGCCGGGACTTCCCAGCTGGTGGCCTCCATCCGCAGATCGATGGTGACGGCTTTGCCGGGGGTTGCCCCTCGCAGTGTGAGCGGTTTGTGCGAGATCAAGGATCCGACTCCTAGCGCGTTGACGTCATAGAGGTACGCGAAGAGTGAAGTGTCCTGCACAGAGGGTGTTGCTGTGAAGTGCAGTCTCGGGGATCCGTTGACGAGGGCGCCTTGTGGATAGACCTCTCCCGACCAGACGCCGGCGAAGGATCGATCGATCAAGGGGGTCGCGACGCCGGTCGGGATCGACAGCAGACCTTGCAGCGCACCGGATATCAGGGCGATCCCGCTGTCGGCGATCGTCGGCACGCCGGCGGCGATGCCACGCTGCCAACCGGTGGCTGGTCTGGTCTGGAGATTTGCCTTACTCAGGTACGTCGTCCGCGGTTGACCGACCGCGGCCCAGTTGTCGTAGCCGCGCCAGGTGTTGCGCTGGGACTTCAGCTGGACGGGCGGCTCGGTTTCGACGCCGTTGTCCGTGCCGGTCAGGTAGTGGCGCATCCAGGCGACGAGCTCGTCCCAGGTCTCGTTCGGCAGGCCGATCGCGCCGGGCACCTCGGGAGTGGAGTGGTCGCCGTGGGCGAGTTGCAGCCGCTTCGGACCGGTCAGTGCGGTGAAGAAGTCGGTGTACTGGTTCGGCGGGAAGATCGAGTCCTCGAAGGCGTTCGCGAGGAAGACGGCCGGCCGGTTGGCGTTGATCTTGCCGACCACGGTCTGCGCGGAGCGGACCGGGGCAAGAACCTTCGCCTCGGCGATCGCTTCGTCGTACCGGCCGGTGAGGAACTTGGTCTGCAGTGACTGCATCTCGGGTCCGGGACGGCCGGTGATGTTGCCGATAGCAAGCAGTCCGGCGACGGCCTGGAGGGAGACCGTTTCGTTCGGGTCGATCGACTTGACGAGGTCGGCCCAGCCGCTGAGTGCGCCGACCACCTTGATCCGGGGATCCTCCGCGGCCGCGAGCAGCGACGTACCGGCGCCGTATGAGATGCCGACCGCGGCGACCTTGCTGGTGTCGGCGGAGGTGTTGAGGGCAGCCCAGTCGATCACCTTGGAGACGTCGGCAACAGTCGGCGGGCCGGCGATGTCGATACCGCCGCCGGTGTCCCAGAAGCCGCGGCTGGAGTACGAGATGACCTGGAAGCCTGACGTGGCCAGTTTGCTGCCCTGGCCGACGTACTCGAGGTTCGGCACGCCCCAGCTCGACGGCATCACCACGAGCGGGAACGGGCCACTGCCCTGGCCTGTCGGGGTCAGGACGACGGCTCCGATCTGGATACCGCCCGCGCCCTGGATGCGCTGGTACGACGTACTGAAGCCTGCCTGGGCGCCCTGTGCCGGCGGACCGAGCGTGAGGGCGGCGAGGAGAGCTACGGCAAGGGCGGCGGCGATTCTGCGCACGGGGCGACCTCCGGCTGGGAAATTACCGGATGGTAACCACAGGATTGCCGCTGTGTCACTACCTGGGCACTGTGAGTGCTGGGTCGACGCCGGTCGCCTCGACAGACCAGACCCAGAGGCGCTGCGCGAGCTCCGGGTCCTGTGCGGTGCGGGTGGGATGGACGAGCTTCGGGGCGCCGCGGAACTCGAAGAAGCTCGGGCCGACGTAGGTGCCCGGCTGCAGCTCGGGCTGGGTGGCGGCGTACAGGCTCGGCTGGGCACCGGCCGCCGCAGACTGGGCGAACAGGTTGGCACCGGACCACAGCTTGGCGGTGAGTTTGGCACCGGCGAGCTCCGGGCCGGCCGCCTGTAGATGCGTCGAGGCATAGCCCGGGTGCGCGCCCACACTCAGCACAGCTGGTACGCGACGGCCGAGCTCGAGCATGAAGAGCACGTTGGCCAGCTTGGACTTGCTGTACTGCGGCCACTTCGAATAGCCGCTCGCCTGCTGCCTCAGATCGGCCTCCGCGATCCCCCGCGCCGACTTGTGCATGAAGGAGCTGACGGTGACGACACGTCCGCCTTTGAGCAGCGGCATCAGGCGACCGGTGAGGGCGAAGTGCCCCAGGTGATTGGTGCCGATCTGGAGCTCGAAACCGTCGATGGTCTGCCGGAACGGCGTCGCCATCACGCCGGCGTTATTGACCAGGATGTCGAGGCTGTCGTAGCTGTTCGCGACGTGGGTGGCGGCGCGCTCGACACTCGACAGGTCTGCCAGGTCCAGCTCGACACTGACCGGCTGTTTGCCCGTCGCCTGCTGGAGACGCTCGACCGCATCGGCCGTCTTCTCCGGATTGCGCGCCGCGACCAGCACCTCGGCGCCGTGCTCTAGCAGCGCCTTCGCCGTCTCGTAGCCGAGTCCACTCGTGGCGCCGGTGACCAGCGCCCGTCGTCCGGTCAGGTCAGGGATGTCCGCCGTACTCCAGGTCATGCGCCCACCGTAGCGGGCGGGCGCACGACCTGTGACTTCACTAGAGGATCTTGCGGGCCTTGAAGGCGTCGGTGACCTTCTGCGCGTCGGCCTTGCCGTAGAGCAGGCGGGCGGCCTGCACGGTGACGCGGGCGGCGTCGGCGAACGACGTGTCGGGGGCGTAGAAGAACGTGCCCTCGAGGACGACCTTGTTCGCCTTGGTGCGGCCGAGTGCCTGGTGGATGTCCCACAGCGCGTTCGACCAGATCTCACCGTCGTCGTGCACCTGGCCGACGATGTCGTCGGTGGTCTTGCCTGTGTCGGTACGACGCAGGCAGTGCGGCTCGGTGGACGTGTACGACGTCGCGTCCCAGTCCATCACGCAGGGCAGCTCGAAGCCCTTGCTGACCGGCACCGACATCGTGACGGCCCAGTAGTCGCCGAAGCCCTCGCCGATCGCACCGGCCTGCAGCGACTCGCCGTACCCGGGGACGACATCGTCCTGGATCGCGTGACCGTACTCGTGCCAGATCACCTCGGCGTCCTCGGCGTCGTCGACGCCACCCTCGCCCATCGTGATCATGTCGGCCGTGGGGTCGTAGAACGAGTTGTCCCCGTCGAACGTGTTGATGGAGAAGTCCTGGGACTCGTTGTTCACCTCGGTGAAGCCGAGCTGGTGGATGTACTCCTGGGTCTGGTTGACGTGGTAGTACGCCATCACCTGCTCGAACTTGTCGTTCGCGCGCTGGTAGACGAAGTTGTTGTTCTTGTTCTGCGCGACCCCGCCCTTGGCTTCCTTGATGTTGACGTAGGGGCCGTTGAGCTTGCCGGAGCCGTCCAGGTTGCGCAGGATCACGTTCTTCTGCGCCAGGAACAGCTCGTCGGAGTTCTTGTCGTTGTTGTCGGTGAGCTGCTCGTTCTGCTCGCTGACCACCGGGTTCGGGTCGAAGACCGAGCCGTGACCGGTGGCGTTGTCGCTGAGCACCTTCGACTCGACGACCGAGCCGCTGTCCGCGTCGACCAAGCTCCGGGTTGAGCCCTCGTTCGAGCGGCTGGTGACCGACCAGACCAGGCGGGCGTCCGGCCCACCGATGACGGCCAGCTGAGCCGTACTCTTACCGGCGGCCGGAACCTTCTCGGCCTCCTTGTCCGCACCCGCGATCCGCGCCCGCGCGGCCTTGGCGTTGATCGCCTCGGCCGCCTTGGTGTTCGCGGTCGCGGCCGGCAGCTTCGCGGAGACGTCCAGGTTCGCCGGTACGGCGTCGCGGCCGTCGGCGATCTGCACACCGGCCTTGGACTCGTGCTTCGCGTAGTACCCGTTGATCACCGGCAGACCCTTGAAGGTCTGCTGGTACCAGTAGTGCTTGCCGAGCAAAGATGTCTTGGTCTTGACGAGCTTCAGGCTGCCCAGGGTGGTGGCTTCCGGCGCTGCCCCCGCGGCGCTGGTGACGGACAGACCGAGCGAGATGGTGGCCAGTCCGGCGGTGACTGCCACGAGCGCCTTTCGGCGGTTCGACATACGTTCCCTCCCACAGTCGGCGATTCGTTCGGGTTGCGTGACGCAACCACTACGATCCGTCGAGACCCTAGTTCGGTTCGGTACCCGGAGGGAAGCAGATCTTCCCGGCATGTTGCGGCGGCAAGGGAAAACCTGTCAGCCTTCCGCCCGGCTTCCGGCTCTGCTTCCGGCTCCGCTTCCCGCTTCGCTTCCGGCCAGCAGTCTGATGACGCTGGGCAGTACGTCGACTCCTACGCCGGGGTCGATCGCGCGCTGCACGCCGAGGCCGACGCCGAGGCTCAGCAGCGCCGTCGCACAGTCCGCGGCCGGCATCGGCAGCTTGATGTTGAACTCCAGCGCATGGGCTCCCAGGAGCAGGGCCGCGGCGTTGCGGATGGTTGCATTGCGCTCGGCAAGCTCTCGTCTCAGGTTTTCGTCCTGCCGCGCCCGGGTCGAGAACTCGACCTCGAACACCGTCCACCCGACATCACCGATGGTCGTGTCGGCCCACCGCTGGAAGCCCTCCAGCATGACCTCGAGGGTCTCGGCTCCTTCGAGCGCCTTGGCCAGCTTGTTCGCCTGATCCTCGCGAATCGCATCCACGACGGCGAGGCAGAGCTCGTCCTTGTTGCGAAAGTTCGAGTACACGGCGCCCTTGGAGAACCCCGCCTCGTCGGCCACCTTCTCCAGGGACGTGGCGGCGTACCCGTCCCGCAGGAACAACTCGGTCGCCGTCGCGGTGAGGGCATCGCGGGTCTGCGCCTGACTCTCCGCGCGGGTCATTCTCGCCATGGACGTCACTCTAGTTGCTCGGTATTGGAATTCCTTCGGTATTCGAATACTGTCGGTTTCTGGAGGTGGTTGCGTATGGACGTTGTGATCATTGGGACTGGGGTTTCCGGTCTCGGGGCGGCGATCCGGCTGCGACAGGCCGGCATAACGGACTTCGCCGTACTGGAGAAGGGGCCTTCGCTCGGTGGGACGTGGCGGGACAACACGTATCCAGGGTGTGCGTGCGACGTACCGTCCGCCTTGTACTCCTACTCGTTCGCCCCGAACCCGTCGTGGACCAGAGCCTTCGCGGAGCAGGCGGAGATCCGGCAGTACTTGGAGCAAACCACCGATCGGTACGGCGTTCGCCCGCATCTGCGCTTCGGTGTCGAGTTGCTGCGTGCCTCGTGGGATCCCGTGCGCGCCGTTTGGTCGTTGGAGACCTCTTCGGGTCCGCTCGAAGCCCGGGTGCTGATCACGGCCACCGGGCCTTGGCATGAGCCCCTGATGCCGTCGATCCCTGGGTCTTTCGCCGGCCCGATCTTTCATTCGTCGCGGTGGGACCACGCGGTTTCCCTTGCTGGCAAGCGGGTTGCGGTGATCGGGACGGGCGCGTCGGCGGTGCAGTTCATCCCCGCCATCCAGCCTTCCGTCGCCTCACTGCATGTCTTCCAGCGGACCCCGCAGTGGGTCCTGCCGAAGCCGGATCACTACGTGCCGTCTGCCGAGCGTTGGTTGTTCCGGAGGTTTCCGCTCGCGCAGCGCTTGCTCCGCCGGGTCGAGTACCTCGGGATGGAGACGCTGGGGCTGGGCTTCCGGCATCCGCGATTGATGCGTCTCGTCGAGGCCGTCGGCCGCTTGCATCTCCGCCGCTCGGTCCCGTCGGCGGCATTGCGCTCGGCACTCACCCCGACCTACACGCTCGGCTGCAAACGCATCCTGATGTCGAACACCTACTACCCAGCGCTTGCCTCAAGCAACGTTTCCGTCCATCCGACCGCGGTCGCGGGCTTCGACGGCTCCACGGTGATCGGCGCCGACGGCTCCCGGATCGAGGCCGACGTCGTCATCCTCGGGACGGGCTTCAAGATCCTCGACCTGCCGATCGCCTCCCGCGTCCACAACGCCGCCGGTCAATCCCTCGACGACGTCTGGCAAGGCTCCCCCAGGGCCTACCTCGGCACCGCCGTGAGCGGATTCCCGAACGCCTTCAACCTCCTCGGCCCGAACCTGGGCACCGGCCACACCTCGGCCTTCATGATTCTCGAGGCCCAACTCGACCACGTCCTCGCCGCTGTCTCGACCCTGCTGAACCGCAACTGGTCGAGCCTCGACGTCCGCCCCGAAGTCCAGGAAGCCTTCGTCACCTCGGTCCAGTCCGCCCTCACCGGCACCGTCTACGAAACCGGTGGCTGCGCCAGCTACTACCACGACACCAACGGCCGCAACTCGTTCAGCTGGCCGTGGTCCAGCGCTCGCCTGCAACGCGACGTCGCCCGGTTCTCACCTTCCGACTACACCATTTCCAAACCCCTGGAGGTAGTCCGATGAAACCTCTCGACCTCAATGAGGCAGTCGTCGTGGTCACCGGCGCCGCCCGAGGCATCGGCCAAGCCACCGCCAAGGCCTTCGCCACCGCCGGTGCCACGGTCCACCGTGGCGACCTCGACCCCGCCGGCGACCCCACGGTCCACCCCCTCGACGTCACCTCCCGCGATTCCTTCGCCGCCTTCATCGACACAGTCCTCGCCGAGTCCGGCCATATCGACGTACTGGTGAACCAACGCCGTCGAAGGTCTGCGGGTGTTCTTGTAGACCGGCGTCGACCGAGCCGGTCCAGACGGTCCACCGCACATTGCCGTGCGCACCGCCGGAAGCACCGCCGAGGCCGAGCACGCGTTTGCCGTCCCACGCGATCGAGTACCAGATCGCTTCGAACGAGTACGGGCTCGAGGCCGAGGGTCTGACGGTGACCGTCTTCCGCTCGGAACCGTTCAGCACGACGATGCCCGGGACGACCTTGGCGCCCTTGTGTTTGACGCCGACCAGGATCTGACCGTCGTGCTCGGCGAGGGCGACCGGCTCGGCGCCGACGTCGACCTTCTCCCAACTGATCGTCTGGGCGGGCTGCTCGTCCTTGCTGCTACAGGAGGTCAGGGCGGAGGCGGCCAGTACGACGGCCGCGATGACCCGGCGCATCAGCGATTCTGCGGGAGCGTCGTCGAACGCTTGCGACCGCGGGGCGCCGACGGTGGCGGCACCATCGGACCGATGTCACCGTCCGGTGCCACGTCGAGATCGACGATCACCGGCGCATGGTCACTCGGCCCGGTCCCCTTACGGGCCTTCCGATCGATCCACGCCGCCTTCGTCCGGCTCGCCACGGCCTCCGTCGCGAGCATCAGGTCGATCCGCATGCCCAGGTTCTGATGGAACATGCCGGCGCGGTAGTCCCAGTAGCTGAAGACCGTCTCGTCCGGCCACCGCTCGCGAACCACATCACGCAGGTCCTTCGCCGCCATCAACTCGGCCAGCGCCGCGCGCTCAGGCGGCGTCACATGCGTCGAGCCGACATACGCGGCCGGGTCGAAGACATCCGCATCGGTCGGCGCGATGTTCATGTCACCACAGACGATCTGGTCCTCCGGACCATCCGCAACGACGGCGGCCAGCGCCTTCAACCAGGCGAGTTTGTACTGGTAATGCTCCGAGTCCGGCACCCGCCCGTTCGGCACGTACAACCCGTGGATCCGAATGCCACCACAAGTCGCCGCGACCGCCCGCGCCTCCGGATGCGGAAACCCCGGCGCACCAGCAACCCCGGTCACCACATCCTCGAGCCCGACCTTGCTCAGAATCGCAACGCCGTTCCACTGCACCTCGCCGTACAGGGCGGTCTCATACCCCCGCCCGGCCAGCTCACCACCCAGCAAGGCGGTGAACGCGTCGTCCGCCAACTTCGTCTCCTGCAGGCAAACAACATCCGGCTGCCGCTCGTCCAGCCACTCCAGCAACCGAGGCATCCGCTGCTTCACCGAGTTCACATTCCAAGTAGCCACGCGCACCGCCCCAAGGTACC
>NZ_SMKA01000005.1 GCF_004348455.1 Kribbella albertanoniae
CCGCACTAGCCGCGCCTCCGACCGTCCGAGCACCAGACGCCCCAGCCCCAGCCCCCGCTCCACCACCAGAGCCACCACCAGAGCCACCTCCCGAACCGCCGAGACGAGCGCGTCCAACGTTGACGGCTCCAGTCGCAAGCCCACCCGGATCGGCGACCGAACTGCCCATCGCGGCGCTGCCGCCGGCAACCGCTGCCGTGAGCGGTACGGCGAATCGCAGCAGCGCGGGCAGTGCGAACACCGCGAGCATCAGCATCATGATCCCGGTCATCGCCTGCACCAACTGGTTGTCGCTCGGCAGCATCGCCGACTGGTTGAGCTTCATCGCCGCCGCATAGATGAGCGCAGCCGCCGGTTTATAGGCGATGAACGCGAGCGACCACCCACAGAACTTGCGGAACCAGGTCCGCCCGACCTCGGTGTTCGTCGCGGCCGCCGCGAGCGGGAACGTCCCGGCCAGGATGACCAGCATCGCGGACCGGATCAGCAACAGCACGATCTGGATCACCGAGGCACACATCACCGAGATGGTGACGCAGATGGCGAGGATGACCTGGCCGGAGGCGACACCGATCTCGGTGAAGCCGCCGTTCGCGACGATGCTTTTGAAACCGGCGTCGATGTTGCCACCGGCGGCCTTGGTGACGATGTCGTGTGCGAGGCCGTCGGACCACTCGGACAGCAACTGCAGCACCGCCGCGCCGGCACCGCAGACCAGCACGAAGGTCATCATTGCCTTGAGCAACTCCTGCAGCGGCTTGGCCCGCTGCTCCCAGGCGGTCCGCAGGCCGGCGATCAGGATCGCGACGGTGAAGACCGCAGCGACGACCGTGAGTGTGCTCTGCTGCAGGTACTCGACCGGGCCGGAGTTCTTCCAGCCGCTACCGGATTCGGTCGCGATCGTTGCGTCCGGCACCTTCAACCACAGGGTCGCCATCGCATGCATGGAGTCGAGGGCGGCCTGGCTGGCCTGCTGCAGCAAGGAATCGAGACTGGACGTCGCGACGGAGATGAAACCCTCCTTGATCTGGCAGCCGATCTCGAGCTGCCCGCACATCAGAGACCACTCCACTTCACGAAGTCGGCGAGGTTGCGAACCTGAGCGAACGGGGCCCCGATGGCCGCACCGGACGGCGGTGGCTGGAGTCGCCAGTCGTGGTCGTGCCAGACCATCGTCACGGTGAGACTCATGTACTGCGTCTCGACAGGTACGGCGACAGTCACGGTGACCTGGTCGCGGCTGGCAGCCAGGACGCGGTACCCGGCGAGCTGGGTCGGCTCGGAGGTGGTCGCCGAGGTTTCCTTGGCGGTCGTGCGCAGCAGCTCGTCAGTGTCCGGGCCGGGCAGCATCAGCTTGCGGGCGGTGGCGGTCGCCTTGGTCTGATCGCCGAGTGCAGCAAGTACGTTGTACGCCGCGAACACCGCACCCGTCGGCGAATGAGCAAAACACCGCCGGAACCCGTCGGAGTCGACAACCCCGGGCCCGAACGCGGTTGACCGAGGAACGACCACCCGCCGGCTCACCTCCCATCCGTCCACGGCAGGAGCCACCGCAGGAACACCTTGGTCGCCAGCAGGTAATGAGCAAGTGGAGCGGGAGGTGGTGGGGTCCGGGGTTGCGGCGGGTGCGGTGGCGACGAGGCTGGTCTTCGGGGAGTCCGCCGTACCGGCGAAGAGGACGACGAGGCCGCAGGTGATGACGGCGGCGATGACGATGCAGGCCGCGACGAAGCCGGCGCCGAAGGGTGTGGTGCTTTCGTTCTCGCTCATTCCGCGCGTCCCCGATCAGTGGTGGAAAACCTGCTGGGACAAGGCTTGCAAAAATCGGGCGATCGCCGCGGAAGTTATCCACAGGCACCCGTCGTACCGGTCTGGACAGGTGCCCGGTTACGCTCAGGAAGTTTGCGACTCCCGGTCGATCTGTAGCCAAAAGGTCACCCCGTGTAGCGAAGTGAACTAGTCAGCTACTAGAGTCCGCGCATGACCATCGCGCCTTCGCTTTGCTCGCCCCTAGCGCTCGCCGATGCAGAACCCACCCGCGCCGCGGAACCCTGGGAAAGCGACGTCATCACGGCCTACGGTCTGCTGCGGGAAGCCGCAGCCGAGCTGGACCAGTTGATGCGGCACTCTCTCAAGCGCAGTGGTCTGCAAATGGCAATGTTCGAACTGTTGCTGCGGCTCGCCCGCAGTCACGGGGAGAAGCAGCGTTTGACCTCTCTGGCCAGGGAGCTGACCGTCACCACCGGCGGTATCACCCGGCTCGTCGACCGCGCCGAGAACCTCGGCCTGGTTCGTCGCGAGCCCTGTCCTGACGACGCCCGCGGTTCCTACGCAGTGATCACCGAGGAGGGGAAGCGGCGGCTGCGCGAAGCACTGCCGGATCACCTCCTGGAGATCGACAGTCTGTGGATGTCGCAGCTGTCCGACGAGCGCGACGTCGTGCTCGGCAAGCTGCGCCGGGTCCGGGACAACGCACGTCGCTGGCCCAACGGCCGGCCGGCACTCTGAGCGCACCAAGGCGAGCAATAAATCAGCAAGTACAACTTCAACGCATTACCCGGAACTAACGGATGGGGCGCTCGACTGGTGTCGGGCGCCCCTCCGCGTCAAGGTTGAGATGTGAATCAACAGATTCGTTGGAGGGGCGCGGTCGGCGGGATACTCGCTGCCCTCGGGGGGCTCGCGGCCGGCAGTGTGGCGGCCGGGCTACTCGGTACGTCGCAGACTCCCGTGGTCGCGATCGGCTCGGCGTTCATCGATCGGGTGCCGCCGTGGCTGAAGGACCTGGCCATCTCCTGGTTCGGAACGAACGACAAGACCGCGCTCCGCACCGGCATTCTGATCGTCCTGCTGGCCCTGGCCGCGGTTGGCGGGATTCTTGCGGTACGGCGGTACTGGGCCGGCGCGCTGATCGTCGTCGTACTGGGCGGGGTGGCCGTGGCTGCCGCGATGACTCGCGCGGACTCGGGGCAGACGGGATTCGTGCCGTCGGCTGTCGCCGGGCTCACGGCGCTGGGCATCCTGCGTCTGTACACGAAACGTCTGGAACCACTGCTCGACTTCCCCGATGACGGCGTCAGCCGCCGGGGCTTTCTGCAGTTGTCGGCCGGTGTCGCGATCGGTTCGGCCGCGATCGCTGCGCTCGGGCGCGTGATCAGCGGCAGCCGGACCGCGGTGGCCGATGCCCGCAAGGCATTGAACCTGCCGAAACCGCCGACACTCGATCCGCCGGCCGGAGTCCAGGCCGATGGCGCTACGCCGTGGGTCACGCCGAACGAGGACTTCTACCGCATCGACACCGCGCTCGCGGTCCCGCAGATCATGCCGTCGGACTGGAAGCTACGGATCCACGGCATGGTCGACAAGGAGCTCAACCTCACCTTCGACGACCTGCTGAAGCGCAAGGTCATGCACAAGTGGGTCACGTTGACCTGTGTCAGCAACGAGGTCGGTGGCGACCTGATCGGGAACGCGTTGTGGTCCGGCGTGCTGCTCAAGGACCTCCTGGAGGAGGCCGGGCCCTCGAAGGACGCGGACGCGATCCAGTCGATGTCGAAGGACGGCTTCACTGCCGGTACGCCGCTCAGCACGCTGCTCGACGATCGCCAGTCGATGCTCGCGTTCGCGATGAACGGTGAGCCGCTGCCGGTGGAACACGGGTTCCCGGTGCGGATCGTCGTACCGGGTCTGTACGGGTATGTGTCGGCGACGAAGTGGCTGGTCGATATCGAGGTGACGCGGTTCGATCAGTTCGAGGCGTACTGGACGCCGCGGGGCTGGTCGGCGCTGGGACCGATCAAGCTGTCGTCGCGGATCGACGTACCGCTGGGCAAGAAGGTGACGGCCGGGCCCGTGACGGTGGCCGGTGTGGCGTGGGACCAGCATGTCGGGGTGTCGAAGGTCGAGGTCCGGGTTGATGGTGGCCCTTGGCAACAAACGACGCTGGCCGCGGACGGGTCGATCGACACCTGGCGGCAGTGGCACTGGACCTGGGACGCACCGCGCGGGACGCACATCCTGCAGGTCCGCGCGGTCGATGCCAAGGGCACTCCGCAGATCGAGGCGTCCGCACCACCGGCACCGGACGGGTCGACCGGTCTGCACACGATCAGTGTGAAGGTTGACTGACTGCGTCGAGGACGATCGGGAGGAAGGCGTGCTCTAGCGAGCCCGCCGGAACCTTGGTGGGCTCGAGCAGGCTCTGCGATCGCGCGCCTTCGTGCAGCGCGATGATCAGCCGGACGAACAGCTCCGGCGGCACGCTGAAGGTCACGTCGCTCGCGGCCGAGATCTCTTCCACCAACCGGGTCAGGCTGGCCCGGAACATCGCGCGCTGCTCGTTCAACGCCCGCGCCGCCTCGGGATTGCGCAAAGCGTGCAGGGTGAACTCGGTCGAAATCAGGTGCCATTGCCGCTGATCGCCGATCGCCTCGTCGAGCAGGCCTAGTACGGCGTCCAGCAGCGTGCCGGGCTGAGTCGCCAGGTCGGGGAGCAGTGCCTCGATCTGCTCGAGCAGCCGGTCGGTCGTTGCCTGGAACAACGCTAGGACCAGCTCGTCCTTGGAGCCGAAGTTCGAGTAGAAGGCACCCCGGGTGAACCCGGCCTGGTCGCAGATGTCCTCCACCGAGGCACCGGCGAAGCCACGCTCGGCGAAGACTTCGAGCGCGCCTGCCAGCAGGCGGGCCCGAGTGGCGGTACGACTGCGCTTGGGCGGTTCCATAAGAGTAGGATACAGTTCTGTATTGGATACACAAACGTATTGAACTGCCCTAGAAATAGATGGAGCATAGATGCAACTCGAGGCCGTCGGAGTCAGCGTGTTCGGTCTGCACGCCCCGATGCTGACCGGTACGTCGGTGCGAGTCGACGAGAAGCAGGTCGTGCTGCTGACCGGCTATCCAGGCCCCGGACATGTTGCTGCCGCGCTGGCGCTCTCCGGGCGTCTCAAGCCGGATACCGGCGAGGTGACGCTCCAGGGCTCCTCAGATCCCGCCGTACTGCGCCGCAAGGTTGCTGTGGTCGACGCACCCGGAATCACTGAGCCGGATGACGCCCTGCCCGTTCAGACGGTTGTGGGCGAGGAGCTGGCCATGGCTGGTCACAAGGCCAGCCGGAAGGCTGTGCTGGAGTGGATGGACGAGCACGGCGTCGCTGAGCATGCGCGCACCCGCTTCGAGCACCTCCCGGTCGCTGCGCGCACCAGACTGCTCGCCGAGCTGACTGTCGCCCGGCCGGACGTGAAGGTCGTCATTCTGACCATGCCGGACCGTCATGGCGGCGATCCGCACGAGTGGTACGCGCTGGGCCAGGATCTGGCCGACCGGGGCTACGCAGTCCTGATCACGTGCGCGGATACCTCCGCCCGGTTGCTCGACGTACCCGCAGATCAAGTTGAGGAGATGAAGGCGTGACCGCGCTCCGGATGGCCCTGAGTGAGCTGCGGCGGCTGACCGCCGGCCGACTGCCCAAGCTGGCCGTGGTGGCCCTGCTGCTGGTGCCGGTCCTGTACGGCGGCCTGTATCTCTACGCGAACCACGATCCGTACAAGCGGCTCAACCAGATCCCCACCGCGGTCGTGGTGGAGGACGAGGGCACCACGCTGGCGACCGGCGAGAAGCTGAACGTCGGGCCGCAGGTGGCCGACGAGCTGGTCAAGTCGAAGAGCTTCGGCTGGCACAAGGTCACTCGGGCCGAGGCGACCAAGGGAGTGTCGGACGGCACGTACGAGTTCGCTCTGGTGCTGCCGAAGTCGTTCTCCGGGGACCTGGCGTCCAGTGCGGACTTCACGCCGCGGCAGGCGAATCTGGAGCTGCTGACCAACGACGCCAACAACTACATCGCGCACACGATCGCCAACCAGGTCGTTGCGCAGGTGACCAAGACCGTCGCGTCCCAGGTGAGCGAGACGGCGGCGAGCAAGCTGCTGGCTGGGTACAACACGATCCACGGTCAGATCAGCCAGGCGGCGTCCGGTGCGGCGCAGCTACAGAACGGACTGACGTCAGCCTCCACTGGTGTTGGCAAGCTGCAGTCCGGTGCTGGCCAGCTCAACACCGCACAGCAGAAGCTGTCGGCCGGTGCGGCCAAGCTGGCCGCTGGGACAGGGCAGGCGCAGCAGGGTGCGGCGAAACTGGCCACTGGTGCTGACCAGCTCAGCGACGGCCTCGGCACGCTGAAAAGTAAGACCGCGAGCCTGCCGAAGCAGACCAAGGCGTTGGCGAACGGCGCCGACCAGGTGGCCGACGGCAACGAGAAGATCGCCGGTGTGGGTCGTCAGGTCGCCACCGCGTCGAACACGTTGGTCAAGGACCTCAAGGCGTTCGACAAGACGCTCGCAGCCCGTCTGAAGGCACAGGGGCTGAGCAACCACCAGATCAACCAGATCCTCTCCGAGACCGCCAAGCTGCGCGGACCGGTCGTCCGGGCGAACACCAAGATCCAGTCGACCTCCACCCAGCTCAACCAGTTAGCCGGCGGCGCACGCCAGGTCTCCAACGGCGCAGCAGCGCTGGCTGAGGCCACACCGGCTCTCACGAATGGCATCAGTACGGCGGCCAATGGCGCCAAGCAGCTCGACGCCGGGGCCGGCCAACTGAGCACCGGGCTCACCACACTGCAGTCCGGAGCGCAGCAGTTGGCGGCCGGTGAGAAGCAGGCAGTGGCCGGACAGGGCCAGCTCCTGACCGGTGTGAACAGCCTGGCCACCGGAGTGACCAAGCTGACGAACGGCGCGACCCAGCTGAACACCGGTCTGGAGAAGGGCGTCAAGGAGATCCCCAACCCGACCACTGCGCAGCGCAAGGCCGTGGCCGAGACCCTGGGTGCTCCGGTCACGCTGCAGAACGTCTCCCAGGCGAGTGCTGAGAGCTATGGCGCCGGCCTGGCCCCGTTCTTCCTCTGCCTGGCCTGCTGGATCGGCGCGTACGTGCTGTTCCTGCTGGTGCGGCCGCTGTCCCCGCGTGCACTGGCCGGATTGCAGTCGCCGTTCCGAGTGGCGCTCGGTGGCTGGCTGCCGCCCGCGCTGTTCGGTGCGATCCAGGCGACGCTGGTCTTCACCGCAGTGACACTCGGCCTCGGTATCAACGTGGCGCATCCATGGCTGACGGTCGGCTTCCTGATCCTGACCTCGATCACCTTCGTGGCGATCCTGCACGCACTGTCCGCATGGTTCGGTGCCGTCGGCAAGTTCCTGGGTCTGGTGTTGATGGTGGTCCAGCTGGTCAGTGCGGGCGGCACGTTCCCGTGGCAGACCATCCCGGAGCCGCTGTACTTCTTCCACCACGCGCTGCCGATGAGCTATGCGATCGACGGTGTCCGCCACCTCATGTACGGCGGCTCCACCGCGTCGCTCGGCAAGGACCTGCTGGCCCTGGCGGCCTGGTTCGCCGTGGCACTGGCCGCGTCTACGCTGGCTGCGCGCAAGCAGCGCGTGTGGCCGGCCAAGAAGCTGCAGCCGGAGCTGGCCCTCTAACCGGAGGAGGCGGTGCCGGATGACGAGGCCCACGCAGGACGACGTACTCGGGTACTTCGACACACTGTCGAACTGGGGACGGTGGGGCGACGACGACCAGCTCGGCACGCTGAACCACATCACCGACGACGTCCGGCTGGCGGCAGCACGGGCCGTGCGCCACGGCCGGAGCGTTTCGTGCGCCTGGGAGATCGCCGTACCGGGTGAGATGGAGCGGGCGACCAATGTGTGTCCGTGCGCGGTAGAGATGCCGGGTGCCGAGCACATGCCGGAGCTGTTCCAGAACGACCGGCGCTGGGGCTTCTCGAACGAGCGCCTCGGCATCATGTTCCACGGCAACACGATCACCCACCTGGACTCGCCGTGCCACCTGCTCTGGGACGGCAAGCTGTACAACGGGCGGTCGCACTCGATGATCGACGCCGAGACCGGGTCGGCGTGGGCAGCGGTCACGGCGGCGGCGCACGGGATCGTCACCCGTGGTGTCGTGCTGGACATCGCAGCGATCCGCGACGTGCCGTGGCTGCAGCCGGGGGAGGGCGTGTTCCCCGAGGACCTCGAGGCGGCCGAGCGTCGCCAGGGCGTGCGGGTGCAGTCCGGCGACGCGCTACTCATCCGGACCGGCTACGGCCGCGCTCGGCACGAGTCTGGGCCCTCGGGCGGTATGACGCAGGCCGGCTGGCACGCGTCCTGTCTGCCGTGGCTGCAGGAGCGGGAGGTCGCGCTGATCGGCGCCGACACCCCACAGGACGTGCAGCCTTCCGGGTACGACGACGTGCTGATGCCGGTGCACGCCGTGAGCCTCGTCGCGATGGGCCTGTGGATGCTCGACAACTGCGACCTCGAGGAGTGCGTGACGACGGCTGCCGAGCTCGGTCAGTGGGACTTCCAGCTCGCCGTTGCACCAGTCCGCTTCGCCGGTACGTCGGGTAGCCCGGTCAACCCGATCGCCACCTTCTAGTGCCCTGCATCGGATGTTGTTTGAGTGATTGCGGCGTCCAGGTGCGTGCATCGCGGTGCCGGAGGAGCGGCCTCGATGCTTTTCCATCGTGGCTGTTCCTCCGGTGCCGTGAGGTGCGTGCCTGGGCGTCGCAAGCGCCAAAGAACATTCGATGCAGGGCACTAAGCGTTGACGAAGGCTGCCGTCTCGGCCACCAACTGGTTGGTCGTCGGCTGGTCGAAGTAGGTGATGAGCGCTTCGTACACACCTGCCTCGGCCGCGGTCGGGTCGACGACGTACCCGAAGTAGCCGTCCGAGTAGCCGATGACCCGGGTGATCGGGTGGCTGCTCTTCTCCTGCAGGACGGCACCATGCAGGGCGAACAGCTCGACCGGCAGGTTGACCCAGCACACGTCGCCCAAGGTGACCACGCTGACCGGTAGCTCAAGTTCGGCGGGCAGGTCGGCCGCAGCCATCAGCGCCTGGCCCCGGGCGCCGTCCAGGCGGGTCTGCGCGATCCTGGCCGACGGATCGTCCACTCCAGTCCGGATGGACCGCTCCGCAGCTCTGACAATCGCTGCGGCGTCGCCGGCGGGAGGCAGCGACCGCACCGGCAGCCGAAGCGCCGTACGGCGAATGCTGGGAGCCGTTGAAGGTAAGGCGAGCCCTGGCTCAGCCAGAGCCGCCCGGACGCGCGTTGCCAGCAGCTCACCCAGTCTGGTGATCTCAGCCGCACCACGTCCCTGCCGAGTGAACCGCGGGCTGACATCACCGGCCGCACCCTGCAGATAGCCGACCACAGCCGGCCCGAGCGCAGCCCTGGCCGCACCGGGCCAGTCAGCCGACCACAGCAGGTTCTCCGGCCCGTATGTCGTCGGATGGCATGCGAAGTCCAACAGGACTGCCTGCAGCGAACCAGTCAGCGAGTGCAGCGCGAGCACTCCGGCCGTGTTGTCGTGCGGACCGTCCTCCCGATGCCGATTGGTACCGACCCCAGTCACTTCAACCGACCGCCACGACGCCACCACCGGCTGCCGGGCCAGTACGGCGTTCGCGACCGCCGAGACGAGTGGTTCGTACAGTCCGGCCTCACGCTCGGCCGGAATGACCGGGTGGATCTGGCCGGTCCACCCGCTCGGTCCGGAGTGCGTGTGCGAGGCCGACACGACTACATGTTCGGCCGGGATACCGGCGGCGTGGCTGGCCGCTGCGGACAGTTCGGCGGTCAACTCCGCGCCGACCGCGATCGCGTCCAGCGTCAACCACAGCACGCCGGGGGCGTCCGCCGTAGTGAGCCAGATGATGGTGGCGCGGAGTGGGTCGGCCGTACCGGTCGCCGGGCCCGTGCGGGCGGCGTACCCGTCCAGGAGGTGGCCGGGGGGAGGTGTTACGTCCAGGGAGGTCGCTGCGAGCAACAGATCCATCACTTCAGGGCTCCTGCGGTCATCCCGGTACTGATCTGGCGATGGAACACAAGGTAGACCGCGAGGACCGGGAGGATCGAAATGGTGAGCCCGGCGAACAGTCCGGAGTAGTCGGAGTGGTACCCCTGGGTCACCGCGAGGTTCGCCAGCCCCTGGGTGACCAGGTAGCGGTTCTCGTCGGTCATCAGCACCAGCGGCAGCAGGTACTCGTTCCACATCCCGAGGAACTGGAAGATGCCGATGCTGACCAGACCCGGGCGGGCCAGCGGCAGCATGATGCGGAACAGCACCCCCCAGTGTGAGCAGCCGTCGACCAGCGCGGCTTCGGCGAGCTCCTTGGACTGGCTCTTGAAGAACGCGGTCAGGAAGAAGACCGAGAACGACATGCCTCCGGTCGCGTAGACCAGGATCAGTCCTAGGTAGGTGTTCATCAGTCCGAGGTTCTGCACGACGAAGAAGAGCGGTACCAGCGCCATGAAGCCGGGGAACACCATGCCGCCGACGAAGACGTAGTACAGGGCCTTGCTGCCCGGGAACTCGAACTGCGCCAGCACGTACGCGACCGCGGCCGACAGCAGCAGGCAGATGACGACACCGCAGGTCACCACGACCAGGCTGTTGAAGAAGTAGCGGCCGATGTGCGACTCGCTCCAGGCCCGGCTGAAGTTGTCCCAGTGCCACACCGCCGGCAACTTCCACGGGCTCTGGAAGATCTCGGAGTCGGTCTTGAAGGAGCTCACCACCGACCAGAGCAGCGGGAACAGCACCATCGCGCCCCACACCAGCGCGAAGCCTTGCGTCATCCCGCCGAACAGCCGGCCGGTCGCCGTACGGGTCATCGGGGCACCCCCTAGTAGACGACCCGCTCGCGGCGGGTCAGTCGGAACGTGAGCACGGTCAGGATCATGTTCAGCGCGAACAGCGTCACGCCGATCGCCGACGCGTACCCGAACTTCCCGTACGCGAACGCGTTCGTGTACATGTACAGCGAGATCACCTGGGTGGCGTCGTTCGGACCGCCCGGCCCGACCGACAGCACCTTGATCAGCGCGAACTGGTCGAGCGCACCGATCACCAGGAACGCGATCGCGACCTGGACGGTGTTCCAGATCAGCGGCAGTGTGATCCGGAAGAACGCCTGCACCGATCCGGCACCGTCCAGAAGTGCGGCCTCGTACAGCTCTTTCGGGATCGCCGCCATGGCCGCGGTGAACAGCACCACGTAGAACCCGACACCGCCCCAGACCACGACCGCGATGATCGAACCGAGCGCGGTGTCACCATCGCCCAACCAGGGCTGGGCAAGTGCGTCCAGACCGACCGCGCGCAGGAACCCGTTCAGCAGACCGCCGCGCGGCTCGAAGATGAACTGCCACAGGACGCCGACCACCGCGATCGACAGCACGGCCGGGAAGAAGTAGATGATCTTGTAGAACTTCGCGCCCCGGATCCCGCCGCGGTGGTTGAGCGCCGCGGAGAAGAACAGCGACAGCGTCACGATGATCGTCGGCAGACTGACCAGCAGGAACAGGTTGTGCCGCAATGCCGTCCAGAACACCGAGTCGTGGAAGAGCGCGACGAAGTTGTCGAACCCGATGTAGCGGTACGTCGCCGACAGGCCTTCCCAGTCGGTGAACGCGATCGGGAAGGCCTGGACGTACGGCGAGACCACGAAGACGGCGTACAACCCGAGCGGGATCAGCAGCAGCCCGAAGACGAAGCGGTACTTGCCGTGATGCATGTCAGGCGTGGAACTTCTTGATCGACGGGTCCTTCGCCGTCTCGTCGGCGTACTTCTGCATCTGCTTGCTCCACTCGTCGGGTGTGACCTCACGGTTCATCAGCGCGGCCATCGCCTTGTCGGAGCTGTCCAGCAACTTCTTGTACCAAATGCGGAACTGCCAGTCGTTGAACATGTTCGAGCCGGCCGCCGAGATCGCCTTCTGCATCGACTCGGCGGCGTGCGTCAGCTTGACGCCGTCGGTGCCGCCCTTCACGACGACCGGCGAGTTGGTCAGGCTGGCGAAGTTCTGCATGCACTTCTTCGAGATCATGATCCGCAGCAACTCCAGCCCACCCTGCGGATTCTTGGCCTGCGCGGGCACGATCAGCGCGCCACCGGGCCCGCCGGTCAGCGTCTCGAACGGCGCCTTGTCGGAGGCCGACCAGCCCGGGACCGGCATCATCGTCATCGCGAAGTCCTTCGGCGCATCCTGGCCGGACTCGTTCTCCAGCCAGCCGCCGCAGGGGATGAAGACCGCTTGCCCTTTGGCCCAGGAGGCCTGCGACTGCTTGTGATCGATGGCCTGCGAACCCTCCAGCAGGTAGCCCTTCGCGGCCAGCTCCTGGTAACCCTCCGCGGCCTGGATCAGCGCCGGGTCCCGCCACGCGTTCGGTTCGAGGTTGTCGACCTTCTTCTTCAGCTCCGGCCCGGCCGCCTTGTACGCCGTCATCAGCATCGGACTGGTCAGGTAGCCGGGGTACTTACCCTGGTAGGTCCACGGCGCGATCTTCGTCGACTTCTTGATCTCGGCGCAGAGGGCGAGCATCTCGGGCCACGTCTTCGGGTACGTCCAGCCATGCTCGTCCAGCAGCTTCTGGCTGAACCAGATGCCGCCGGTCCCGATCACGTAGGGCATCTCGTACTTGACCCCGTCGTACACGCCGTGTTCGGCGACGCCGGGCAGCAGGGTGTCCCTGACCTTCACGCCGGGCTGGTCGAAGGCCTCCATGTCGAGCAGCGCGCCGATGTCCATGACCTGCTTCTTCGCGGCCAGCGCGGCGCCGTCCAGACCGACGTTCTCGATCAGGTCGGGAGGGTTGCCCTGGATGAACCGGGGCTGCAGCTGCTGCTGGAGCTGCTGGCCGCTCGTCAGCTTCACGTTCGCCTGAGGAAACTCCTTGCGGTACAGGTCCAGTGGCATCTCGGTCCACTTCTTCCCGTATCCGCCATCGAAGTTGAAGAACTCCAGCGGCTTGCTGCCGTCGACCTTCGCACCGAGGGCCGGCGCGGGCGCGGACTTCTCAACAACGGGCTTCGCACAGGACGCGAGCGCAGCCACGGCAGGCGCCGCCAGCGCGACGCGAAGAAGGGTACGGCGGTCGACTGTGCTCATGGGACGCGTCCTCTCCAGGGGATTGATTGGGACATGGATACGCCCGCGCGACCGGACTGGGGAAGAGGATTCGACCTGGATCGACAAGGTGGAGTAGACCACTCTGATGGGCTATGACGTGCTGATCGCGCTCACCAGGCGGGCGGTGATGTCCATCGGATTCGTGATCGCGTAGCCGACCACGACGGCGTACGCGCCCGCATCGCAGACTGCACGGACGTCGTCCGGCGTGCGAACCCTGCCCTCGGCAACGACCGGGCAGTCCAGCTTGGCCACCAACTGCCTGACCAGCTCGACGTCCGGTCCGCTCGGAGTGTGGCCATTGGTATAGCCGGACAGTGTCGACGCGACCAGCTCGGCACCAGCTTCACGGGCCGCGATCCCGGCCTCCAGGGTGTCCACGTCGGCCAGAACCGGTACGCCGAGTTCTTCGTGGATCCGGGCGATCTGCTGGTCCAACCGCTGTCCGTCGGGGCGTGGTCGCCGGGTGCCGTCGAGGGCGATCAGGTCGGCGCCGGCCTTCACGATGTCGATCGCGGACTCGAAGGTCGGGGTGATGAAAACGCCGGACGGGTCACCGAGTTTGTTGATCCCGATGATCGGGAGCGCGGTGACCGCGCGGATCGCGGCTACGTCGGCAGCTCCGTTGGCGCGGATGGCGCCCGCGCCACCGGCCTCAGCGGCGCGGGCCATCAGGGCCATCGACTCCGGAGCGTGCAGCGGATTGCCGGGGGCAGCCTGGCAGGACACCACCAAGGTGCCCGGGGCAAGAACTGTCATAGCTTCCTCTGGATCACGGTCAGGGCGGTGTAAGGGCCGGGCTCAGCGGTTGCTAGTCGCTCGGCGCCGTCCAGTGCGTTGCCGGCCGCGGGGACCAGGTGGGCGCGTGTGGACAGCACCGCGCGGACAGGGCCGAGCAGCTGCTCACCGGCACCGGCAAATAGGCCGCCGACACAAGCGACCGGGACTGGTTCGGTGCCGGCCAGCTTGTTGACCGCAGCATCGATCGTCTCCGCGATGTCCGCGGCCGCACCGGCCAAGATGTCGAGGGCAACAACATCGCCTTCGGCGGCACACCGCAGTACGTCGGGCGCGAACCGGGCCACGTCGTCGACCAGAGTCGGCGAACGGTAGTAGGCGATCGGATCCAGTGTCGTCTCAGCCAGCTTGGTCACCGGACCCCGCCCGTCCCGAGCCCGCTGTACGGCGACCAGTCCGGCCCGCCCGATCGCGAATGCACTGCCCGCGTCGCCGAACAGATACCCATGCCCGTCCAGCTTGTGCCAAGTCCCGTCCCGATCCACCGCCAGACACACCAACCCGGTGCCCGCAGCAACCACCACGCCGTACCCATCAGGCAATGCCCCCGCATGAGCAGTAACCATGTCCTGAGTCAGCCGAACCTCATCCGCCTCCAGGAGCTGGACTACTCGGGCTGCAAACTCAGTAGCTGTGTCAGCGGGATACCCGGTCAATCCCAGTGCGACGACTCCGACCGGACCGGCGAGCTCGGCGGCAACGGCCGCCGTACGGATGGCTTCGAGCATGTAGTCGGATGCGTGCGGGCCGTGGGTGTAGCCGGGGCCGGTGCCGGTCGCGCCGGTGGGGAGGACTCGGAGGCGCAGCGCCGACTGGCCGCCGTCGATTGCCACGTT
The DNA here is from genome assembly GCF_004348455.1 of Kribbella albertanoniae. Taxonomy (GTDB): domain Bacteria; phylum Actinomycetota; class Actinomycetes; order Propionibacteriales; family Kribbellaceae; genus Kribbella; species Kribbella albertanoniae. The sequence continues at coordinate 14,607 of NZ_SMKA01000005.1, forward strand.
GACCTTCATGCGGTGATCCAGTGGGAGTAGTCCTGCCAGGGGAGGTGCCAGCGGTTGACCTTGTGGGTACGGCGGTCCTGGCCGGCGGTGTCGTTGGCTACCAGGCGGACGGAGCCGAGCTGTTCGTCGTACAGGACGGCTGGGGAGCCGGTGAAGTGCAGGGTGCCGACCTGTTCCCAGGGGGTGTGGCCGCCGCGGACGTCGATCATCGAGCAGTGGTGGATGTGGCCATCGGCGCCGAGGGCGTAGACCTCGATCGCGTTGGCGCCGGGGTTGAAGGCGACCACTGGTTCGTCGGCCAGTTCGAGGTCGCCGAGTTGCTGCCAGCGGCCTTGGCCGACTCGGTTGTCGAGGTAGGTGTGGTGCAGGTGACCGTCGGCGCCACGGACGTAGATCTCGTCCGCCCCGACCGGTTCGTTGCGCGCCCACACCGGCTCACCGGCCGCGATCAGCTCACCGAGAACCGCCTGTACGTCGTTCTGGATCCGGATCACGCGGCCGTCGTCGCGGCGGGTGTAGCTGGCCGATGCCGGCTGACCGGCCTGGATCGCGTCGAATTCCGCCCGAATCGACGCGGGCAGACCGGACAGGCCGGCACCGGGGTCAGGGGCCGGCGGGAAGAAACTGTCGCCGGTCAGGTAAAGCATCGCACCAATGATCGCAGGCGCGACCGACCACCCCGTCTCAACGCAGTACGGACCCCAACCGAGGTCGGCATTCGAGCCGAAGTACTCCCAGGAATCGAAGTCGAACGCGCGCTGCCAGGTGCCGTCGAGCTGCTCGTCGTCGGGATCCTCGATCTGGATCCGGCTCAGGTAGTCCAGGACGCCATGCGCGAGCTCCTGGAACACCGGCTCCCCAGTCACCCGATAGGCCAAGGGCAGCGCCCAGGCGGCGAACGGCGTTCCATAGAGCTGGTCCGTGACCAGATCACCGTTGGCCGCGAAGATCGCGGCCTCGTCGACGCCGTACGCCTCGTTGCTCGGCGGGCACTTCCCGTCCCACTCCGCGAAGCCGCCGTCCGGCCCCTGCCGACTCTTGAGGTACCCAGCCAGCGAGCGCATCGTCTCGAGGTACAGCGGCTTGCGGGTGTAGTGGTACGCGCCGACGAGCGGCAGCAGGAAGCGGCCGGCCTCACAGGTCCGGCTCGTCTCCAGCCGAGCCCGAGGATGCTGCCCGGCCATATGATCGAGCCCCCGAGTGGCCGTGTCGAGGTAACGCTGTTCGCCGGTCAGGCCGTACGCGTAGAGGTACGCGCACTGCGCCGAGCTCTGCCAGTGCGACGTGAGGTCGAGCCCGTCCTCGATCGGCGACCGGGCGATCTCGTCCCAGCCCTTCACCAGCAGCGTGGACGGCGTCCGCCACGGATCGACCTGCAGGCCGAGTTCCTCGCTCGACGTTCGGATCAGCGCCTCGACCCCGCGCAGACCGGGCTCGACATGACCGGACATCAGCGTGAACAGCGAGATCCAACCGTTGTCATCGGCAAACAGGTTGTTCGTGCCGGTCAGATCGGTCCGCGCGCCCCGCGGTTCGAAGGAACCGTAGAGCTGGTTGCGGTCAGTGAGCTGTTGCTCCTCGACGACCAGGCGCATCAGGTTGTCGGCGATCGTTCGGCCGCGCGGGAAGTCGGCGAGGTCGGCGTACATCCGGAAGGCGTGCGCGGTCTGGGTGAAGCAGTCACCACGCGGTACCGGCCGGAACGGAAGCTTGCCCTCGGCATCGATCTCGTTGGAGAACCCTTCGGCAACGCCCTTCGAGCCGTCCGGCGCGTCGTAGAACATGCCCGCCCAGTCGTACCAGGCGATCGCCCGGTCGACCATCCGCCGATACCGTTCCGCGCGCGGTCCGACGGTCACGGTCGCCTGCTGACCGCCGACCGTGAAGCTGTGCTCGCCGTCGGCAAGGTATTGGAGGTCCGATTCGAACCGGCCCGGTTTCGTCTCGATCAGGTCGAGCTCGGCCACCGGCTTGATGCAGGAACGGACCACCAGCTTGACCGGCTCACCGGTCGCGACCCAGACCCGCGGCTCGGTGAACACCTCGATGTCCTCGGCAAGCTGTACCCCGGTCAGTTGGCCGACAACCACCTGCAGCAGGCGACGCCATCGACGTACCGGCTTGTAGCGGCCCTTGAGGTGGTGGCTGAGCGCGGTCGTTGCGTAGAGCAACCGGCCGTCGCCGACCGGGATGTCGAGCAGCGCCGGGAAGGTGACCTCCGGCGGACCGAAGATGGCCTCGTGGGTCCCGGCGACCGTGCCGTAACTGCACAACTCAACCGCGTTGCTGGGGGCAACCACCTGCTGCGCCTGCGAGGAGTGCTCGTCGAGGATGTGCAACGGTTCGATCCCGGCCAGTGCCGCGGTGGTGAAGATCCGCTCGATGTGCGCGGTCCGGATCTCGCCCGTCGGGAGGAACCCGATGTCGTCGAGCGCGAACTCCACGTACGCCGATCCGCCCGCGCGCACGTACTCCGCCAGCCCGGCCACGTCGAGGCGCTCGGGTTCGGGGTACCGGCCGGCGACCACGATCACCGCCGGGTACGAGGAGAGGTCCACGGGAAGTTCGTCGTACCGGACGGAGGCGAGGCCGGCCTGGTCGAGTGCGGCCGTGAACGCGGCGGCCGGGTCCGGCGGGCCGATCACGGCGACGGGCACAGATGCGGTCACCGCATCACTGTCCCCGACTGAGGGCAGCCGGTAAAGCACCTCGGGTAGACCACTCGGGCAGGAAATCCGGGCCTCGGCCACGGCCGTGGCACGCTGGTGGAATGCGATTCGGGCTGAAGGTCAATCCGGCAGGTTGGGACGATGCGTCGTACTGGGCGAAGGTTGCCGAGGACGCCGGTTTCGACGGGCTGTGGACCGGTGACAACCTGCGGAATCCGCGCGATCCCGCCGTACCGGTGCACGACGGGCCGACGATCATCGCGGGTTGGGCGGCGACCACCCAGCGGATCCGGGTCGGCATCCTGATCGCGAACCTGGTCTTCCGGCACCCGACCGTGCTGGCCAAGACCGCGACCACGCTCGACCACGTCTCCGGCGGCCGGTTCGACCTCGGGATCGGCTCCGGCGTCTGGCCGACCGACCACGGCATGGCCGGTACGCCGGTCTGGACGGCGCGCGAGCGGACCGAGCGGCTGACCGAGTTCGTGGCGATCGTGGAGCGGCTGCTGTCGGGCGACGTGACCGACCACGAGGGGCCGCACTACCCGTACTCGCTGGCGGCGATGACGCCGGGGACCGTCCAGGAGCGGCTGCCGCTGATCATCGCGGCGAACGCGCCTAAGGCGCTGGCCGCGGTGGCGGCGCATGGGGATGGGTGGGTGACGTTCCCCGGGGCTGCCTCTGAGGAGGAGTTCTACGCGAAGTCGATCGAGCGGTCGCAGGCTCTCGACGCGGCGCTGGACGGGCGGAAGATCCGGCGGCTGCTGCTTGGGTACGGCGAGCTGGATCCGTGGGGTTCCGAGGACGGCTTCGCCCGGCTGGTCTCGCGCTACGCCGCGATCGGCTTCGATGAGCTGGTGCTGTATGCGCCGAAGGAGCACGAGAAAGTGGTCTTCGAGAAGGTCGCGAACAGGCTGGACAGCTTCCGCTAGCCGCCTAGGGTTGAGGCCCATGGGTGACTTCAATGGGCTCGACGTCCATCTCGGCAATCTCGCGCGGCTGTCATCGGCCCGCACGTTTTCCATCAGCGCCGAGAATCGAGACGGCGCCAAAGGCGGCGGGGCGCGGGCGACCGAGGGGACGATGTCACGGCAGGCCCGTGATCTCGGGGTCGGTTGGAAGATGTCCCCCTGCATCCCGCTGCCGGCCGGCTCGACCACGACGCTGGCCGAGATCGAGGGCTCGGGCGCGATCACGCACATCTGGATGACCGTCGACAAGAAGGTCTGGCGGTCGCTGGTGCTGCGCGCGTACTGGGACGGCGAGGACACGCCGTCGATCGAGGTTCCGCTCGGCGACTTCTTCTGCAGTGGCTGGGGTGAACACGCGCAGGTCAGCTCGGTACCGATCGCGGTGAACCCGTCGGGCGGCTTCAACAGCTACTGGCAGATGCCGTTCCGCGCCGGTGCCCGGATCACCATCGAGAATCTGCAGGAGGTCGACGTACCGGAGCTCTTCTACCAGATCGACTTCGTACGCACCGAGGTTCCGGAGGACGCGGCCTACTTCCACGCGCAGTTCCGGCGGTCGAACCCGGTCCCGTACGGCGAGGTGCACACGTTGCTGGACGGCGTTCGGGGCCAGGGGCAGTACGTCGGCACGTATCTCGCGTGGGGCTGCAACAACACCGGCTGGTGGGGTGAGGGCGAGGTCAAGTTCTACCTGGACGGCGACGACGAGTTCCCGACGATCTGCACGACCGGGACCGAGGACTACTTCGGTGGCGCGTGGGGGTTCATTCATCCGGAAGGCGTGTACGCGACGTTCACGACGCCGTACCTGGGAATGCCGCAGGCGATCCAGCCGGACGGATTCATGAAGAACCAGCAGCGGTTCGGCTTGTACCGCTGGCATCTCACCGACACCATCCGGTTCACCTCGGACCTGCGGGTCACCGTGCAGGCGCTCGGGTGGCGGCACGACGGCCGGTTCCTCCAGCTCCAGGACGACCTTGCCTCCACGTCGTTCTGGTACCAGACCTTGCCGCACGCGCCGTTCCCCTCGCTGCCTTCGCGCGATTATCTGGAGGTCATCTAGCCCTCGATGTTCGACATCACGTGCTTGATGCGGGTGTAGTCCTCGAGGCCGTACATCGACAGGTCCTTGCCGTGGCCGGAGTTCTTGAAGCCGCCGTGCGGCATCTCCGCCACGATCGGGATGTGGGTGTTGATCCAGACGCAGCCGAAGTCGAGCTTGCGGGACATCCGCATCGCCCGGCCGTGGTCCTTCGTGAAGACGGATGAAGCGAGGCCGTATTCGACGCCGTTCGCCCATCTGAGCGCTTCGTCCTCGTCGGAGAAGCGCTGGACGGTGATCACCGGGCCGAAGATCTCGTCCTGGATCGCTTCGTCGTCCTGATGCAGGCCGGACACGACCGTGGGCTCGAAGAAGTAGCCGCGGTCGCCGATCGCGTGCCCACCGGTCTGTACGGCGGCGTGGTCGGGAAGGCGGTCGACGAATCCGCGAACGCGGCCGAGCTGGTCGGCGTTGTTCAGGGCGCCGTACGCGACGTCGTCCTCGGGTTGTCCGGTCTTCGTCTGCTTGGCCTGCTCGGTCAGCGCGGCGACGAAGTCGTCGTGGATCCGCGGGCCGGCGAGGACGCGGGTGGCCGCCGTACAGTCCTGGCCTGCGTTGAAGTAGCCCGCACCTGCGATCGCTTCCGCGGCTGCCTCCAGGTCTGCGTCGTCGAAGACGACGACCGGGGCCTTGCCGCCGAGCTCGAGGTGGGTGCGCTTCAGCTTGCGCGCGGCCGACGACGCGACCTCGCGCCCGGCGCGAACCGAGCCGGTGATCGCGACCAACTGCGGAATGTCGTGCTCGACCAGCGCGCGGCCGGTGTTGCGGTCGCCGCAGACCACGTTGAGCACGCCCGGCGGGAGGAACTCGTTGCACACCTCGGCGAGCAGGACCGTCGAGGCGGGGGTGGTGTCGCTCGGCTTGAGGACGATGGCGTTGCCGGCTGCGAGGGCGGGCGCGATCTTCCAGATCGCCATCATCAGCGGGTAGTTCCACGGGGTGACCTGGCCGACGACGCCGATCGGCTCACGGCGGATCCAGGAGGTGTGACCGGGCATGTATTCGCCGGCTGACCTGCCTTCCAGGACACGAGCGGCGCCGGCGAAGAAGCGCAACTGGTCCACACAGGGCGGGATTTCTTCGCTCGCGGTGAGCGCCAGCGGCTTGCCGGTGTTGCGGCTCTCGACCGCGGTGAACTCGTCCGCGCGCTGCTCGATCGCATCGGCGATCTTGAGGAGTGCGCGCTGCCGAGCGGCCGGCGTACTGTCCCGCCAGCTCTCGAACGCCCGGGCCGCCGCGGTCATCGCCTGGTCCACGTCCTCCGGCCCGGACAACGGCGCCTGGGTGTACGACTCCCCGGTCGCGGGCGCGATCACGTCGTACGTCGCTCCACTCAGCGCGGCGGCGGGTTTGCCGTCGATGAAGTTGTTCAGGGGCACGAGGCGTCCTCTCTGTTCGGGCCGAAGACGAGGTCGCCTTCGACATAAGTGGCCCGGACTCGGGCGGTGTTGATCTCGTCGGTGGGGGCGGTGAACGGATCGCGGTCGAGGATCGCGAGGTCGGCCAGGGCGCCGACCGCGATCCGGCCGGTGTCGTCGGCGTGGTTCACCCAGGCGCTGCCTTGGGTGTACGCCGCGAGCGCGGTCGCCAGGTCGAGCGCTTGCTCGGGGAGGAAGGGGTCGTCGGCTTCGTCGGTACGGCGGTTGACCGCGACGTGAATGGCTTCCAGCGGATCGGGGCTGGAGACGGGCCAGTCGGAACCGGCGACGAGTCGTGCTCCGGCGGTTTGCAGCGACTTGAAGGGGTACTGCCAGCCGGTGCGCTCGGGGCCGAGGAACGGGATGGTCAGCTCGGTCATCTGGGGTTCGTAGACGGCCCAGAGGGCCTGCATGTTCGCGGCGACGTTGAGTTCTTGGAACCGCGGGATGTCGTCGGGGTGGATGACCTGCAGATGGGCGATGTGGTGCCGGTTGTCGTTGATTCCGTTGCTGGCTTGGGCTTTGGCGAACGCATCGAGGGCTTCGCGGGCGGCACGGTCGCCGATCGCATGGACGTGAACCTGGAATCCTGCTGCGTCCAGTTGGGTCACATGCTCTTGGAGGGCTTGGGGGTCGACGAAGGACAGGCCGCTGTTCGCGGTGCGGCAGCCGCAGCCGTCGAAGTACGGGTCGAGCATCGCGGCGGTGAAGTTCTCGGCGACACCGTCCTGCATGATCTTGACAGTGCCGACGCGGAATCTCTTGTATTGCAGGGCTTCCCGGCGTTCGATGAGCTCGGGGATCTGCTCGGGGCCGCGGTCGCGCTGCCACCAGAGGGCGCCGTTGACGCGGGCGGTCAGGCGGCCGGTTTGCGCGAGTTCGACGTACGCGGGGGTGGAGTCGCCGAGGTTGGCGTAGGCGCCGAGGATCGCGTCCTGCCAGCCGGTGATGCCGAGGGAGTGCAGGTAGGCCTGGGCATCGAGAAGCGCGTCGACCATTTCTTGGTGCGTGGTCGGGGGTACCAGTCGGCCGACCAGGTTCATCGCGCCTTCGTGGAGGGTGCCTGTCGGAGTGCCGTCTTCATTGCGCTCGATCCGGCCGTCAGCTGGGTCGAGGGTGTCGGCGTCGATGCCAGCCAACTGGAGTGCCTTCGAGTTCACCCAGGCGCTGTGGTGATCCGCGTTGACGAGGAAGGCGGGACGGTCGCCGGTGACCGGGTCGAGGTCCGCCGCGTTCGGAGCGCCGCCCGGGAAGTCGGGCTGGTGCCAGCCGCCGCCCAGGATCCACGGTGCGGTCGGGTGTTGAGCGCCGTACTGGCTGATCTTTTCCTGGTACGACGGGAGTCCGTGGAACGGGGAGAGGTCGCAGTGGGCGCGTTCGACACCGCCTTGGACCGGGTGGATGTGCGCGTCGACGAACCCGGGGAGCAGCAGACCGCCCTCCAGGTCGACGACCTCGGCACCGTTGCGCTGGCCCAGGTCCGGGCCGATCGCCGCGATCCGGCCGGCTTTCACCGCGACCGCGAGACCCGGACGGTACGCCGTACCGTCGAAGACTGCGCCGTTCACGAACAGGGTGTCCAAGACACAACCTTCCCTGATGCTTGCGAGGTGCGGAATCCGAATGATTTGAGCTTCTCAGGTGCTGACATCGACACTCTATCGGCTTCAGAGGTACGAAATCACTTGCCAGCGAAGATTTTCCCGGGCAGGATTGCGCCCATGGCCGACACCATCGGAGATGCCGAATTCGCCAAGCTGCAGCAGTCTGCGCGCGACCACCTCTGGATGCACTTCACCCGGATGTCGAGCTACGACAAGGCCGACATCCCGGTGATCGTCCGCGGTGACGGCGCCTACATCTACGACGCTCAGGGCAAGCGCTACCTGGACGCCCTGGCCGGGCTCTTCGTCAGCCAACTGGGCCACGGGCGCACCGAGCTCGCCGAAGCCGCCGCCAAGCAGGCCTCCGAGCTGGCCTTCTTCCCGCTGTGGTCGTACGCGCACCCGAAGTCGATCGAGCTCGCCGAGCGGGTGGCTGGGTACGCGCCTGGCGATCTGAACCGGGTGTTCTTCACCAGCGGTGGCGGCGAGGCCGTCGAGACCGCGTGGAAGCTGGCGAAGCACTACTTCAAGCTGACCGGCAAGCCCGGGAAGCACAAGGTGATCAGCCGGGCGATCGCGTACCACGGCACCACGCATGGTGCGCTGTCGATCACCGGGCTGCCCGACCTGAAGGCGCCGTACGAGCCGTTGGTGCCGTCGACCTTCCGGGTGCCGAACACCAACTTCTACCGGGCCCCGGTTTTTGGTGACGATGAGGAGGCCTTCGGTCGCTGGGCTGCCGATCAGATCGCGGTCGCTATCGAGAACGAGGGCCCGTCGACGGTCGCCGCGGTCTTCCTCGAGCCGGTGCAGAACGCCGGCGGCTGCTTCCCGCCGCCACCCGGGTACTTCCAGCGGGTCCGCGAGATCTGCGACGAGTACGACGTACTGCTGGTCAGCGACGAGGTCATCTGCGCCTTCGGCCGCCTCGGCACCATGTTCGGCGCCGAGCGCTACGGCTACCAGCCCGACATCATCACCTGCGCCAAGGGCATCACCTCCGGCTACTCGCCGCTCGGCGCCGCGATCGCCACCGATCGCTTGTTCGAGCCCTTCTCCAAGGGCGACGCCTCGTTCGCCCACGGCTACACCTTCGGTGGCCACCCTGTCTCCGCCGCGGTCGCCCTGGCCAACCTGGACATCTTCGAGAGCGAAGGCATCAACGAGCACGTCCGGAACCACGAGGGGGACTTCCGGGCCACACTCGACAAGCTCCTCGATCTGCCCCTGGTCGGCGACGTCCGCGGCGCGGGCTACTTCTACGGCATCGAACTCGTCAAGGACAAAGCCACCAAGGAAACCTTCAACGCCGACGAGTCCGAACGCCTCCTCCGCGGCTTCCTCTCCAAAGCCCTCTTCGACGCCGGCCTCTACTGCCGAGCCGACGACCGCGGCGACCCCGTCATCCAGCTCTCCCCACCGCTGATCTGCGACCAGTCCCACTTCGACGAAATCGAGCAGACCATCCGCGCAGTCCTCACCGAAGCCGAATCCAAGCTGTAGTCCGCCTGTCCGGTGAGTGGGTGGTTTGCCGTCAGGCCCGTCACAACGTCCGAAGATCCGGAGACCACGCCCGGAGACCACGCCCTCGGATCCTTCGGACGTTGCGGGTACGGCGTTCTGCTGCCGGCGTGGAGGTCGGCGGGTGTGCCGCGGTCACCTAGTGGGGGTGGGGACACCGCATGGTGGGCTTGAACAGGTAATTCCCTGTTCAAGCCCACCGTTTCTTGTTCAAGGCCCCCGGTTGCCGGCTCGGCCGCGGGTGGGCTGGGGAGTGCTAACGGTCGATTTCGGGAGGTAGGACTCCCCAGCCCCACCAGACACCCGCAGACAGCACCCCAACCAGCCCGACCCGCCTCAAACCACCGCGGCGGGTCAGCAGGCAAGCCTCGTCGCTGTCGGCGGCAACCACAGCCCGTCAGCCCCAGGCCTCGTGCACCTCTGGTCGCCGACCTGGCTATCCCGCCCAGCCAGGCACCCCGCCCAGCCACACCTCTTCGGTAACGCCGGCCGCAGCGGCGAGCAACCACCGCCGTACGAGACCGGCCGCATCCGAGCGCACCGCCACCACACCGCCGTACAAGAACCCACACATCCAGCAACAGAGCCGGATATCCCTCCAGTTGGGGGGTTGCCCATCGAGATTTTCAGGGGCAACCCCCCAACTCGACAGGCAACCCCGCCTGCGGCGGCGACACGCGGGCGGGCTACGCAAGGAATGTGCGTGCGAGCGCCTGGGGGTCGAGTTGGCGCGGGTCCCGGCCGCTCATGATGGCGAAGAAGGTGGGCCCGATCAGGCGGGCGGTGGCGAACTCGAGGGCCTGGGGTGTGTCGCAGGCCGGTACTGCGCGCGCGATGACCACCCGGGCGCTGTCGCCTAGAACATCCTTGTCTGCAAGGAGTTTCGCCACATCGGGGTCGTGCTGGGCTTCGCCGATCAGGGCTCGGTAGGCGGAGCCGGCGTGGGAGTGGGCGAGGAAGTTGATGAGCGCCTGGAGGTAGGTAGTCAGGTCGTCGAGTGGGTCGCCGGTGGGGGTGATGGCTAGTTCGTCCTCGGCGTCAGTGGCGCTGGCTTCGAGGAGGATCTCGGCCTTGGTCGACCACCAGCGGTACACGGTCTGGCGGGAGACGCTGGCTCGCTCGGCGATGCCCTTCATGGTGACGGCCGCATAGCCGACCTCGACGAGGAGATCGTCCACTGCGTGGAGCACGGCTTCGCGGGCGCGTTCGCTGCGGGGGCGGCCGACTTTGCTCTCCATGGCAGCACTATAGCTGGACACGGTGACTCGATATTGCTAGATTAATGGACATCGTGTATCGAAATGGATCTGGAGAAGGATCATGCGTGTCTTTGTCACTGGAGCCTCGGGCTGGATCGGCTCCGCCACCGTTGACGAACTGCTGAGCAGCGGGCATGAGGTGGTTGGGCTGGTCCGTTCGGACAGCTCGGCCGCGGTGTTGACCGCGAAGGGCGCGCTGGCGCACCGCGGTGATCTCGACGATCTTGAGTCGTTGCGGAAGGGCGCTGCGGATTCGGATGCCGTGGTTCACCTGGCCAACAAGCACGACTGGGGCAATCCGACCGAGTCCGACCGAGCCGAGCGGGCCGCTGCCGAGACCATGCTCGACGTCCTCACCGGCTCCGGCCGCGCGTTCGTGATTGCCAATGCCCTGTCCGGAATCGTCGAGGGCCGCCCGGTGGTCGAGACCGATCCGTCGCCGGCCGTTGGCTCCGAATCCGACCGGGGTGGTAGCGAGAACCTTGCGCTGGATGCCGCCGTCCGAGGGGTGCGGTCTGCTGTGGTTCGCTTTGCACCCTCGGTGCATGGGCGTGGGGACTGGGGTTTCGTCACCTGGCTGGCCGAGGCTGCTCGCAAGCACGGTGTCTCCGGTTACATCGGCGACGGCTCGGCCAGCTGGTCGGCGGTCCATCGCACCGACGCTGCCCGCCTCATCCGCCTCGCTGTCGAGCAGGCCCCAGCCGGCTCCCGCCTGCACGCCGTCGCCGAGGAAAGCCTTAGCACCAAGGCGATCGCGGAAGCACTCGGTACGGCGCTCGCCGTACCAGTCACGTCGATCGCCCCAGCCGACGCCGCCGACCACTTCGGCATCGTCGCCCATTTCTTCGCCACCACGATGACCGCGAAGTCCACGATCACCCGCGACCTTCTCGGCTGGAAGCCCACCAGCCCCGGCTTGATCGAGGACATCACCTCCGGCGCCTACACCACCGTCGTCGCCTGACCAGCCACCGAACCTCCAGCACTGATCAACTCCCGCAGCGCGCGTATCAGTACGCTCAACCGCAGGTCGGCAACCGCTACCCGAGCCGGTTAGTCAGTGTGGCAGGTCCGGTCCGGGGCTGAGACAAGTGCCGGTCAGTGGCGCGGGCGGCTTGGTGGCGGGGTGATCGCGCTCTCATGAGGCATTGACATCGTTGTAGCGGGTGGGGATGGTGGTGGGGCAGTCGTCCGCGTCCGCCCCGATCTTGCGGAGTCGATATGCCGAAGCTTCTTGCTGTGTTGATGTCGCTTGCATTGTTGCTGGGGATTCCGGCGCCGGTGAGTGCGGCGACCGTTCATACGGTGACGTTTGTTAACCAGTCGGGGCAGACCTTGTGGGTGGGGGCGACTGTCAACGCGGACAGCTCGGTGAATTTGAGTGGGCTGCCGACGTTGGCGAGTGGGCAGTCGGCGACTGTGACGATTCCGGAGGGGGCTTGGCCTTATCACTGGCGCGGGAAGTTTTTCGGGCGTCAGGGGTGTGCCGGGCAGTCCGGGTCTACGTTCAAGTGTGCGGTGGGGGACTGCGGGCCGTGGGCTGATCGGTGCAGTACTGGGGAGCAGCCGACGAGTTTGGCGGAGTTCAATTTCGATCAGAACGACGGGCTCGCGCCTTGGTACAACGTCAGTTACGTGAACGCGTTCTCGGTGCCGATCACGATCCGCGCCAACGACGCCCAGGGCTCACCACCGGAGTGCGAGACGATGGGCTGCCCCGAGAACCTGTTGCCCTACTGCCCGCAGGTCAACAAACGCGTCGGCACGAACGGCGTCACGCCGTACTGTCTCAATCTCGATCGCGACCACCGCACGCCGTACAGTGACGCACTCAGTTCGCGGTGTCCCAAGGCTTACGCGTGGTCGAAGCAGGATGCCGAGCAGGGCAACCAGACCGTCCGCCAGTGCCGCAACTGCAGCGGATTCACGGTCACCTTCCACGCGGTTTAGAAGTCGAAGCCGAGGCCCAGCCGGTCGAGCGTGCGGAGCCAGAGGTTGCGGCGACCGGCGTTGGCGTCGGCCTGTGACATGGAATGCCGGGTCAAGTGGATGCCGGCGGAGCGGATGGGTTCGGGTGGGAACGGGACCGGCCGCGTGCGGACCATCCGGAGAGCGGTGCGTTCGGTGGATTCGCGGTACAGGTGGTCGAGCATGACGTCGGCGCCGAAGCGGGTCGCAGCAACGCCGAGGCCGGTGTAGCCGAGGGCGTAGGCGGTGCGCCCCTCGTGCGCAGTGCCAAAGAAGGCGCAGAAGCGAGTGCTGGTGTCGATGACGCCGCCCCAGCGGTGCGTGAAGCGCAGACCCTCGAGCTGGGGGAAGGTGCTGAAGAAGTGCTCGGCGAGCATGCTGTGTACGGCGGTTTGTTGCTCGTACGCCGGATTGATCCGACTGCCGAAGTGGTACAGCGGGGTGTAACCGCCCCAGATGATCCGGTTGTCGCGGGTCAGCCGGTAGTAATGGAAGAGGTTGGACGCGTCACCGACGCCCTGCCGGTTCTGCCAGCCAATGCTGGCAAGCTGAGCCGGGGACAGCGGTTCACTCGCGAGCACCAGGTCATACACCGGGACGGTGAAGAGCCGCAGCCGACGCAGCAGAGACGGAAAAGCGTTAGTAGCAAGGGCAATCCGCGCGGCACGCACCGAACCACTGGTCGTAGTCAACCGACCGTCGTGGAGCGCCGTCACACGGGTGTACTCGTAGATGCGCACTCCGAGATCCAGACACGCCTGCCGCAACCCCCACGCCAACCGCGCAGGCTCGACCAGCGCTGTGGAGTGCGGATCGGACAGCGCACCGAGATACGTGGGTGAGTTGAGCTCCGCCCGTACGGCGTCCTGGTCCAGCAGCACGACCTCGTCGCGGCGAGCCGCCTCCTCGGCCAGCTCCTCCAGGTGATGAGGTGCGGTGGCGACTGTGAGCTCGCCGGTACGGCGCCAGTCGCAGTCGATCCCGAGACGCACGATCGTGGTGCCGATCGCATCGAGGTTCTCCGTGCCGAGGCGCTCGATGGTGGCGAGCTCTTCGGGCCAGCGGGCGAGGCCGTTGGCGTATCCGTGCGTGAGGCTGGCGTCGCAGAACCCGCCGTTGCGGCCGCTCGCGGCGGAGCCGCAGGTGTTGGCTTCGAGGAGTACGACGTCGAGTCGCGGGAAGCGTTCCTTGGCGCGGAGCGCGGTCCACAGGCCGGTGTACCCGCCGCCGACGATCGCGAGGTCGGCCGCGATCGGGCCGGTGAGCGGAGGCGCCGACTCGGGTGCCGTCGGGTCGTCGAGCCAGAAGACCTCGGGAGCCGCATCCGCCAACGCCGCCGCCACATTCACCACTCGACTCCCCTGGTGTGAGCCGGGAGGAGCGCGTCGCCGATGCTCATCCCTCAACTCCTCGCTCGACGTCGGCGGGTGACCTCGCCGGCCAGGACGAAGATCAACGCGAGCAGGAACATCGCCGTACCGATGACGTTGATCTGTGGCGGGATGTCGCGCTGCGCCGAACCCCAGACGTACATCGGGAACGTCACCGTGGTGCCGGCGTTCAGGTTGGTGATGATGAAGTCGTCGAACGACAGCGAGAAGCTCAGCAGCGCGGCCGCCATGATGCCGGGGAAGACGAGCGGGAAGGTGACGCGCCAGAACGTCTGCCACTCGTTCGCGTAGAGGTCCATCGCCGCCTGTTCCAGCCGCGAATCCATCCCGGCCAGCCGTGCCTTCACGGTCACCACCACGAACGACAGGCAGAACATCACGTGCGCGATCAGGATCGTCCAGAACCCGAGCCGCCCGCCGAACCCGCTCGACACGAACAGCGCCAGCAACGACGAGCCGAGCACGATCTCCGGCGACGCCATCGGCAGGAAGATGAACAGGTTCGTCGCCGACCGCCCGCGGAACCGGTGCCGCACCATCGCGAACGCCATCAGCGTCCCCAGCGCGGTCGCGACCACGGTCGCCAGCAAGCCGATCCGCAGACTCGTCGACACGGCGTCACACAGCCCGTACGGCTGGCACGGATTCGCCCAGTTGTCCCAGGTGAAGCCGTCGAACGTGTACGACAACCGCCCCTTCGGCTGGTTGAACGACATCAGGATCACAACGACGATCGGCGCGAACAGGTACAGCAGCACGATGAGACCCAGCACCATGATCAGGTGCTGCCCGATGAACCGTCCGACGCGCGTCATACCAGATCATCCGTTCCGGCTCGGCGGACGTAGATCAGGACCAGTACGACGATCGCCGCCATCAGCGTCACCGACAATGCGGCCGCGGTCGGGTAGGCACCGGCTGAGAACAGTCGCTGGATGTCGTTGCCGATCATCCGCTGCTTCGGCGTACCGAGAAGCTGTGCGTTGATGTAGTCACCGGCGGCCGGGATGAACGTGAGCAGCGTGCCCGCGACCACACCCGGCATCGACAGCGGCAGGGTGACCACTCGGAACGTCGTCAGCGGGCCCGCGAACAAGTCGCCACCGGCCTCGATCAGGCGGCGGTCGATCTTCTCCAGGCTCGCGTACAGCGGCAGCACCATGAACGGCAGGAAGTTGTACGTCAGACCGGTCACGACCGCGGCCGTTGTCGCCAGCAACCGTCCGTCCGGGCCGAGGATGTGCAGCCACTTCAACGCGTCCACGACGAAACCGTTGTCGCTGAGCAGCAACTTCCACGAGAGCGTGCGGATCAGGAAGCTGGTGAAGAACGGCGCGATCACCAGCGCCAGCATCAGGTTCTTCCAACGGCCGGCCTTCATCGCGATCGCGTATGCGAGCGGATAACCGAGCAGCAGACAGAAAGCCGTGGTCAGCAAGGCATACCAGAGCGATCGCCCGAACGGACGCGCGTAGTCGGCCATCGTGTCGGCGAAGTTGCCGAAGCTCCAGGTCATCGAGAACCCGTCCTCGATCGACCCGTTCGGATCGTACAAACTTGCTGCCAGCAACGACACCAGCGGGACCACGAAGAACAGGAGCAGCCAGAGACCGCCGGGCAGCAACAGCAGGTACGCCGTCAATCGCCGCCCGGACCGTGGCGGCGGTGGAGCCGGGGTCTGGCTGGCGGCGCTCAGCTGGCCGACGGCGCTCATTCCACGTCCTCGACCCCGGCCAGCGCGTCCTGCGCCGCGTCGAGCAGGAAGCTGTGCGCCGGCCGCCAATGCAGGTCGACCGCGTCGCCGGCCCGGAAGGTATCCCGGGCACCGGTGTTCTGCTCGAAGACCGTCAGCTCCTGACCCCACGGCAGCTTCGCCAGGTACTGCGTGCTGACGCCGACGTAACTGACGTCCGTGACGACGGCGCCGAGGAGCTGGTTCACCCCGTCACCCTCCTCGGTGCCGGCTGGGGCGAGGAACACCTTCTCCGGCCGGATCCCCAACCAGACCTCGCCTTCGGTAACCCGGCAGCGGGCCTTCGGAACAAGCACCTTGCGGCCTTGGACATCCACGATCAGGTTCTCGTCGGCCTGGCCGATGATCGCGCCGCGAATCAGGTTCGACTGCCCGAGGAAGTTCGCCACGAACGTGGTGGCCGGCAGGTCGTACAGCTCGGCCGGACTACCCAGCTGCTCGATCAGGCCGCCGTTCATCACCGCGATCGTGTCGGCCATCGTCATGGCCTCTTCCTGATCGTGGGTGACGTGCACGAAGGTGATACCGACCTCGGTCTGGATCCGCTTCAGCTCGAGCTGCATCTGGCGGCGGAGCTTCAGGTCGAGGGCACCGAGCGGCTCGTCGAGCAGCAGGACCTGCGGGCGGTTGATCAGCGCGCGGGCCAGGGCAACTCGTTGCTGCTGGCCACCAGATAGTTGCCCAGGGCGACGTTTGCCGTAGTCGTTCAGCTCGACCAGGTCGAGCATCTCCTCGACCTTCGGCTTGTAGTCCTTGACCTTGCGGCGTTTGAGGCCGAAGGCAACGTTCTCGAAGATGTCGAGATGCGGGAACAGCGCGTAGTTCTGGAAGACGGTGTTCACCGGCCGCTTGTACGGGCGCAGGCCGGTGATCTCGTCGTCGCCGAGCCGGATGGTGCCGGTGGTCGGCTCCTCCAGGCCGGCGATCATTCTCAGGGTCGTCGTCTTGCCGCAGCCTGACGGACCGAGTAGCGCGAAGAAGCTGCCTGCAGGGACGGTCAGGTCGAGATTGTCGACGGCTCGATGACCCGCAAACTGCTTGCTGATGCCTTCTAGAACAAGATCACTGGTCATCTATCAGCCCCCGATCGCGAGGTTGAAGTCGGTTTCGTAGAGCTTCGCCTTGGCCGTGTCGAGCGGCATGAACGACGAGGTCTTCGAAAGCATGGCCTGGTCGGGGAAGACCAGCGGGTTGTCGACCAGCTCGGGGTCGATCTTCTCCATCGCCTGCCGGGCGCCTTCGACCGGACAGATGTAGTTCACCCAGGCGGCCAGCTCGGCGGCGACCTCGGGGTCGTAGTAGTAGTTCATCAGCGCTTCGGCGTTCGCCTTGTGGGTCGCCTTGTTCGGCACCAGCATGTTGTCGGACCAGAGGTTGAGACCCTCTTCCGGTACGACGAACTTGATGTCGGCGTTGTCCGCCTGGAGCGCAAGGACGTCACCGGACCACGCCATACAGGCTGCGATGTTGCCGTCGTTCAGGTCCTGCACGTAGTCGTTCCCGGTGAAGCGGCGGATCTGGCCGGAGCCGACGGAGCTCTCCAGCTTCTCCAGCGCCTTGCTCCACTCGGCGTCGTTGAACTTGCCGGGATCGGCACCCACCAGGCGCAACATGATCGCCATCGTGTCCGGCATCTCCGACAGGAGTGTGACCCTGCCCTTGAGTTCGGACTTGCCGACCAGGTCGGCCCAGCTGCCGATCTCGCCGGTCACCTTGGCGTTGTAGGCGATCCCGGTCAGACCGCTCTGCCACGGCACGCTGTAGTCGCGGTTCGGATCCCAGGTCGGCGACTTGAGCTGCTCGAGCAGGTACTTGTCGACGTTCGGCACCGCTGCGTGGTCGAGCTTCTGGAGCCAGCCGAGGCTGACCATCCGGGCGGCCATCCAGTCGGTCAGCACGAAGATGTCGCGACCGCTGGGCTGACAGGTACCGAGCTGGTCGCGAACCTTCGCGTAGAACTCGGAGTTGTCGTTGACGTCGGCGGTGTAGGTGACCCGGATCCCGCTCTGCTTCTGGAACGCGTCCAGGGTCGGCAATGCGGTCTTGCCGTTGACCTTCTCCTCGGACTCGTCCATGTAGCTCGGCCAGTTCGAGAAGTTCAGCAGCTTCTGGGTGCCGGACTGGTCGGTGCTGATGCACTTGTCCGCACTCTGCCGGGCCGGCGGGATGCCGCAGGCTGCCAGCGCGCCTGCCCCCAGCCCTAACCCGAGGCCGCGCAACACCGCCCGGCGGCCGAGAACCGGCGTACGACGAGGTCTCACGCGTACCTCCTTGCAGGGGCTGTCGCGGTGGATACTGTCAAACCATCGGGACAGAGACAAGGGATTCCGTAGCAAACTTGGATTTTCACAACGAATTCCGCTTCGGCGGCTTGCTTGTGGTCCGGTACCGCTGACAGGATCACCAGGTGGCAGTACGAACGGGGCACCCCGACAAGAACCAAGGTCTGCTGGACGAGACCTCCAAAGCGATCATCGAACAGCTCCAGGTCGACGGACGGCGCTCGTACGCCGCGATCGGGAAAGCGGTCGGGTTGTCGGAGGCCGCCGTACGGCAGCGTGTCCAGCGACTGACCGACGCCGGCGTGATGCAGGTGGTCGCGGTGACCGATCCGCTCGAGCTCGGGTTCGACCGGCAGGCGATGATCGGGATCAAGGCCGAGGGGGCACTCGAACCGATCGCGGAACAGCTGGCCGCGATGGACGAGGTCGAGTACGTCGTGATCACGGCCGGTTCCTTCGACCTGCTGATCGAGGTGTTGTGCGAGAGCGATGAACACCTGCTGCAGGTGCTGTCCGAGCGTGTTCGGCAGATCGAGGGCGTGAAGAGCACGGAGAGCTTCGTGTATCTGAAGCTGGTGAAGCAGACCTACTCGTGGGGTGTGCGCTGAACCTCTGGGGCACTGCTGAGGTGACCCGGGCTCCGTTGGCTGGCGACCGGGATGCCGATGTGGTGATCGTCGGCGCCGGGTACACCGGGTTGTGGACCGCCTACTACCTGGCGAAGGCCGACCCGTCGCTGCGGATCGTCGTACTGGAGCGGGAGACGGTCGGGTTCGGGGCTTCCGGGCGCAACGGTGGGTGGTGCTCGGCGTTGTTCCCGGCGTCGGCGCGGAAGCTGGCTGCGTTGCCGGGATCAAGCCTTGACGCGGCGATCGCGATGCACCGGGCGATGCAGGATTCGGTCAACGAGGTCGGTCTGGTGAGCGCGGCCGAGGGGATCGACTGCGACTACCACAAGGGCGGCACGATCGTGCTGGCCCGCTCGCAGGCGCAACTGGCGCGAGCCCGCTTGGAGGTGGCTTCGGCAGGCGAGTGGGGTCCGGGCGATCTGCGGTTCCTGGAACGTGACGAGGTGCAGGCCCATGTCCGCGCGACAAAGGTGCTGGGGGCAACATTCACGCCGCACTGCGCGGTGATCCATCCGGGGAAGCTCGTGCGTGGATTGGCCTCGGTGGTCGAGGGCCTTGGCGTGGTCATTCACGAGCAGACGCCCGTGGAGGTCATCTCTCGCGGAAGAGCCATCACGCCGTACGGCGTGGTGCGGGCTGAGGTTGTGGTGCGTGCGACTGAGGGGTTCACCGGGGGACGCGCGGTGGCGCCGGTGTATTCGTTGGTGGTGGCAACTGAGCCGTTGAGTACTGCGGTGTGGGATCGGATCGGGTTGGCGGATCGGCCTTCGTTCAGCGATCACCGGCACCTGATCATCTACGGGCAGCGGACTGCCGATGGGCGACTCGTGTTCGGTGGGCGCGGGGCGCCGTACCACTTCAGGTCGCGGGTGCGTCCGGCGTACGACTCGGAGCCGCGCGTGTTCGCCAAGCTGCAAGGGACGTTGCGGGAGCTGTTCGGGCTCGAGGATCTGCGGTTCTCGCATGCGTGGGGCGGGGCGCTCGGCGTACCGCGGGACTGGTGCGCGTCGGTCGGGCTCGAGGACGGGCTCGCGTGGGCGGGTGGGTATGTCGGCGACGGCGTCAGTACGACGAACCTGGCCGGACGCACGCTCACCGACCTGATCCTCCGCCGCGACACCGCCCTGACCCGCCTCCCCTGGGTCGGCCACCACTCCCGCCCCTGGGAACCCGAACCCTTCCGCTGGCTAGGCATCAACACCGGCCTCCGAGCCATGACCTTGGCCGACACCGAAGAACGCCTAACCAACCGCAACAGCCAATTGGCCCGCCTGATGGCGCCGTTGCTCGGTCATTAGCCCACCCGTGCACGTGATGCCAGGTGCATGTGGATTAGCCCACCCGTGCATGTCATTCCGGGTGCATGCACTTGCCCCACCCGTGCACCTGATTCGAGGCGCACGGATCTTGCCCACCCGTGACTGAGGTTGGATGGCACCGCGGTTTGAAGGGTGCGGCATCGTTGAATCAAGGCCGCACCCTTACGCGTTATTCGGCCTGGGGCTCCGGCGTCGCGACCCAGATCGGGGTGCCCAGCATCACAAGGCTGTACCTGCCGCTTTCCCCTGGACTAAGACCGTGAAACGACAGGTCGACGTCCCTGGCCGTGTCGTACGGCCGGAACAGTACGTCCATCCTGTCTGGTCCCTGCGTTGCTGCGGTCGTGTAGATCGTGGCAGCCGAGCGCAGTCGGGATTGCAAGCTCAGGTCACGGTCCCATTCGAGAAACTTCGTCGCGACGACAGGATCTTCAGGCTCGGCAGCGTCCGCGAGTATCTGGTACATCCCCTCCGCGTCGGACGGCATCCAACCACCTGAGTACTCCTCGTCGGCAACCCCGAGGAAGTTCGTCGCAGAGCCGAAGAGCCCGGGGAAGATACTTCCTACATCAGGGACCTCGACGTCGGCGAAGAAGCAAGCGACTCGCACGTTCTGCGCTCGGTCCCAGCCCATGTGTACGGGGATCGCACCCCACGAGAGGTCAACGGTCGCCCGCACATAGTGGCCAGGATTCGCCAGGGTGCCGGTGTTATCAGAGACCACGTCGATGGCGCGGCGGGCGACGTCGTAGATATTGGTGCGATCGACCTCGCGGAGCCCAACCTCTGCTGAGACGCCAGCAGCCTTGGCCCCGAGGTTGAGGCCGACCTTCCTCAGCCACTTTGAGCGTGGCGCCGCATCCTGACCGACTATCTGCCGGGTCAGCCGACGCGAACAGTACTTCACGTCGACCGGCCAGTTGTCCGTAACCACGGATCGCCTCCATCCTCATTGTCCGTCGCTGCGGCTCGACGCCGTTCCCTGCTCACGAGTATGGGCGGACCGTCGCAAATTGAGACGAAGCAGGTCCGGGTGGCTCCTGAGCAAGCGAGCCAGCCAGCCGGCTCTCATTCCAACTCCCAGACCCGGAATCATGCTCCGGTCTGCGGCAATGACTTCTGAGTCTCTAGGATGTTGGCCGAGAGTACGCGATTCGAACTCGTGAGGGGTTGCCCCAACACGCTTTCCACGTCCCCAATCAGCCGTTCAACGTTCGCCCAGGGCCGTGCACGCGGGCCACATCGTCTGGGAACCTAGCTGAACGTCCCCGACCGGATGCGGATAAGACGAGTTTTGAGACTGCTCTCTGGCGGCTGAATCGGGCGCCCTTGAGCCAGCCGGCGGCAGACTCCCGGGGAGAGTGTCGATCAGCTTAGGAACTGCCTTGTCAGCCACAGAAACGCCTGAGCGCGCCGACGCCTAGATGTCATCCGAGTTCGTCGAATCGTTGTAGACCGCCCCCGACTTGCGCGATCCCTCAGATCGGGCACGGATCCGGCACGCCCCGCCTAGAGCACTGCTGCGTAGTCGCGGAACCTCTCAAGCGTGTCTGTTGGGATGCGGCCTAGGTCGGTCTCCATCAGCTGTGCCGTGACAGCTTCAGAGAATACGTGGTCGAGGTCAGTTAGGGTCTTGAGAACATCAAGCGATCCGTCGTCGACTATCGACCGAGCGCAGGTGTGAGCGACGGTGAACGCTCCGCTCTCCTGGGCGCCCGCACCAACTTGCATGGCAAGGCGTACGATCTCAGTCGGATTCTTTGCAGTGGATGCCCAATCCGAAATCGCGTTCCACGCAACCCGAAACTGACCGGGATCGAGACGGACTGCAGCAAGGCATAACGCAGACAAAGACCGAACGCTGAGTGTCTCGAACTTTGGAATTCTTGCGACTTCGCGAAGTCTCGTTACGACCATTTCGAATGCCTCGCGCTGCCTGAGGCGCAGTGCCGTCACGCCTGCGCGCCGCAGCCAGGTAGTTAGGTGATCGGGCCTGTACTGACTGATATCGGCGACCGAGAGTCGCCCGATGAAAATGACCGGCGTCTGTTCCTCTGGTCCAGAGGCCGAGAGACAATGATTGAAGACGACGTCGGCAGCCTTCCGGACTCCATCATCGCTATTGCTTGTGGCTGAAACGAGAAGTGTCATTACGTCGCGCAGGACTGGACTGACTGGATACACGGTGGAGAGTCCAGATCCGAGATGCGTGCCGCCATCATCGCGAGTGTGCTTCGCTCGCAGTCGCGAACGCTCGGTGCTAGCCCGCAGAAGGTGTTCGGACAGAATGCGGCTGGCCTGCTCTGCGATGGCCTCTCCCAGTCGAACGTCGCCAGTCTTCGCGCTGTTCAAGGCGAGCGAGACCAGGGTGACAGCCTGAATGCTCACCTCCTCCAGTGGTCCAGCATCGACTGGCCTCAACCACTTGCGCAGCCTCTTTTGAAGTGACATCGGCAACTTTTGGGAGGCCGGCGGCTTAACATAGGCGATTGTGTCCCCAGCCGAGGCGATCAACCCGAATTGCGAATTGAACTGAATATGTGCACCATCTGCAAAGACCGGATCGGACAGAACTCGCAGCGCCTGGCGACGCTTTGGTAGTAGGATGCCATGGGTCGGGGCGTCAATCTGCAATATGTCATGACCAACCATATGGCGAGCGCCGGTTCCAGCGGATGGCAGCGAATCTAGCCCCTTCCACAGATGTGTTGCCCAGAATTGCGTGGAACCGAATACAGAGCTTGCTCGATTCCATTTACGGAGATGTCGGTCGACGTACGATTTACATGCCTCGGCCGGGTCCGTCCTGTGGAAAATCCGAAACATCGCGGCTGCCATCCAGCCGACCGATGCGATAAGGAGAGCCGCCTGGAGGATGGGCCAGATCTTCGGCGTCGGCGTTGGTGTATACGTCGAAGTCGATAGCAACGATAGCGCCGCTATATACGCGGCCGCCAGATGCCAGGGTTGCCCGGCCACCCGCGCGACCGCCCCAGGGAGTCTTTGTGTCGATAGTTGCACTGTAAACACGTTTATAGTTGCAATGAGAGCAACGATGGCAATCGCCCCCTCTAGGGGCATCGCCGCAAGTGAAATTTTTGCAAGCCACTTCCATTCGATATCACGGTGGGTAGAAATGATCAAAGCGACGATCGCCGGCGCGGCTACGAGAATTACACTTAAGGCGAATCCGGTTGCAAATGTGGTGATCTGTTCACCGAACCGGCGAGTTGGCGAAGGCAATGAAACCTTGGGCGCTGTGCGGAGTGATGTGTCCGCAGCCTTCGCAAACCTTTCTGCCTCGTGACTGCTCAACATCAGCGTCTTATTGATATTCATGAATGATGCTGCTGATTCAGTCCCTTTGCTCCGAACGCTTTGCGCCAGGAGATCTAGTGCGACAATTCGTTTCGGACCACTGAGGGTTGCGCACAATTTTGTGAGATGCGATTCAATCTCTGGGCGTTGCGCTGCTAGATCTACTAGTGCCGCTGAGGCGCCCGGTCTCCTGGAATTGGAGTCATAAGGGTCGAGAGGAGCGCTCGCGAGGTGCCAAATCTTGTCAAAGACAGCCAATGTTTGGCGCTCAGGCAGGCTCGCGGCGACGTGTCGAACCTGAAGCAGCATCAGATCCAGCAAGCTTCCACCAAGCCCTGCCGGGCCGTCCAAGACAATCGCCTCATAAATCGTCTGCGGCAACTCTGCGTCAAGCCGGTAGTTGTCCGTGAACCATCGGAGTCCAGTTGTCTGGAGCGATATCGGGAGCTTCGAAATGTCCGTAAGGATGTCTCTGGCGGAGGCCGCTGTCGCTGGTTGGCCGCTTAGAATCAGAAATAGCAATCTGTCAGCACTGAGGCCCGCCTTCAATATGTCGCGATGCTCAACCGAGATTGAGTTCGACGCGACGGCCAGCAACACCGTGAGGCGGTTAATGTAGTCCGGGAGCGGCGTCCTCGTGGCTGTGTTGAGCCTTCCGACTCGTCCCAGTTGCGCCAGGCTGAACGCTGCTGAACGGCTATAGCAAGTTCTTGCGGTACGCCGAAGCGCCGAGGCTAGTAGGTCACATCTGGTAATCGGCTCAGGAACGCTTAGAGCCGTGGTGACCAGAGCGCTGTGAGCGAGTTGCTTGCCTGAGTTCGCGTCAACAGTCACTCGGCCACCTGGACAGCGATCCTGGGAACGTCCGGTTGCATGATCTCCATCCCAGGGAAGTAGATCGGTGACTTCGGCTCCGGCATATGGACCGCCGCTGGGTTGAAGATTTCGACCGAAGCCCTGGAGAGAGCTGCCAACTGTTGCTCGGCCAGCTTCTGGGAAACCTCTGGCCAGTCTCCGACCTGCGCACGTGCATCCGGGAATTGTTGCATCACCTTGGCGGACAGAAGCATGTGAAGGAAAGATTCACGATTCGCAGTGGTGATAACCAAAGGCTCGAGAATGCTGAGGCCGAGCGTAGACCCGAGTTGCTTACCTCCCTTCACCGGAAGGACGGGAGAGATCTTCACTGGAACATGTTCTCGATTTACAAGGGCGTGTTTCTCGGATATTTCCAAGATATCCTCCGGTCTAATCACCCACGGATTTTTCAGAGGCACAGCTTCCATTGACAGGAGGCCCATTCCGCAAACGAACCCATCTCTTGCCATTTGGGCCGTTAGCGACGGTATTCCACCGATCTCCAGGAGGTCACGGGCCTTCTGGAGCATGCTCTCAGGACCGGGGCCCGTGATCGTCCACCCTTGGGTGAGAACGTTGACGATCTTGTCGATGGTGAGACGAGCATTAGGCATGGAGTTGTAGACATGTCTGACCAGCGGCATTCGGGTGCGGATTTGCTCAGCGGCGAGCAGCGGGGCCTCGTATCTGACATTCAAGGTGAACCCGCTCGCATCTGCGCGAGCGCGTATTGCGTGGCACGCATTTTGCCATCCGTGATTTCGGATTTCGGCACCGACCAGGTTAGTGGTCTCCTGGTCCACCCGAGCTGCTTGATCAGGCAGAGATGGAATCTTCTCTTTAGGGGTTCTCCTAACGAGATCCTGCCGCGCGACCAGCATCGCCAGCGCAGTTAGCGTTGACTCGATCTGTGTTTCAATCGAAGAGTTGAGGACGCATGCCCAGATCGATGGCGATTCCTGCGAACTGTCGGTTGGCGACTGTATCGTCACCCCGGGGCTATTCAGCAGGGTTTCGAGTGCAGCCGAGTCGATCCAGTCCGCCATCTGCTCGCTTGCCCAATCGTGCCCCAAAGCCTCCAGGCGTGGGATTGGGCGGGGCGCTTGGTTGTCTGCATGAATAGGCAGGAGCCAGAACCCAAACAGCTTCGGATTCAAGAAGCCGGGTTGCTCGTAGTGTCCCACCCGTACGTAGAGGTGGTTGTCTGTCTTGCTGTCGCGAGTCGAACTGACCTCTGAGCAAAGCTCTTGGAGGAGGGTGGACGACGCAGTGCGATGTTCGTCGGTGACCTCAGCGGGCTCTGTGCGGTCGTCTGGCATAGGAATGTAGGCCACGATCGGGATTGTGGCACGCAGCGCGTCTGCGGGGTAGGCGCCAGCGTCGGTGCGGGCACAGCAGTCGGCGTCGCCAGAGTCCGGGTCGTCCTGGAAGTGCAGGGTCTGTGTATAGGCCGCGCCGGAGCCTGGCCAGGCTTCGGCAACCGGCGATCTATGGACGGGAAGCGAGAGCCTTACTGGTCAGCATCTTCGAAGAGATCGCATAGCAACTAATCGCAATTCCAATGGCCGCGGCCTGCTGCGCATTTCTAGGCTCAAATCATGAATACGGGAATGCTCGTGTTGTCGTTTGGTACCGGCGTCATCACCGTGCTGATGATCGTGGACTGCCTGCACGACATGGCGAGGCGCCAGTGCCTGACCGCCTCCGGCTGCTTCTATCCCGATGGTTCACGCGACTCAGATCACTTCCGGCGTCTCCGCGACGATGACCGATGAGGCGAAGCCCCGCCCGGTGGTGCTCGGCTACTTCCGCCAGCACCTCTTGATGACTCAGACCGAGGTTCGTACTCGACGCAGCAACTTAGCTACTTCGCCGAGGCGCAAGGCTTCACGCTCGCAGAGGTGTACATCGGGCAGATCGAGACTTGGCCGATGGCTTTGAACTCCTCGTCGCGCACGCCATGCGCAAGGGTGTCGGCGGGGTCTTGCTGCCGAGCATGCTGCATTTCGCCGTGCTCGGCCCTCCCAAGTCGGTCACCGAGCATTTCGAGCACGTCACCGGAACTCGGGTGTATGCCGTCCCCGAGTTGGTGTCGTACAGAGCAGGTGTGGCGGCGTCTAATTCCTGCATCGGCGCCCCCACACCGAACCACCCAGCAGGAAGTCGGGGAGCTTGACGGCCTCAGACCCATCTCGTTGAGCGCCGCGGCGGGCAGTCACGGGCCGGCGGCCGCAATCACCTCGCCTCGAAGCACGTGCACGGGTGGGCTGAACTACCTCCGCCCCGGCCCGTGGCTAGGTGATGCCGGCTTTGGCGTCGAGGTGTTGGAGTAGGTTGTGGGCGGCCAGTTCGATTTTCTTGTGGCGCCATTCGGAGGCTCGGTAGACGCAGGTGATCAGGCCTGTTCGGTGGATGCGGCGGAGGTCGCCGTACACGAAGCCGTAGCGTGCCTTGGTCTCATCGCTCGCGCCTTCGGTGAGGCCGAGGTGCCAGGCCGAGTACTCGGCCCAGGAATGCTTCTCCAGGAAGGCGTTCTGCGCATCTGCGCGCGGCTGCACCGAGCCCCAGTCGCTGTCGAGCACGTACTGGCGGGAGTCGATCAGCTTCCGCGCGTACTCGACCGCGACCTCGTTGACCTCGTAGTTGGCCATACCAATGCCTGTTCCCAGCCGCTAACGCACCAGCTCATCAGATCAAGCCACGCCGGGCTGATGGTCAGAGCTCACGGCCTGTTCGAGCCGACGAAGAACTCCGAGGCCAGCAGGCCGGCCACCAGAACGACCGGCAGGTAGACGGCGAAATGCCATCTGAACGTGGTGATCCTAGCCAGGATGGCCACCCCGATCGGTGCGTAGACGAAGCCGCTCATCACCGCGTAGGTCGAGGTCACATCAGTCATGTAGGCCAAGATATGGGTCGGCAATCCGACGATGCCGGCCGCGGCGTAGGCATAGCCGAACGCGCGGCCCGACGAGTTCGCCGGCAGCCACACCTTCCATCCAGGCGGCGGCGGTCCCCAGCTCGGATCCGGCTGCCAGCCAGGCTTCGGCCGCCAACCCTCAGGTGGCGGCGGCCAGTTCGGTGGCGGGTTGTAGATCATCCTCGGCTCCCGTCGATCGGCCCTCGCTCTCCGAGTCTCCGCACCTCCCATGACATTTCGATGACAGCAAGACCGCCGACCAGCATTGCCCGCGGACCGCCGCCACTGACCAACTCCGGCTGGCTGCGGGTCTCCCGCCTGGGGATCGAGTGAATCCGGGCGATTTGAGGGGTTGGTGAGTGGCTGGGGTCCGCTTTCTCAGTGAAGGGCAGGCTCGGGGTGCAGGGTGGCCAGCGGGAGGCCGGACAGGTGGAGGGTGGGGTGTAGCCAGTCGTTGAGGATGGGGGCTTCGGTGGCTAGGTGGTTGGCTAGTTCGGTGCGGCTCAGTTCGAAGACGTGGGCGGGGTTGCCGGTGAGGTCGACGACGGTTTGCATGAGGCGGCCGGCTTGTTCGTTCCAGAGGGGATCGTTGGCGTCGAGGTCGTCGGGGCGGATGAGCAGGAGCTCGACGTCGGACTCGAGGTCGCCGTCGGCGCGGGCCAGGGCGCCGTACACGGAGGCGTGGACCGGCGGGAGGCGCCAGGCGGTCAGTTCGTCGGCGATGCGGTTGACGAGGGCGGCGCGGAGGTCGGCCAGGAACTCGACGACCGGGGCAGCGAGGTGCTTGCGGTTCAGCCGGTAGGACAGGGAGTTGCCGGCGTCGTCGACGTGGACGAGGCCGGTGGCGGCGAGCCGCTGGAGGACCAGGCGGACCCCGGCCACACTGCCCTGACCTGCAAGTTTGTGGACCTCACGCCCCGACAACCCCTCGTCCGCCCGAGCCAGGACCTGGAGGACCGGCCCGTCCAGGGAGGGGATCACGGTGCTGATCGGCGTCTTCAGGTCCATGACGAGACAGTAGTAACCGATCAGCTCCGCAGAGTAATCATCCTGATCTGGAAGTATTCCTGGGCGGCGGCGATCAGCCGTCCAGGGCGCAGACCGAGAGGTCGAACTCTGCCGCACGCGCTCGCTCGACCAGCGCCTTCGACCCCGCGTGGGCACCGTTCACATGGCGACCCAGGACAACGGTCACGACAGCCTGCGCACCCGACACCTTCAAGGCATGAGCAAGCGACTGTGCCCTCGAGCCCGTGGTCCAGGTGTCATCAAGCAGCAGGACCCGAGCCCCGTCGACCGGGGGTGCGACGAAGCGATCGGGCTGGAAGGTTCGGTCGTCGGGGGGATGGTGCGCACCGATTGCGACTGCCAGAAACGGCAACGACAGACCTGGAGCGAGGAGCGCTTGAAGCGGATGTATCCCAGTCCGTCCACGGGTGCTCGGAACTACTGCCGCGTGGGTCAGGCGGCCGCCCGCTGGACCTTCGAGGCAGCGTCGATGCGTGCCGAGGAACAGCATGCCGAGCGCGCGAAGCGCGCCACGAGCCGCCTGCGAGGGATGCTCGAACTTGTAGGTGGCCAGATGGTGCGCGTGCTGCTTACCCTTCAGCGCATAGGCGATCGGCACGACAGCGTCCGCGATCATCCTGCTTCCGTCTCGATGACTCCGGCAGGGAAAGCAGATGTCGTAGGCATCCTTGGCGGCCGATCTGCAGACACGGCAGATGCCAGGTCCCTCGGGCAATGGGTTACGCAGAAAGACTGCCTGGCGGGCCACCGACGCCCGGAACGACTCCAGTGGATCAGAACTGGACAACGGTCGACAGTTCCTGCGGCGACTCGAAGCCTCCGGCAGCTTCGGCGACCAGCTTCTCGGTCACCGCCAGAAGTTCCTCGGTGTTGTCCACGACGTACACGCCGGGACGCTCCGCGTAGTCGCGAGCCCAGTCATGCTCGAGTAGCTCACGCGGCATCACGACCGGCCGTCCGTGCTGCAGCGCCAGCCGCGCCTGGATCCGGGCGCCACTGCGCCACGGCGCCTCGACCACGACAGTGGCAGCGGCGTACCCACTCATCACCGCGTTGCGCATCGGAAAGGTCTGCTTCGTCGGGGCACCGTCGGGCCAGAACTGGCTGAGTACCAGACCCCTCCGACCGATCTCCTGCTGCAACTGGGCGTTGGCTGCCGGGTAGGCGCGCCGAATGCCAGTCCCGATCACAGCGACGGTCCGGCCCTGCGCCTGCAGTGCGGCCGTGTGGGCTGCGGTATCGATTCCGGCGGCAAGCCCACTGACAACCGTCACATCATTCCTCGCGAGCGCCGTAGCGACCGTACGAGCGATACCAAGCCCCCGCGCACTGGCCTGCCGGGTACCCACGACGGCGACAGCTCTTCGATCATCACGCACTTCACCCCGCGTGAAGATGACCGGAGGCAGTTGATGAACATCACGAAGCTGTGCCGGGTAGCTCGAGTCGTAGAAGGCGTGAACGCCGATACCTTCTGCTTCCCACTGCTGGATGTCGCGCTCGGCCTTGTCCAGAGCAGCCTGGGCATCACCCACCGCGAAGAGCACGTCACCCCCAGCGAGATATCGCTCCAGGACTACCGTCGCGCTTCCCAGCTCCAGGACTTCGGCGGTCACCTCCGCCCAGCGGACCCCAGGTTGCTGCAGCAGCGCAACCAGCGCGGCCCTCTCTGCCCGGATCGGCTCCACGAACCAGATGTTATCCATCCTCAAGCACCTGCTGTCGCAGCAACACTGCGCTCTCTCAAATCGAGACTTCGAACATTTGCTCGAATATATCAGAGAAGCAGAGCGACTCAGCCTTTGACGGCGCCTGTGAGGCCGTTGACGATGTAGCGCTGGAACAGCAGGGCCAGTAGCACCGGGGGCAGAGCAGCCAGTACGCCGCCTGCGGCCACCAGGCCGAAGTCCGATGAGAACTTGCCGGTGAACTCGGCGATCGCGACCGGGATCGTTTTGGAGTTCGTGGTCGAGGTGAAGATCAGCGAGTACAGGAACTCGTCCCACGCGAGCAGGAAGCCGAACATCGCGGTCGCGACGATCCCGGGGCGGGCCAGCGGAAGCACGATCCGGACCAGCGCACCCAGCCGCGAGCAGCCGTCGACGCGGGCCGCGTCCTCCAGTTCGGGCGGGAGGCTGAGGTAGAAGTTGCTCATGGTCCACAGGCAGAACGGCGTGACGATCGAGCAGTAGGTGACGATCAGGCCGAGCTGGGTGTCGAGCAGATGCAGGTTCGCCAGGGCCAGGTAGAGCGGGATCACCAGCGCGATCGGCGGCAGCATGTAGATCGCCAGGAACGCGAACAACGTCGTACGGCGGAAGCGGAATCGCAGGCGGGCGAACGCGTAGCCGCCCAGGCACCCGACCACCAGCGAGATCAACGTGGTCGCCGATGCGACGACCAGGCTGTTCAGCATCGAGACCCGGAACGTGCCGGCGATCCCGTCGGTACCGGACGTGAAGATGTCCTGATAACGCGAGAAGGTCGGATGTGTCGGCAGGAGCGAGCCGTTGTTCAGCTCGTCGGCCGGGGACAGGCTCGAGATCACCAGCCAGCTGAACGGAGCCAGTACGACGATCGCCAGCAGACCGCACATCGCGTATTGGAACTTGCGCATCAGACCCCCGCCATCTGGTTCTGCCGGAGCACCCGCAGGTAGAACATCGCCAGCGCTCCGACCGCAATCACGATCAGATACGCGAGCGCGGCGCCGTACCCGAAGAGCTGGTTCGAGAACGCCTGCAGATAGGTGTAGAAGGCAACGGTCTGGGTGCCGGACGCGGGACCGCCGCCGGTCATCACGTAGACGATGTCGAACACCTTGAACGCCTCGATCGTGCGGAGTACCAGCACCACCGCGATACTCGGCTTCAGCAGCGGTACGACGACCTGCCAGAAGGTGCGCCAGGTCGAGGCGCCGTCCACCACTGCTGCCTCGCGCAGTTCGTTCGGGATCGTCTGCAATCCGGCGAGCAGGAAGAACGCGACGATCGAGGTGTTCTTCCAGACGTCGGCGACGATCACCATGTTCAACGCCAGGAACGGCGAGCCCAGCCACTGGATCTCGGTCCCGAGCAGCTGGTTGAGGACGCCGTACTGGCCGTTGTCGATCCAGCGCCACAAGGCACCGTTGACGATCGTCGGCAGCGCCCACGGCAGCACGACCAGGCTGCGCCACAACCATTTGAAGCGTAGCGGCGCGTTCAGTAGCAGCGCGACGCCCATGCCGAGGACGAGCTCGGCCGCGGTCGAGACCACCGTGAAGTACGCCGTGTGCCCGAGCACCGGGTAGAACGACGGGTCGCTGAAAACCTTGGCGTAGTTGCTCAGCCCGGCGAACGGATAGCTGCCGGGCATCGCGCTGTCGACCTTGTAGAACGACATCAGCAGCGTCCGGAGTACCGGGTAGAGCACCACACCGAAGACGACTGTTGCCGCAGGCAACAACAGGAACAGCGCGAACCGCCCCTCGCCGCGGACCCGCACCGGTTTCACGACTGCAGCAAGCTGTTCGCCTTGTCCGCCGCGTCGTCGAGCGCCTTCTGCGCCAGCTTGCGCCCGAGCAATGCGTTCTGCAACTCGGCCTGCAGTACCTGCGAGAAGGCGTTGTAGCTCTTCGCCTGCGGCCGCAGGATCAGGTCGTCCAGCTGCTTCTTCGCCTGCGGGACGACGGCCGGGTTCGTCTTGATGACGGCATCTTCGTCGTACGACGTCGCCCAGACCGGCAGCGAGGAGAGCGCGTACTTCTCCTGCTCGGGCTGGCTGGTCAGGTGCGAGATGTACTTGAACGCAGCGGCCTGGTTCTTGCTGCCCGCGGTGACGCACAGCGCCATCCCGCCGTTCACCCCCGGCCGGCCGACACTCCCCTTCGGCGTCTGCGCGACCTGAACCTTGCCGACGACCTTGCACTGCTTGGCGTCGTTGGCCGCGCCGTACATGTAGGTCCAGTTCAGTACGATGCTGGCCTGGCCGGCTTGGAAGACGCGCTGTACGTCGGCCTCCAGCGACTGGGTCGACGCCGGGTTGGTCAGTCCGTCGACGATCGTCTGCCGCATCCACTCCAACGCCTGGACCCCTCCACCGGCGTTGAAAGCGACCTTGCCCGAGTCGTCGAGAAACTTGCCACCCATCGCACCGAGCAGCTGGGCGTAGTCACAGACCAGCGCCTCGGCCTGCTGCCAGGACCAGATGAACGGGTACTTCACGACGCCCGATTGCTTCAGCCGGCGGGCCGACTTCAGCGTTCCTTCCCAGGTGTCGAGCCACTGCGGGTTCGCGTTGGCCACGTCCAGGTGCTGGGTGTTCAGGAACAGGTACTTGGTGTCCATGATCCACGGGACGCCGTACAACTTGTCGTCGTACTCGGCGGTGTCGATCGCGCCGGCGAGCATCTCGGTCTTCCACTCGGCCGGCCACTGTCCACTCACGTCGGTGATCATCTTCTTGCTGCCGAACTCGGCCGGCCAGATCACGTCGATCAGCACCACGTCGTACGTCCCGGCCGGCCCGGCGGCGACGATCTTGTCGTGCAACGCCTCGTAGGCGACGAACTCCGGAGTGACCTTGATGCCCGGGTTCGCGGCCGTGAACGAGGCCGTCATCTTGGTGACGTCCGCCTCGGTGTACGCCGCCTGCTTCATGAACAGCGCCCGGATCTCACCGCTGCTCCCACTGCCCTGATCCCCCGTGGTCGCGCCCTTGCCCCCGCTGCACGCAGCCAGCAAGGCCGCCAGCCCGGCCCCACCGGCCGTCCTCAGCACAGTCCGCCTGTCGATCGCCACCATCGCCCCACTCCAGGTCAGTATTTGTTAGGTAACTTTCCTAACATACGGAGTATCGTCAGGCCCGCCGACCGAGTCAAGGATTTCGGCCGCGCTCGCCAGGCGGACCGGCTCACCTTGGGCACGCATCAACCACTTGCCGGGCCGCGCACTTGGTTGAACCGTGCTCAACGTCGTACTGGCTTGGGCGGAGAGTGCTTGAAGAAGGTGTGGAGGTCGTTCACCAGGAGGGTGGGGGATTGGTGGGCGGCGTAGTGGCCGCCGGAATCGTGGTGGGTCCAGGTGGTGATGTTGGTGTGGTCTCGGGTGGCGTAGGCGCGGATCGAGCGGAGGTCGTTGCGGAACTGGGAGAGGGCTAGAGGGACTGTGGTCGGGGCATCCGGTGGGGGTTGGTTCGCGTACTCGGCGTAGAGGCGCATGGCGGAGGCTGCGGTGCCGGTTAGCCAGTACGCCGTGATGTGGGTGAGCAGGGTGTCGCGGTCTAGGTCGCGCATGGCTTGGCGGTTCCAGGCGAGGAGGCCGACTGGGGAATCGTTCAGAGCGGTTCCGAGGATGTCGGGGCGTTGCTCGTGGACGTGGGCGTAGCAGCCGGATGAGCGTTGGAGTTCGCGCAGGCTGTCGAGGGCTGCGCGATCTTCGGGGCTCAGTGCGGTGCGGTCAGGCTCGGCGGTGGGTGGGTACGCCAGCCACTCACCTTCCGGGAAGCAGAACAGCTGCGTGACGTGTACGCCGGTCACCGCGTCCGGTGCGACTCGGCCCAGCTCCGGGGCGATGTGCGAACCCCAGTCGTTGCCGGCCGCGCCGTACCGGTGGTAGCCCAGCCGTTCCATCAACGTCGCCCAGGCGCGAGCGATCCGGCGTGGGCCCCAGCCGCGGTCCGGGGTCGGGCCGGACCAGGTGTAGCCGGGGAGGGACGGGATGACGAGGTCGTAGCCGACCTCGGTCAGCGGGGCGATCACGTCGACGTACTCGACGATCGAGCCCGGCCAACCGTGCGTGAGGATGAGCGGGAACGCATGAGGCTGGGGTGAGCGCACGTGCAGGAAGTGGACGTTCGTCCCGTCGATCGTCGTCGTGTACTGCGGGTATTGATTCAGCCGCCGCTCCCAGACCCGCCAGTCGTACTCGTCCCTCCAGTAGTCCACCAGCTTCCGCAGCTCCGGGTCGATCCCTCGGCGGACATTGGCCAGTCGTTGGCGGAGGTCGGTGAGTTCGTCCTCCGGAACATCGATCACGTACGGCGTCAGTTCTGGCCCGCCAGCCATTCCAGTCCCTCCTCCGCGTGCTCGACGATGGTGAAGTGGCTCGCGCCTTCGTGGAGTTGCAGCGTGGCGGTCGGACAGTGCGCGGCGAGCCAGTCGCCGTGCGAGGGCGGGATGATGCGATCCGCGGTGCCGTGCAGCAGCAGGGTCGGCGCGGTGATCGCGCTGGGGTCGCAACCCCAAGGGCGCGTGTACGACGCATCGTCGTCGATCTGCCCGTACGGTCCGGCATCGAGGCCGGGGCCGGCGACCTTGCCCAGCCAGCCCCACGGGCCCTCGAATAGCCGGTGGTCGGTAGCGGCGAAGCCGGCGTCGTACTCGAATCCTGAGTCGTGCAAGGCGGCTCGCACCTCGGCACCCGCGGCCGCGCTGCCGAGGGCGGCGACGCCGGACGGAACCATGCCGGTGAACCAGTCCAAACCCTCAGCCCCGTACGGCGCGATCGCGGCCAGCGTGACGACGGCGCGCACCCGATCACCGAGTACGGCGGCGGTGCCGAGCGCGAAGGTTCCGCCGCCGGAGTAGCCGACGACCGCGAACCGATCGAGCCCGAGGGCATCCGCGAGAAACTCGGTGTCACGGGCTGTGGAGGCGACCGTTCGGCCACGGGCCACGGTAGAACCGCCGTACCCGGGGCGGTCGAAGGAAATCCAGCGGAGGCCGAGGCGTTCCGCGGCTGCGAAGAGTGGTTCGGGTGGTGCACCGACGTTCGGGGTGCCGTGGTTCCAGATGACGGGTACGCCGTCCGATCCGGCGTCGTACACATGCAGCGTCCGGCCGTCGGCGAGTTGAAGGTTGTTCTCGATCATGTCGGCGACGTCGGAGCGGGTCGGACGGCCTCGACATTTAGAAACTGGTGGCTCGTGCTCGCGGGGTTTGGGTCATCCGGAGTTCGGTGGTGAAGGCGTAGCGGTCGCCTCGGTAGAGCGCCGAGGTGTACTCGAAGACGCGGTCGCGACTGTCGAAGCTGATGCCGTGGGTGGCCAGACACGGCTGGGTGACCGGGATGTCGAGCCAGGCGGCGGTCTTGGCGTCGGGCATGACTGGTTCGAGCCGCGACGTGCCGCTGACCACGTCGATGCCGTAGCGGTTCGTCAGCAGGTCGTACATGGACCCGTTGAGATCCTCGGCCTCCAGGCCGGGAACGTAGGCCGCGGGCAAAGTGGTCCGCTCGACCACCATCGGGAAGTCGTCGGCCAGCCGCAATCGGGTGAACGCGATGATCGGATCCCCGACCGGAATCCGCAGCCTCCGAGCGGCTGCCCGCTCAGCCTTCTGGTGGCGGAACTCGAGTACCTGGTTGCCCGGCCGCATCCCGCGCCGGCGGATGTCCTCGGAGAACCCGATCATCCCCAGCCAGCGCGCCACCTTCGGGCGGGTGGTGTACGTGCCGCTGCCGTGCCGCCGTACCAGCAGCTCTTCGATCACGAGCTCGTCGACAGCACGACGCAACGTCATCCGTGCCACGTTCCAGCGCACGGCCAGCTCCCGTTCGGGCGGCAGCGCAGCGCCCTCCGGCAGCGTGTCGATCAAACTCAGCAACAACGCCCGGATCTCGGCGGCCTTCCCCGGCAGCGAACCATGCATGCCTCTTGGGTAACACCCCAGCATGCCCCACCGAAAGCTTTTCCACCGCCGTCGAAGCCATCCTCACTAGACCACCGAAGAACCCGGGCCGCGCGAGCGCATCAGGTCCACTTGGGTACGGCGATTGTGGTGGGGCGGCGAGGCGGACCTGCGCCACTGATCAACCCGCTCCTGACCGCTTCAGGCCGCTCGCGCTGAGCGGGAACCCAGCAGGCCGCGCGCAGTTGGTCAGTGCTGGCGGTCCGCACATCCGATTGGTCCACCAGGAACCGGGTAGCTGGAGAGCGCGCTGTCCGTCCTCGAAAGTCTTCATTCGGAAAACAAGCGCGCTTGATTCTTTTTGGGGATCGTGCCAATGTCGGGGGCACGATCTCCACCCCCTGGGAGTGCGCGTGCTTGTTGACGAGGTGCTGGCGGATCTGTGGGCCGAGGGTGCTGAGCTGGATCGGCTTGTTGGTGGGTTGGCTGCTGACGAGTGGGCTCGGCCGACGCCGGCTGACGGATGGACGATCGCGCATCAGATTGCGCATCTGGCGTGGACGGATGAGGCCGCGCGGATGGCGGTGGCAGAGCCGGAGGGGTTTGCGGAGCTGCTCAAGCAGGGGGCGGCCAATCCGACTGGGTACGTCGACGATGCGGCGGCTGAGGGTGCGGCGCTGCCGCCGGATCAGTTGCTGGTGTATTGGCGGGAGTCGCGGGCGGACCTGGCCGAGGTGCTGAAGGGGGTGCCGGCTGGGGAGAAGATTCCGTGGTTCGGGCCGCCGATGAGCGCTACGTCGATGGCTACTGCGCGGCTGATGGAGACGTGGGCGCACGGGCAGGATGTGGCTGATGCGCTGGGGGTTCGGCGGCTGCCGAGCAATCGGCTGCGGCATGTTGCGCATCTGGCGGTGCGGACGCGCGGGTTCGCGTACCTGCTGCACGGGCGGACGGCACCGGACGCCGAGATTCGGGTCGAGTTGACCGGGCCGGATGGGGATGTGTGGAGCTGGGGGCCGGAGGATGCGGCGCAGCGGGTGAGTGGGCCGGCGTTGGACTTCTGTTTGCTGGCGACTCAGCGGCGGCATCGCGACGATCTCGCGGTTGTCGCCGAGGGTGCGGATGCGGACGAGTGGCTGGGGATCGTGCAGGCGTTCGCGGGGTTGCCGGGTAAGGGACGCGAGCCGGGGCAGTTCGCGTGAACGCGCCCATCCGGATCGGGAACGCTTCGGGGTTCTATGGAGATCGGTTCAGCGCGGTGCAGGAGATGCTGACCGGTGGGCCGCTGGATGTGCTGACCGGGGACTACCTGGCTGAGCTGACGATGTTGATCCTCGGGCGGGATCGCCTGAAGGATCCGTCGCTCGGCTATGCGCGGACGTTCCTGAAGCAGCTCGAAACCAGTCTCGGCGAGGCGCTCGATCGGGGCGTGAAGATCGTCAGCAACGCCGGCGGCCTGAACCCGGCTGGCCTCGCGCAAGCGATCCAAGAACTCGCGGACCGCCTCGGCCTGCATCCGAAGATCGCGTACGTCGAGGGCGACGACCTGCTCGCCCGAGCCGCCGAGCTCGACCTCGGTACGCCGTTGACGGCCAACGCGTATCTCGGCGCCTGGGGAATCGCCGAGGCACTGCAGGCCGGGGCCGACGTCGTCGTGACCGGTCGCGTCACCGACGCATCCGTGATCGTCGGACCCGCCGCGGCGCACCACGGATGGAAGCGGACCCAGTACGACGAACTCGCGGGCGCGGTGGCCGCCGGGCATGTGATCGAGTGCGGCTGCCAGGCAACGGGCGGCAACTACTCGTTCTTCAGCGAGATCCGCGACCTCGGCCGGCCCGGGTTCCCGATCGCGGAGATCCATGCGGACGGCAGCAGCATCATCACCAAACATGACAAGACCGGTGGCGCGGTCACGATCGACACGGTCAAGGCACAGTTGCTGTACGAGATCACCGGCGCCCGGTATGCCGGTCCGGACGTGACCACCCGCCTCGACACGATCGAACTCAGCGAAGACGGTGACGACCGGATCCGGATCAGCGGGGTCCGTGGTGAGGCGCCACCGCCGACGTACAAGGTCTCGTTGAACAGCGTGGGCGGCTTCCGCAACGAGGTGACCTTCGTGCTGACCGGCTTGCAGTTGGAGGAGAAGGCCGAGCTGGTCAAGGCGCAGCTCGAGCGAGGGCTCGCGAAGCAGCCGGCCGAGCTGCAGTGGACGCTCGCCTGGACGGAGAAGCCGAACGCGGATTCCGAGGAGGAGGCCAGCGTCTTCCTGCGCTGCGCGGTGAAGGATCCGGATCCGAAGGTGGTCGGCCGGGCGTTCTCCAGTGCTGCGGTCGAGTTGGCGTTGTCGAGCTACCCCGGGTTCCACGCGGTCGCGCCGCCTGGGGACGGATCGCCGTACGGCGTCTTCCGGGCCGGGTACGTCGATATCCACGAGGTGGAGCACGTCGTCGTACTGCCCGATGGGGCGCGGGTGATCATCGAACCTGCAGCGGAGACGCAGCCTCTGACTCCGGCTGAGGATGCGGGGCTGCCGATCCCGTTGCCGTCGCTGGCGTCGACGGGTCGGCCGCGGAC
Organism: Kribbella albertanoniae; assembly: GCF_004348455.1. GTDB lineage: Bacteria > Actinomycetota > Actinomycetes > Propionibacteriales > Kribbellaceae > Kribbella > Kribbella albertanoniae. The sequence continues at coordinate 52,813 of NZ_SMKA01000005.1, forward strand.
GCGTGAGGTTCCGCTCGGACGGCTCGTGGGTGCGCGGTCCGGGGACAAGGGCGGCGACGCGAACGTCGGGGTGTGGGTGCGCGACGAGAAGGCGTGGCGGTGGTTGGCGCACACGCTGACTGTTGAGCTGTTCCAGGAGTTGCTGCCGGAGACTGCCGAGCTGACCGTGACGCGGTACCTGCTGCCCAATCTGCTGGCGATGAACTTCGTGGTCGAGGGGTTGCTGGGTGAAGGGGTTGCCGCGCAGGCGCGGTTCGATCCGCAGGCCAAGGCGGTCGGCGAATGGTTGCGATCTCGATATGTCGACATCCCGGAGATGTTGCTGTGAGCGCCGAACGGTTAGCACTGAGAGAGAGCGTGCGGCGGTTCATGGCGGCGGAGGTGTTGCCGCAGCTGGATCAGTGGGAACGGGACGGCGAGCTGCCGCGAGAACTGCACAAGAAGGCTGGTGCGCTGGGGCTGCTCGGGGTGGCGTTTCCCGAGGAGGTCGGCGGGGGCGGTGGGTCGTTGCGCGACATGCTCGCGGTGGTTGAGGAGATGCATTACGCGGGCGGTTCGGGTGGGTTGGTCGCGTCGCTGCTCACCTGTGGAATCGCCGTACCGCATATCGTTGCTGCGGGCAATCAAGAGCAGATCGACCGGTGGGTGCTGCCGACGCTGGAAGGCGAACTGATCGGCGCGCTCGCGATCACCGAACCCGATGGTGGTTCGGATGTTGCGTCGCTGCGGACGACCGCCGTACGCGATGGTGATTTCTTTGTGGTCAATGGCGCGAAGACCTACATCACCTCAGGGGTGCGCGCGGACTTCGTCACGACTGCGGTCCGCACGGAGGGTCCGGGTGCGCACGGGGTCAGTCTGCTGGTGCTGGAACGCGGGATGTTCGAGGTGTCGCGGAAGCTGGAGAAGATGGGCTGGCTCTGCTCGGACACTGCCGAGCTGAGCTTCACTGATGTCCGGGTGCCGGTGCAGAACCTCGTCGGCGCGCCGGGTTCGGGCTTCGTCCAACTGGCGGTGAACTTCGTGGCTGAACGACTCACGCTCGCCGTCCAGGCGTACGCCGGCGCACAGCGCGCGCTCGACCTGACTGTGCGGTGGTGCCGGGATCGGGAGACGTTCGGGCGACCGTTGATCTCGCGGCAGACGGTTCAGCACACGCTCACCGAGATGGCCCGGCGGATCGACGTCGCGCGGGTGTACGTGCAGCACGTCGCCGAGCGGGCCGAGCGTGGCGATGACGTGATCGCGGAGACGTGTTTCGCGAAGAACACGGCGGTCGAGGCCGGGCAGTGGGTGTGCGACCAGGCGCTGCAGTTGCACGGCGGGCTCGGGTACATGCGCGAGTCCGAGATCGAGCGCCAGTACCGCGACCAACGCATCCTCGGCATCGGCGGTGGTGCGACCGAAATCCTCACCAGCCTGGCAGCCAAACGACTGGGGTACACCTCATGAGCACCGTAACGTCCGAACATCCGGAGACCACGCCCTCCGATCCTTCGGACGTTAATCGTCGGGGGATGCTGGACAAGCTCGCGGCACTCGACGCTGAGCATGCGAAGGCGTTGGCGGGGGGTGGGGAGAAGTATGTGGCGCGGCATCACGCGCGCGGGAAGTTGCTGGCGCGGGAGCGGATCGAGTTGCTGATTGATCCGGACAGCGCGTTTCTGGAGTTGTCGCCGTTGGCTGGGTGGGGGTCGGACTTCACGGTTGGCGCGAGTTTGGTGACGGGGATCGGCGTCGTGGAGGGCGTTGAGTGTCTGATCACGGCGAATGACCCGACCGTGAAGGGTGGCGCGAGTAACCCGTGGACGTTGCGGAAGGCGTTGCGGTCGGACGAGATCGCGCGGGCGAACCGGCTGCCGGTGATCAGCCTGGTCGAGTCCGGCGGCGCGGATCTGCCGACGCAGAAGGAGATCTTCATCCCGGGCGGCGCGATGTTCCGGAATCTGACCCGGCTGTCGGCCGAAGGGATCCCGACGATCGCGCTGGTGTTCGGCAATTCGACCGCGGGCGGTGCGTACATCCCGGGGATGAGCGACTACGTGGTGATGGTCGACGGGGGCGCGAAGGTGTTCCTGGCCGGGCCGCCGCTGGTGAAGATGGCGACCGGTGAGGACGCCGACGACGAATCGCTCGGTGGTGCGTCGATGCACGCGCGGAAGTCGGGGCTGGCGGACTACTTCGCGGTCGACGAGCAGGACGCGATCCGGCTCGGGCGGCAGATCGTGTCGCGGTTGAACTGGACGAAGCAGGGGCCCGCGGCAGCGCCGTCGTACCGGGAGCCTTTGTACGACGCGGACGAGCTGCTCGACATCGTGCCGGGGGATCTGAAGATCCCGTTCGATCCGCGGGACGTGATCGCTCGGGTGGTGGACGGGTCGGTGTTTGACGAGTTCAAGCCGTTGTACGGGTCGTCGCTGGCGACTGGATGGGCGTCGGTGCACGGGTATCCGGTGGGGATTCTGGCGAACGCGCGCGGCGTGCTGTTCAGCGAGGAGTCGCAAAAGGCGGCACAGTTCATCCAGCTGGCGAATCGGTCGGATACGCCGCTGATCTTCCTGCACAACACGACCGGGTACATGGTCGGTCAGGAGTATGAGCAGGGCGGGATCATCAAGCACGGTGCGCAGATGATCAACGCGGTCGCCAACTCCAAGGTGCCGCACGTATCGATCCTGATGGGCGCGTCGTACGGCGCCGGGCACTACGGGATGTGTGGGCGCGCGTTCGATCCACGGTTCCTGTTCGCGTGGCCGTCGGCGAAGTCGGCGGTGATGGGGCCGCAGCAGTTGGCCGGGGTGTTGTCGATCGTGGCGCGGGCTGCTTCGGAGGCGAAGGGGCTGCCGTACGACGAGGACGGGGACGCGAAGATGCGCGCGTACGTCGAGGGTCAGATCGAGGCGGAGTCGCTGCCGATGTTCCTCTCCGGACGCCTGTACGACGACGGTGTCATCGATCCCCGGGATACGCGAACCGTGCTGGGTATCTGTCTGTCCGCGATCCACTCCGCACCGGTGGAGGGCACGTCCTCCTTCGGTGTCTTTCGGCTGTGATCCGGATGTCCACTTCAGCCAAGGAGCCGCGCGTGATCACATCCGTGCTTGTTGCCAACCGCGGGGAGATCGCTCGTCGGGTGTTCCGGACAGCTCGGTCGTTGGGGCTGTCGACAGTCGCCGTTTACTCCACGGCTGACGCCGATGCGCCGTACGTCGATGAGGCGGATGCGGCGGTGCATTTGCCGGGGAACGCGCCTGGGGAGACGTATCTGCGCGGGGAGTTGGTGATTGAGGCGGCGCTGCGGGCGGGGGCGGATGCGGTGCATCCGGGGTATGGGTTCCTGTCGGAGAACGCTGGGTTTGCCCAAGCGGTGATCGAGGCTGGGTTGACGTGGATCGGGCCGCCGGTGGATGCGATCTCGTCGATGGGTTCGAAGATCGAGGCTAAGAAGCTGATGGCCGCGGCTGGGGTGCCGGTATTGGCTGAGCTCACGCCGGCTGAGGTTTCGGAGGCTGACCTGCCGGTGCTCGTGAAGGCCTCGGCGGGTGGTGGTGGGCGCGGGATGCGGGTGGTGTCGCGGCTCGCGGATCTGCCGGGTGAGATCGAGGCGGCGTCGGCGGAGGCGTTGTCGGCGTTCGGAGATGGGACTGTTTTTTGCGAGCGGTATCTGCCGGCCGGGCGGCATGTCGAGGTGCAGATCCTGGCTGATCAGCACGGGACGATCTGGGCGGTCGGGGAGCGGGAGTGCTCGATCCAGCGGCGGCATCAGAAGGTGGTCGAGGAGGCGCCGTCGCCGTTGGTTTCCCGCATCCCATCCATGCGTCCGTTGCTGTTCGACGCGGCCCGGAAGGCTGCGGCGGCGATCAGTTACGTCGGGGCGGGGACCGTTGAGTTCCTGGCTGATGAGGACGGGAACTTCTACTTCCTCGAGATGAACACCCGCCTCCAGGTTGAGCACCCGGTCACGGAAGAGACCACAGGGCTGGACCTTGTGGAGCTGCAGATCGCGGTTGCGGACGGCCTAAAGCTTTCGGACGAGCCGCCTCCCACCGTGGGGCATGCGATCGAAGTGCGCTTGTACGCCGAGGACCCGCACCACGACTGGCAGCCGCAGACCGGTGTGCTTCACAAGTTCGCGGTGGATCCGAGTGTGCGGGTGGACTCGGGGGTGGAGGATGGGTCGATCGTCTCCCCTTACTACGACTCGATGCTGGCCAAGGTGGTTGCCTTCGGCCCCGATCGGACAGCCGTTGCGAGGCGGTTGGCGGGGGTTCTGGAGCGGGCGACCATCCATGGGGTGGGTACCAACCGGGACCTGCTCGCGTGGATCTTGAGGCATCCGGCGTTCTTGGCTGGGGAGACTGATACTGCGTTCTTCGCCACGCACGGGATTGGTGGGGCCGCTGGGTCCGCGGAGATGGCTGCGCTGGCGGCGGCGTTGGCGGACGCGGCGGGGCGGACCGGGCCGGTTCGGGTGCCTAGTGGGTGGCGGAACTTGGCGTCGCAGCCCCAGCGGAAGAGCTATCGGGTGGGCGAAACCACTTATGACGTGGAGTATCGGCTGACCCGGGACGGGTTGGTGGTCGAGGGCAACATTCAGCTGGTCGAGAGTTCGCCGGAGCGCGTCGTACTGGAGATTGACGGCGTACGGCGGGTGTTCGAGGTGGCGGCGTACGACGGGCTGGTTTGTGTGGGGTCGGTCAATCTGATTCCGGTACCGCGGTTCGTGGATCCGTCGGAGCAGGTGGCAGCGGGGTCGTTGGTGGCGCCGATGCCGGGGACGGTGATCCGGGTCGGGGTCAAGGTCGGTGAGGTGGTGAAGCAGGGGCAGCCGCTGTTGTGGCTGGAGGCGATGAAGATGGAGCACACGATCGCCGCGCCGGTCGACGGTGTCGTCGGTGAGCTCAAGGTCGAAGCAGGTCAACAGGTCGAGGTCGGCGCCGTACTGGCTGTCGTTGGGGAGAACGCATGAGCTTCGTGGAGTCGGAAGAGCGTCAAGCGCTGCGCAAGGCGGTCGGCGAGCTGGGGAAGAAGTACGGCTACGAGTGGTTCGACAAGCAGGCGCGCAGCGGGGGGAACACCAGCGAGCTGTGGCAGGAGGCCGGGAAGCTGGGCTACCTCGGCGTCAACCTGCCCGAGGAGTACGGCGGCGGTGGCGGCGGCATGGGTGATCTGTCGATCGTGCTCGAGGAGCTCGGTACGGCGGGATGCCCGCTGCTGATGATGGTCGTGTCGTCGTCGATCGTCGGCACGGTGATCACGCGGTTCGGCACGGCTGAGCAGAAGCAGCAGTGGTTGCCCGGGCTGGCCGACGGGTCGACCACGATGGCGTTCGCGATCACCGAGCCCGATGCGGGATCGAATTCGCACCAGATCACCACGACTGCCCGCCGTACCGAGGACGGCTGGTCGTTGTCCGGGCGGAAGGTGTTCATCTCCGGACTCGACGTGGCACAGGCGATGCTGGTGGTCGGGCGGACCGAGGATGCCCGGACCGGCAAGCTGAAGCCGGCGTTGTTCGTCGTACCGACGGATGCGGCCGGGGTCGAGTTCCAGCAGATCGAGATGGATCTGATCAGCCCGGACAAGCAGTTCACGCTGTTCCTGGACGACGTTCAGCTGCCGCCAGAGGCGTTGGTCGGGTCCGAGGACGCGGCGCTGATGCAGTTGTTCGCGGGGCTGAACCCGGAGCGGATCATGGCGTCGGCGTTCGCGATCGGGATCGCCCGGCACGCGCTCGGCAAGGCGATCGCGTACGTCAAGGAGCGGACGGTCTGGAAGACTCCGATCGGCGCCCACCAGGCGATCGCGCACCCGCTGGCGCAGATCAAGATCGAGCTCGAACTGGCCCGGCTGATGATGCAGAAGGCGGCCGCGCTGTACGACGCCGGTGACGACCTGGGCGCGGGTGAGGCCGCGAACATGGCCAAGTACGCCGCGGGTGAGGTTGCGGTCCGCGCCACCGACCAGGCGGTCCAGTCGCTCGGCGGCAACGGCATGACCAAGGAGTACGGCGTCGCTGCGCTCTCCACGGCCGCTCGCGCGGCCCGGATCGCGCCGGTGAGCCGGGAGATGATCCTCAACTTCGTCGCCCAGCACAGCCTGGGTCTCCCCAAATCCTACTGAGAGGCCGCCGCCCATGATCATCACCAGCCAGTTTCCGCCAGTCGAGATTCTTGACGTCCCGCTGCACGATGCCGTCCTCGGGCGCGCCCAGGAGTACGGCGATCGCCCCGCGCTCGTGGACGCGGTCAGCGGCCGCGAGATCAGCTACGCCCAGCTCGACACGATGACGCGGCGGGTCGCGGCCGGGCTGGCCGAGCTCGGGATCCGGCCCGGTGACGTGGTCGCGCTCTACAGCCCGAACACGATCCTCTACCCGGTCGTCTTCTACGGCACCACCCGCGCGGGTGCGACCGTAACCACAGTCAACGCGCTCTACACGGCCGACGAGCTGCACAAGCAACTGGTCGACTCGAAGGCCAAGCTGCTGGTGACGATCTCGTTGTTCCTGCCGGTCGCCACGGCCGCGATCGAGGGCACCGACGTCACGGAGATCTTCGTCTGCGACCAGGCCGAGGGCTACCGCTCCGTCATGGAACTGGTCGCCTCGACCGCGCCTGAGCCGTCAGTCACCATCAATCCCGCCGAGGACGTCGCGGTGCTGCCGTACTCGAGCGGGACGACCGGCTCCGCCAAGGGCGTGATGCTGACGCACCGCAACATCGCGACCAACCTCGTCCAGGCCGAGGCCACGTTCTCGATGGAGGAGGGTGAGCGGATCATCGCGATTCTGCCGTTCTTCCACATCTACGGGCAGGCCGTGCTGATGAATCTGCCGTTCCGCTTCGGCGTGACGGTCGTCGTACTGCCGAAGTTCGAGCTGCAGCAGTTCCTGACCACGCTCGACGAACAGAAGATCACCCGCGCGTTCGTCGCGCCGCCGATCGTGCTGGCGCTGGCGAAACACCCGGCGGTGGACGGCGTCGATCTGTCGGCGCTGAAGTACCTGACGTCGGCGGCGGCCCCGCTGGATGCGGAGCTGGCCGAGGCGTGCGCGAAGCGGCTCGGGCTGGCTTCAGTGCTGCAGTGCTACGGGATGACCGAGCTGTCGCCGGGGACGCACGCCATCCCGCAGGACGACCCGGAGCCGCCGCCCGGCGCGGTCGGCAAGCTGTTCCCGTCCACCGAACAGCGCATAGTCGGTGCCGATGGCAACGATGTGGCCGACGGCGAGGTCGGGGAGATCTGGATCCGCGGGCCGCAGGTGATGAAGGGCTATCTCGGTCGGCCGGCCGAGACCGATGCGACCATCGATCGCGAGGGCTGGTTGCACACCGGCGACCTCGGGCGGGAGGACGAGCGCGGTTATCTGTACGTCGTGGATCGGGTCAAGGAGCTGATCAAGTACCACGGGTACCAGGTGCCGCCGGCCGAGTTGGAGGCCGTGCTGCTGACCGACGAGCGGATCGCGGATGCGGCGGTGATCGGGGTCGTGCAGGACGGCAACGAGGTGCCGAAGGCGTTCGTCGTACCGATGCCGGGGTCGGGGCTGACCGAGGCCGACGTTCTGGAGTACGTAGCGGCGCGGGTGGCGCCGTACAAGAAGGTGCGGCAGGTGGAGTTCATCGAGGCGGTGCCGAAGGCTGCGTCCGGGAAGATCCTGCGGCGTGAGCTCAGAGCGCGCGAGGCTGCGCGTGAGTGAGGCAGTCCGAGCGCCCCAACAGGACCGCAGCCGGGCTACCCGGCAGCGGTTGCTGGAGGCCGCGGTCGATTCGCTCGCCGACGTCGGGTACGCCGCAACCACGGTGGCTGTGGTCGCGGCCCGGGCCGGTGTGTCGCGTGGTGCTGCTCAGCACCACTTCCCGACACGGGCGGACCTGTTCGCGGCGGCGGTCGAGTACATGACCGAGGTGCGGCTGGCGGAGATCCGGGCCGCGCAACTGCCCGCCGGGCCGGGGCGGACCGAGGCGATCGTGAGCCTGCTCGTGGACGTCTACACCGGTCCGCTCTTCAAAGCCGCGCTGCACCTGTGGGTTGCTGCCTCGACCGAGGAGCCGCTGCGCGCGCAGATCGTCCGGCTGGAAGAGCGGGTCGGACGGCGTGCACACCGGGCACTGCTCGACGTACTGGACGTTTCGGAGCGGACGCCCGGCGTACGGGAGACGGTGCAGGGTGTGCTGGACATGGCACGCGGACTGGGGCTGGCTGACCTGCTGTCGGATGACAGCGCGCGTCGGCGTGGAATTGTGCGGCAGTGGAGCAGAATCCTCGATCAGGCCTTGCTTGCGCCTGGTGTGTGACCGAAGGACCTTCTGAAGGTGTCAATGAACGCACTGGTCGACGCCCAGCCGCACTGGTGAGCCACTCGGGTCACTGACTCGCCGGCCGCGAGCAGTCTGAGTGCTGTGTGCAGTCTGAGTTGGGTGCGCCATTGCGGGAAGGTCATGCCGAGGTCTGAGCGGCAGAGTCGGCTCAGGGTGCGTTCGCTCGCGCCGACGTGCGCACCGAGTTCGGTGAGGGTGCGGTTGTCGGCTGGGTCGTTGTGGAGGAGCTCGCAGAGGGCCGCCAGGCGGGGGTCGCTCGGAGTGGGTAGGTAGGTGGGGCGTTGAGGTGACCGCCGGAGCTGGTCCAGCAGTACGGCGTACAGCCTGCTGCGTTCGGCTGGCTCGTCCATGGGAGCTGTGTAGGTGAGGATCAGCTCCCGCAGCAGTGGGCTGACGACCAGCGCGGACGGCAGCTCGAGAGCTAGCGGGTTCTCGGTCAGGCCGATGGTGTGCAGGGCGGTGTAGCCGTAGGCACGGTGTTCGTGGACGGTGCCGGCGGGGATCCAGATGGCGCGATTGGCCGGGGCGATCCAGCTCCCGGCGTCCGTGGTGACAGCCAGCACGCCCTGACCGGCGTACACGATCTGGTGCTCGTCATGCCAGTGCGCGTCGATCGCCCCACCGGCGGGGATCGGCAGGATCCCGGTGGTGGCCTGATCAGCTTGGCGGGTTTGCGGCATAGGTTGGCATTTTATCGGAAGCCGGACACGCGCTGTGGGGACGACGATCGATGGGTGAGGAAAATCCCGCCCATTGGGCTGATGGCGATCGGGCATGCGTGCGTCGATGTGTACCAAGGCGCCGTACCGGCTCTGGTGCCGTTCCTGGTCGCCGAACGCGGCCTCGGGTACGTCGCAGTCTCCGGGATCACGCTCGCCGCGACGCTGCTGTCATCCGTGGTGCAGCCGGTGTTCGGGGTGCTGACGGACCGGCGGCCGTTGACCTGGCTGATCCCGGTGAGCATGACGACGGCCGGGCTCGGGATCGCGCTGATCGGGGTCGGCGACGTCTACTGGCTGGCGTGGCTCGCGGCCGCATTGTCGGGCCTCGGGGTCGCGGCTTACCACCCCGAGGCGGCTCGGATGGCGCGGGCCGTGAGTGGTGGCAGCCATGTCGGGATGAGCTGGTTCTCGGTCGGCGGGAACCTCGGGTTCGCGTTGGCGCCTGCGCTGGTGACACCGATCATTGCGGTCGGCGGGTTGGGGTGGACGCCGGTGCTGATCGTTCCGGCGTTGGTCGGCGCGGTGATCACCCGCGTGGCGGTCCGGTCCACGAGTTTTGTTGCTGCGGGCAACAGTCTGGCGATCGTAGGCTCTGATGACTGGTCGTCTTTCCTGCGGTTGTCGGTGATGATGGTCTTCCGCTCGATCGTGTTCGTCGGCCTCGGCACCTTCATCGCCCTGTACGCCGGCCAACGGGTCGGCGGCGGAACCACCACCGGCGGGATCGCCCTGTTCATCCTGTTCGCCTTGAGCGCGGTCGGCACCCTGCTCGGCGGCCGGTTCGCCACCCGCTTCGGGCGGATCCGGACGTTGCGCGCGTCGTACGGGATCGCCGTACCGGCGCTGGCCGGGCTGGTGTTCGTGCCCGGGCCGGCGTTCTTCGGCTTCCTCGGGCTGACCGCGATCGCCATGGCCGTCCCCTTCTCCCTGCACGTCACCCTCGGCCAGGACTTCCTCCCCACCCGCGTCGGCACCGCCGGCGGCATGACGCTGGGACTAGCCGTCAGCATCGGCGGCATCGGCACCCCGATCCTCGCCACCCTCGCCGAGCACACCTCCCTCCACACCGCCCTCTCCACCCTGATCGCCCTCCCCCTCGCCTGTGCCCTGATCGGCTACGCCCTCAAAGAACCCGTCACGGAGTGATCCCTGTGCAGAATTTTCTCGATGATCTGGTCGCCAGCGGCCGCGAACGCGGGCTGCAGGTCGCGGCCTGTCTGGACGGTGAGCTGATCGTCGACGCCTGGGCGGGGACCGCTGGTCCGGACACGCTCTTCCCGGTCTTCTCGGTCAGCAAGGGGATCGGCGCGACCGTCGTCCACATCCTGGTCGATCGCGGACTCGTCGGGTACGACGATCGCGTCGCTGAGCTCTGGCCGGCCTTCGGCAAGCACGGCAAGGACGTGATCACGGTTGGGCAGGTGCTGGAGCACAGCGCCGGGGTGCCGTTCTTCCCCGCGGGGCTGACGCCGGACGAGATCGCCGATGAGAAGCTCGTCGCGGGCCTGATCGCTGAACAGCCGCTGGCCTGGGAGCCGGGGACGCAGACCGGGTATCACAGCCTCACGTTCGGCTACCTCGTCGACCACATCGTCCGCGGTGCGTCCGGGCAGACGCTCGGCGAGGCCGTACACGCGTTGATCGCACAGCCGCTCGGGATCGCGGACGAACTGTTCGTCGTCCCGCCTGTGCAGTTCGCGGATCGGTTGGCCGAGGTGGACGACTCCGCGTTCGACCCGTCGGTGTTCGGGGAGACGTTCCAGCGGGTCGTCGGCGGGATGACGATCGGGTCGATGGTTCCACGCCGTACGACGCCACCGGGCCGATCGTGGTCGATGGCCGCGCCACTGCCGTTCGGCGCGACGATGACAGCGCGTGCAGGAGCGCGACTGTACGGCGTACTGGCAACAGGTGGTGAGCCACTGCTGTCCGCGGAGACGCTGGCCGCTGCCACGCGCATCCGGCGGCGGGACGCGGATGTGGTGGTCGGCGTACCGGTGCTGAAGTCCTACGGGTACTCGCATGGTGACGAGGTGACCGGTGGCCGGCCGGAGGCGTTCGGCTTCGGCGGTCTGGGTGGCTCGGAGGCTTACGCCGACCCGACGACACGCCTGTCGTTCGCCTTCACCCACAACAGGCTCACACCCCCGACCGAGGTCGACTCAGCGATCGAGCTGGCAAAGCGAGTGCGTGCGCTAGCGGCGAGCGGTCTTACGGCGGTTGACCTTGGCCGCCAGTTCGTCCGGGTTGCAGTCGGCCAGGTGGTCGCGGATGAGCAGGTGGATGAAGGAGTACTCGCCGGGCGCGGTGCGGGCGAGGACGAAGCGGTCGGCTGCATACGTGAGGAAGGCGCGGCGGCGCCAGGGCAGGTCGCCGTTCCAACAGAGGAGGACGTCGAAGAGGACGCGGTAGAGCCGGCCGGAACGCAGCGTCTGGCCGGGCCAGATGCCAACGGAGACGAATCCGAAGAGCAGACCGGGTAGGACCGCGAGGTCGTGTCCAGTGAAGTCGGCTCCCAGAGCTGCTGCCAGGGCTAGACCGGCCAGGCCGCCGCCGAGTGCCCACGACGCGAGCCGCCAGTAGGCCAGCGGCCGCTCCTCGTATGGCCAGGACGGCGGGAAGCTGAGGGTGCGGATGCCCCACGCGACGAACAGACCGATCACGAAGCCAGGCGGGAACCCACCCTGGAGGATGATGGCTGCCGGTAGCAGCTCGATCAGTCCCATCGCGGCGACGAGCAGAACGACACTGGTGGACAGTCCGAGGATCAGACCCAGCAGCAGCACAACCAGCTGCCGTCGACCGCCGGTGCGGAGCGAGATGACGTCTCGGGCGGCGGGCCAGCGGACAGAGAGCAGGACAGCCGGTACGGCGACGGTCAAGCCGGCGACGACGCCGTACTGAGCTGTGGTTGCCAGAGTCGCCCCAGCCACGAGGCCGCCGAGCAGAGCGGGCAGGCCAACGACGTGCAGCAGGTACACAACGTCCGGATGGATGAGGCCGTCCTGGCTGCCGGGGTTGGGCCAGCGCGGCACCACGGTGTGGGCGCCGCGGCGGTTGCTGGTGCGCCAGGCGAGGGTTCGTAGCGCGCGGACGGCGGCGAGGGCGCCGTACTCGCGCTGCGTGGACCGGCGCCGGGCGAGTACCTCGACGATGAACGTGTCGAACAGGCCGCGTCGTACGTCGGCCGGGTCGTCGGCCGCAACGTCGCGGTCCTGGTAGGCGAGGAGGAGGACGTTGAGCATCAGCGGGGAGTTGACGAGGTCCCACAGTTCGTCGTCCTGCTCGATGGCTGCGCGGGCGCCGTCCAGTTCGGGGCCGACGGTGGCGAAGTAGTCGAGGACCTGCTGCCGGGAGAGCCTGATGTCGACGGCGCCCTGGACGCGGAGCGGAGTCTTGAGGTGCTCGTAGTCGTGGGTGCGGCAGGTGACGGCGAGTCTGGCGATCGAGTAGCTCATCCGCAGCTCGTCGAGGACGCCGGCCAGCTTGTCGCGGTGGGCGGGGTCGATCTCGTCCAGACCGTCCAGCAGCAGCGCGAAGCGGCCGTTGACCAACCACCGTCGACCCGCTGCGGGATGGATGCCGTACCGGTTATCGAGCTCGTCGAGCAGCCAGCGGACGAAGCCGGCCAGCAGCGGGCTGTCGCGCGGGTGATCGTCGGGACCGCGCGACACCGACGCCGTCCAGCCCGACAGGTTCACGAGGACCGGGATCGGCTCGGTCTCGTCGGCGTGCGCCTGCTCGGCGAGAGTGCGGGCCAACTCGAGGAGCAGGGTCGTCTTGCCTGCTCCGGGCGCGCCGAGGATCAGCATCGAGAACTCGAGGTCGTCGAAGACGGTGGCGATGTGGGCGTCTTCCGGCAATGAGTGCGGCTCACTGTCGAGCGGCCGGACGACGATGTCGTACGGGCGGGCGACCACCTCGGGACGTTGGTCGAGCGCCAGGGCGACCCGGGTCTGGGCGGCGAGGGAGACATCGACCCGCCGCTGCAGGTAGCGGTCCACCTGGGCCAGCGCGTTCGCCCGGTTGCGGGGTTTGTCGGCCGAGCGGCTGGCGATCACCGGCCGTTGGCGGCTGCGGACTTCGGCGAGGGCGGTCAGCACGAGGATCAGCCAGAGGACGCCGATCGCCGGCCACGTCCAGGCGACGTACGGGGCGAGGAAGGCGGGCGCCGTACCGCCGGTGCCGACGTTGATCGCGATCGGGAGCAGGACCAGGCTGAGCGAGGCGGTCAGCACGATCACGACGGCACGCAGCACGGTGTCACGGATCCTCACGCCCGGAGCGTATCGGTCCGTATCGGCCTGTGGATGGCCGCTGCCGGAGTTGTTCAACGATCACGTAAGTTGGCCTTTGTCATGACTACCGAGCGGATCGACCGCGGAGGTGTCGGGCTGCGGTCGGAACGCGGCCCGATTCTGCTCGCGGTGATGCTGAGTACCGGGCTGGTCGCACTCGACGCGACCATCCTGGCCACGGCCGTTCCCTCGGTGGTCGAGGACCTGGGTGGGTTCACGCAGTTCCCTTGGCTGTTCTCGATCTACCTGCTGGCCCAGGCGGTCTCGGTGCCGATCTACGGCAAGCTCGCCGATCTGCGCGGGCGGAAGCCGATGATCCTGTTCGGGGTCACGCTCTTCGTTGTCGGGTCGGTGCTATGTGGGTTCGCCTGGAGCATGCCGGCGCTGATCGCGTTCCGGCTGATCCAGGGGATCGGTGCGGGTGCGATCCAGCCGATCGGGATGACGATCATCGGCGACATCTACACGGTCGCCGAGCGGGCCAAGGTCCAGGGTTATCTGGCCAGCGTGTGGGGGATCTCGTCGTTCGTCGGGCCGACGCTCGGTGGGGTCTTCTCCGACTACATCTCGTGGCGCTGGATCTTCTTCGTGAACGTGCCCCTCGGTATCGCGGCGGCGATCGTGCTCCGCAAACGCTTCCAGGAGAAGACGGCCGAGAAGACGAAACACCAGATCGACTACGCGGGCGCCGTACTGCTGGCTGTCGGTGGTTCGCTGCTGCTGCTCGGCCTGCTCGAGCGTGGCGTGATGTGGGCCTGGGATTCGCCCGTCAGCATCGTGATCCTGACCGTCGCGGTGATCCTGATCGTGGCCTTCGGCCTGGTCGAACGCCGGGCGGCCGAGCCGATCCTGCCGCCGTGGGTGTTCAGCCGCCGGGTGCTCAACTCGGCCAACGCGACCGCGTTCCTGATCGGCCTGCTGATGATGGGACTGTCGACGTACGTGCCGGTCTTCGCGCAGGGCGTGCTCGGGACGTCCGCTTTGATCGCCGGCTTCACGCTGGCCGCGATGACGATCGGCTGGCCGATCTCGGCCTCGTTGTCCGGCCGGATCTACCTGCGGCTCGGGTTCCGCTGGACGATGCTGCTCGGCTCGGCCTTCGTCGTACTGGGCGCCGGAATCCTGCTGACCGTCGGTGCGACCAGCAGCGTGTGGCAGCTCGCCGCAGCCTGCTTCGTGATCGGCGTCGGCCTCGGCTTCTCCTCCGCACCGGCCGTCGTCGCGGCCCAGTCCTCGGTCGACTGGCAGCACCGCGGTGTCGTCACCGGCACCAACATGTTCGCCCGCTCGGTCGGCAGCGCCGTCGGCGTCGCCACCTTCGGCGCAGTGGCCAACGGCGAGATCGCCGCCCGCCTCGGCGGCGCCCACGAGGACCTGGAAAAACTCCCCGCCACCGTCCTCGCCCCCGCCATCCACGACGTCTTCTACGGCGCCGCGGCAGCCGCCGTACTACTCATAGTCGCCGTAGCGTTCATCCCCAACCGCATCCCCGAAAAGCCGCTCGGCTCTAGTTAGGCAGCGGACCGGTCAGCCCGAACCACAAGCTGACCCCGAGCAACACAACCCACAGGCAGCCAAGGCCGTACCCGACCCGCACCTGAGTAGCCGTCGGCAACGGCTTGCGGGCCACCTTGCTCACGATCAGCAGGACGACCAGGCCGAGCACGAATGTCAGGATGACCGACCCCACCGCGGCCGCCCACCCATAGCTGATCGGTGTGGCCAGATGCTGCACGTCACCGAACCGCTTCTCGTTCCCGCCGTCACCCCGATGCCCGAGCAGCATCGACGAACTCGCCGCGACGGTCGACATCACATAGGTCAGCACCGCCTTCAGCACCGGGCTCAGCCGTCGCCGCAGCACGAACATCGCCGTCATCACCACCAGTGGCCCGCCCATCCACGCCCACCCGACCGCCCGCAGTACAAGCTCGTCCGTCCCGGCAACATCACCGATGGACCGAACCACGTCACGAACCACCAGATCGCCGAAAACCCCCGACAGGATCAGTACGGCGAACGCCGTCAACGGCGCGTACTTCGCCCACCGCCCGAGAGCGACGAGCATCAGGATGATGGGTGAGTTCCGCACGGACGAACTCTGTCAGACGAGCGGTCTAGGTTTTGAGCATGCGGAACGTCGATTGTGTGGGTGCGCTGATTCGGGATGAGCGTGGGCGGGTTTACGTGCATCGGCGGACGGCGGATCGACGGTTGCTGCCTGGGCAGTGGGACGTTGTCGGGGGACATGTCGAGGTGGGCGAGACGCCGGAGCAGGCGCTGGCGCGGGAGGTCGAGGAGGAGACGGGATGGACGGTTCGCGAGGTGCTGGGGATCGTCTCGGACTGGGAGTGGGAGCTCGAAGGTCGCGTACGACGTGAGCTCGACTACCTGATCACCGTCGACGGGGATCTCGGGCGGCCGCGGTTGGAGGTGGGGAAGCATGATGCGTCGGCGTGGGTCGGGGTGGACGACCTGGAGTTGTTGATGGTGGGGCGGACCGATGGGGACCGGCGGTTGCGGGACATCGTGGCGCACGTGGTGCGGATGCGGTTGACCGAGCGGCTGCGACTTGAACCGATCAGTGGACCGGGTGCGGTCCTGGGCGGACATGTGGCGGACCTGGTGCGGTTGTTCGGGGATCCGTGGGTGGCGCGCTGGTACGGCGAGGAGTGGTCGCCGGAGGTGGCTGCGGAGCGGGCGGCCGCGATGCATCGCGCCTGGGAGCGCGATTCGGTGTGCAAGTGGATTGCGTACGAGCGGTCTGGTGGGGAGTTGGCCGGGCGGGGTGGGTTGTCCCGGATGACAGCCGGTACGCCGACGGCCGTGGCGATCGAGGAGCTGGTCGGTGCGGAGTGGGCGGTCGACCGGCTCGAGTTGGGGTGGGCGCTGGTCGAGTCGGCGCGCGGGCGTGGGCTGGCGACGGAGATCGGGCGGGCCGGGCTGGAGTTCGCGTTCGAGACGTTGGGAGCACAGGCAGTGATCGCTTTCACCGAGCGTCACAATCACGCCTCGCGGGCGGTGATGGACCGGCTCGGGATGACGTACGCCGGTGAGATCACCGCGGAAGGCTGGATCGAGGGCTCAAGCCTGGTGCAGCCCGACGCCCCTTTCGCGGTCCATGTCCGCGGACCAGGACCGGACCTCGAGCGGTCCTCAGTGCTCGAGCGCGGCGACGAAGCGGGTCAGTAGCTGGGCGAAGTTCTCCTGCTCGAGCTCTGTCCAGCCGGTCATCGCGGTGGCGAAACGCCGGCGCCGGTGGTCGTGGACGGCGTCGAGTTGCTCGCGGCCTGCGTCGGTCAGGACCAGATTGGTCCGGCGTCCGTCCGCCTGATCCGCCTCACGACGAACCAGTCCGGCTGTGACCGCCGCTGCCACCAACTTGCTGGCCCGCGGCTGGTCCACGCCGAGCGCGGCCGCGACTCCGTTGACGCCGATCGGCGTCGTACCGGCTGCTTCGAGGGCATCGAGAACTTCCTGGACCGGATCTGCTCGGCCGGCCTGCTCCGCGAACGTGCGGCGGGTCTGCCGACGGCGGATCGTGACCATGGCCGCCTCCACGCGACCGACTGCGTCAGGGGTTGTCATCACCGCTCCAGAGTATATGCTCAAAGACATGTATATGTCAGATGACAACAAGCCTATCGGGTGGTGGCTCAAGGAGCTCGACGGCCTGCTGGAGTCGTCGTTCGAGCGACTCCTGGCCGCCGACGGACTGACCCGCAGGCAGTGGCAGGCACTGAACGCCGCGGCTGGCCCGGAGCCGATCGCGGCCGCGCTGGCGCCTTTCCTCGACGGCAACGCCGAAACGCTCGCGGCGGTCACCGAGCCACTGGCTGTGCGCGGCTGGCTCCTGGGCGATGAACTCACACCCTCCGGCCAGGCAGCGCTCACCGGATTGACCGCGAAGGTGCGGGAGCAGCGGAGGCTGGTGACGGCCGGCGTCAGCAACGACGAGTACGCGGCGACGATCGACGTACTGCGACGGATGGCTCAAAACCTGAGCGCGACATGACAGCGGAGCAGGCCACCTCGGGGGGTGGTTCCTGGTGAGGTGTCAGGAACCACCGGTGGTGTCCTACCGCCCAGGACACCAAGCCCCGGCCTGGCCCGAGGTGTCGGCCAGGAGGTGGTGGTTGGAACGGCTGGGCGGCGGCGATACAGGGAACTCAGCCGCCGGCCCAGCCGGGCTTTGGGCGGTGCGGTCCGGGGCTGAGGAGTGCCCCGGACCGCACCTGGGTTTCGTTCGGAACTGAGGAGGGTCCCGAACCTTCCAGAAAGCTGAACCCTGAACGTGAGGAGACTCCAGGGTGCAGCACACCGAGTCTGAGGAGGACCCGGAAGCTTCAATCAGTTGTTTGAATCAGTTGCTGTCGAGCGGTCCGAGGAGGTCGTTGGTGACCTTCAGGCCGGCGAAACGGCGCCGCATCGCCTGCTCGTAGCGGGCCGCCAACGGCGCTTCCGCGACGTATTGGGCGATCACATGCTCGCCGAACCAGACCCGAACCCGGCGACGATGCTGTCGCGCCGTCATTTCCGCGATGCTCACTGCCTCTCACCCCGTAACTCTCAGCCCTTGCAACCAGTTGGACTTACTGGTTGTCATGGCAGTAATGGTGCACGAGCCCAACGTGACCGCTCTAGGACCTGAAGAGGACCTTTGCCGGACCTCTTCCGGACCTCTCGCGGACATCTGGAGGACAGCACCTTGTCGTGGGGCATGAGTCGAGACAACGTCTGTTCTGACGTGAACGGGAGGAACGATGGCGGCGAGGTTGGCGCCTAAGACGGTCCTGGCGCACTTGATCCAGCGCCGGAACCAGACCTACTCCGAGATCGTCGCCGAGTTCGTCGAGCTGGGTGGAACCATCACCGAGCGGCACCTGCGGCGTCTCGCATCGGGCGAGCGGGCAGGAACCACTCCACAGACCCGGCGCACCCTGCAACGCATGTTCGGAAAGCCGGTCGAGGAGCTCCTCGCGCCGTACGTCCCCGAGCAGGTGGCTCCGCAACACGCGGGCGGGCAGATGGTGCCGGTGGCTGCCACGGGTGGACGGATCACGACAGGTAACGAGATGGAGGTTCTCGACATGGCTGCCAGCCGAGCGAGGGCATTTGCCCTTGCGGCCCAGTCCGGTCTCGGAAGCGAGGCCATGGAACAGGTGTACGACGACGTTCGCCACGTCGCGAAGGCCTACCCGCAGCGCCCACTGCCGGAAATCCTCGGTCAGCTGGTGGAGACCCAGGACCTGGTCTTCGCACTGCTGGAGAGCCGGCAACGCCCGGAACACCTACGGCAGCTCTACTTCCTCGGCGGGGTGACCGGTGGTCTGCTCGCCAAGGCCTCCCACGACCTCGGCAACCCGCATGCGGCGCTGACGCAGGCGCGGACCGCGTTCCTGTGCGCCGACAACGCCGACCACCACGGCCTGCGCGCCTGGGTGCGCGGCCTGCAGTCCCTCGTCTCCTACTGGGCCGGCAACCCGCACGACTCCGTCCGCTACGCCCAGCTCGGCGCCGGCTATGCCGAGCAGGCCAACAGCACCACCAGCGTCTGGCTCCCGGTCAGCGAGGCCCGCGCCTGGGCCGCGCTCGGCAACCCGGAGGCCACCCGGGCCGCGCTCGAGCGGGCCGAGGACGCCTGGGACAACGTTCAGAACGACGACCTCGACGACATGGGCGGGCTGTGCACCTTCGGGCGCAACCGCCAGCTGTACTACGCAGCCGACGCGCTGGCGTGGCTGCCGGGTGAAGGCGAGCAGGCCGAGCGGTACTCGCGGCAGGCCGTCGACGCCTACGCCGACCAGAACCACCCGGAGTGGGCCTTCGGCGACGCCGCCGGCAGCCACGCCGCGATGGCGATCAGCCGGATCGCCACGGGCGAGCTGGACGGTGCCGCGGATGCGATCGCCCCGGTGCTCGACCTGCCGACCGAGCGCCGGATCAACGGTGTGGTGCACTCGGCCCGCCGGGTTCACCAGGCACTGCGGCAGTCCGGTCGCGCCGACGACGCCCGTGAGCTTCAGGAGGAGATCGAAACGTTCACCCGGACCCCGATGCAGACCCTCAACCGCTGACCCCCGGCGGCTTCGACAATCACCCTATGGAGCCTCTCAGCGGCGAGCTGACCGTACTGCGCGAGTTCCGCGAGAGCGATCTCGACGACTACCTGGCCATCTCCGGTGACGACCGGGTCACCGAGTGGATGGCGTTCGACAGTCACGACCGGGCGAAGGCGGCAGTGGTGCTGGCCGGCATCATCGAGCGCTCTGCCCGGGACGATCGACCCGACTACATGCTCGCCGTCACCCGCCGGGACGACGACCACGTGGTCGGTTTCGCACGAATCGCCCCGACCGGCCGGGCGGCGAAGCTCGGCTATGCCGTGCACGCCGACCACTGGGGCCGCGGGTATGCGACCGACGCCGCCAAGTTGCTGCTCGGTTTCGCGTTCGGCACCCTGGGCGTGCACCGGGTGACCGCAGCGATCGGCCCGGAGAACGAAGCCTCGATCGCGGTCGTCAAGCGGCTCGGCTTCAGCTACGAAGGTCACTTGCGTGACCATGTGTTCACCAACGGTGGCTGGCGGGATTCCTTGCTCTACTCGATCCTCGAGGATGAGTACGCCGATCGTTCATCTGCGCGTCATCTGGCGCCTTGACGGCCTTTTGTCCTTACCTGCAGGGTGGCGCCTATGCAGCAGCAGCTCCCCGAGTGGGCGGACACCGACGTACCGGCAGCAACCCTGGATCCGCAGGGGGTGTCCCGCCGGAATCTGATCCGGGGAGCCGGCCTGCTCGGCGCGGCCTTCACCGTGACCGCAGCCGGCGCAACGGAAGCGGCCGCCAGCACTGCGTCGTACCAGGGTAGTGACCCGGAGCTGGTCTACCTGGTCGGTGACCACCATGTGCACAGCCGCTACAGCCACGACGCGAAGTACGACTTCACGCAGCTCGCGCAGCGCGGGGCGCAGTTCGGGCTGGACTGGATGGCGTTCACCGAGCACAGCAACTTCGGGCACGCAGACAAGGGCGCAGTGGCCGAGAACGCCGAGGTCGTGAAGGCGCGGGCCGAGAACCCGCGGATGCTGATCTTCCAGGGCCTGGAGTGGTACATCCCGGCGGCCGAGCACGGCACCCTGCTGGTCTCCCCCGGTCCGAACAACGTCGCCCTGCTGCAGCAGTTCGAGCGGGAGTACGACGGGAAGCTGACCAACCGCTCGGGCAACACCCCGGAGAACGAGCAGCACGCGATCAAGGGCCTGCAGTGGCTGGCCGCTCAGAAGCGCAGTGGGTACGTCGACGACGTACTGGTACTCGCAAACCACCCACTGCGGCTCGGTATCGACGCACCGCACGAGATCCGCGGCTGGCGCGACACTGGGGTCTGCATCGGCATGGAGGGCGCACCTGGCTCGCAGGGCGACGCGGAGCCGGCCTGGGTGAAGTTCCGCGGTGCCACCAACGCGCAGCGCGGCGAGTACGTGAACTCCCCGAGCGCTGCGAGCTTCCCGGGCTATCCGCTCGACGCATACCGCACGTACGGCGGTTTCGACTGGGCGACCGCGACTGTCGGCGGACTGTGGGACAGCATGCTGGCCGAGGGCCGGCTGTTCTCGATCACCTCGAACAGCGACAACCACCGGACCATCTGGGACACCTGGACCGACGGTGTCTTCCCTCCCGGCCAAAACTTCGACAGCCTCGGCTGGAAGCCCTCACCGACCAACACGGACACCCCGCAGGCCGGCAGCGACTTCTGGCCGGGCCAGTTCAGCCGGACCCACGTGGGCGTCTCCCGGTACGGGTACCTCGAGGTGATGGCCGCACTGCGGGCCGGCCGCGTGTGGGTCGACCACGGTCAACTGGTCGACGGCATCGACGTACGGGTCGCTCCTGTGGGCTCCCGGCAGCGCGGGGTGACGCTGGGCGGACGTCTGCGGGTACGGCGGCATGAGCGGCTCGAGCTGCGGATCACCGTGACCAGTGCGACCCGGCCGAACTTCCACGGCGTACTGCCGCGACTGGCACACGTGGACGTGATCCGTGGTGCGGTGACCGGACCGACAGCCGACCGGGACACGTGGAAGGCACCTGACACCAGAGTGGTCGAGCAGGTCGACGTACATCGCCGTACCGGGACCTACGACCTCTGCATCCCGCTGGGACGGGCCGAGCGCTCGCACTACGTCCGGGTGCGCGGCAGCGACGGCAACCGGCACGGCGCCGGGTATCTGGGCAGCAGCATCGACCCGGCCGGCCCGATCCAGCACCCGACGAACGACGGCGACCCGTGGCTCGACACCTGGCTCTACACCAACCCGATCTTCGTTGACGTTGTTTAGCTTGGAGTGGTGGGCAGACTGGCTGTATGAGAGACCAGCTGGCCCGGATGATCCTGACGAAGGTCGCGGGGCCGGACCCACAGGCTGAGCGCGACCGGGTGCACAAGACGCCCGGTCCGCGCTGGTTCACACCGGACAGCCCGATCCAGCGGGTCCACGGTGATGCGTCGATGTTCGCGGGCGGTCTGCGCGCACTGCTGTTGCAGTCGCTGCATCCGCTCGCGATGGCGGCGGTCTCGGCGCACTCCGGGTACCGCGGTGACCCGTGGGGACGGTTGCAGCGGACCAGCTACTTCCTCGCCATCACGACGTACGGCGCTGTCCCGGACGCGGAGGCGGCAATCGCGCGGGTGCGGGCAGTGCATGAGCGGGTCCGCGGTGCGAACTACCGAGCATCCGACCCACACCTGCTGAAGTGGGTGCACGTCGCTGAGGTGGACAGCTTCCTCACCGCCCATCAGACGTACGGCGCTCACCCGCTCAACGCGGCCGAGCAGGATCAGTACGTCGAACAGTCGGCACTGGTGGCCGGCAAGCTCGGAGTGATCGACCCGCCGACCACGGTGGCCGAGCTGCGCCGGACACTCGCGACGTACCAGCCCGAGCTCCGTGGCACGACCGAGGCACGGCAGGCTGCCCGCTTCATCCTCGTGCACCCGCCCGTCCCCTGGGCCGCGCGACCGGCGTACGGCGTCCTCACCGCGGCCGCGGTCAGCCTGCTGCCGTGGTGGGCGCGCTGGCCGCTCCGCCTGCCCTACTTCCCTTTGACAGAACAAACCCTGGTCCGCGCGGCCGGTGACGGCCTCACCCGGACCATCCGATGGGCGCTGACGTCCCCGACGTTGGCAGAATCCGACAGAACGGCTTAACCGCCGGTAGGTTGTTCTCGTGCCGCTGCGTCCACATCGTCCTCTCCCGTTGGCTACGCCGGCGGGAGTCGAGGTGCTGACCAGGATTCTGACTCAGGGTCCGATCCCGCGGGTGGAGATCGCACGCCGTACCGGACTCTCACAGGCCGCCGTCACGAAGGCGGTCGCGCCACTGATCGAGGCCGGGTTCGTCACCGACCAGGCCGCTGCGCCGGCCGAGTTGGACAGTGCGAACGGGATGGTCGGCATCGGGCGGCCGGTGAGCCCGCTGACCGTCGTACCGCGCAGTGTGTCGGTGATCGGGCTGAAGGTGACCCCGACCGATCTGATCGGCGTGACCACCGACTTCACCGCGGGAATCCGGAAGGTCTCCCACCGGCCGCTGGACAGCACCGACCCGAAGACCGTGATCGAGCAGCTGGCTGACCTGGCCAAGGAGCTGATCGGCACGCTGAAGTCCGGGGCCGAGGTGGTCGGGCCGGTGATCGGTATCGGCGTGGCCGTATCGGGTGATGTCGACGAGAAGCACGGCGTGGTCCGCGATTCGCCGTTCATGGGGTGGCGCGACGTGCCGCTGGCGGAGCTGCTCGGGCGGCGGCTCAAGCTTCCGATCGTCGTGACGAACGACGTCCGCGCGCTGACCGTGGCCGAGCATTGGTTCGGGGTCGGCGTGGATGCCGACTCGTTCGCGGTGGTGACGATCGGTTCCGGGATCGGCTGCGGGCTCTACATCAACGGCGAGGTCGTCTCCGGCGCGTACGGCGTCTCCGGCGAGCTCGGCCATTTGCCGCTCGCCCCGGGTGACCTGGTCTGCACCTGCGGCCGGCGGGGGTGCGTCGAGACCGTGGCGTCGTCGGATGCGATCCTGACCAGGATCCGCTCGACGACCAAGCAGCCGAAGCTGGACCTGGCCGGAGCGATCAAGCTGGCGCACGCGGGTAATGAGCATGCCCGGGCCGCGTTCGACCGGGCCGGTGAGGTGATCGGCTCGGCCCTGGCCGCGATGGTCAACCTGGTCGGCCCCGAGCTCGTGGTGATCGCCGGTGAGGGCGTGGCGGAGTACGACCTGTACGAGGACCGGATGCGCCAGGCCTTCGGAGCGCACGCCTTCGGAGCAGCCGGTGACTGCCGCCTGATGCTGCGCTCACACACCTTCGACGACTGGGCCCGCGGCGCCGCAGCCACCGTCCTCCGCGCCTACGTCCGCGGTGAGCCCCCACTCCACCGCTGACCCGACGGCCAGAACTCGTGGGTGGAGACACCGCGAAGGGGGCTGAGACAAGTAATAACCTGTCCCAGCCCACCGTTTCCTGTTCAAGCCCCCTACGTGCGGGCGGCGGCGAGGATTTTGCGCCAGACCTTTTTGTAGGCCTCCAGGCCGTCGGCGGCGAGCGGGCCGTCGGGGCCGGCGGTGATGGAGACGCGCTCGGGGATGGAACCCCAGACCGGGATGCCTTCCTTGGCGTACTGCTCCATCAGGTCCTGGTACGCGCGGGTGTAGGTCCGCGCCGAGCAGATCACCACACCGACCGGAACATCCTCCGGAACCAGCTCGAGCACCGCCTTCACCCGGGGTGTCTCGACGCCGCCGACACGGGTCGGGATCACCACGATCCGGGCCCGCTCGAGGGCCTTGTTCAGCAGCCGCTCGTGGGACGGCGGCATGTCGACAATGCCGATCCCCTCCGGTGGCACCTTGTCCAGCGCCTTGGTCAGCAACCGCTCCGTCGGCGCCTCGGCAATCTCGATCCGGTTCAGGTTCGCGTCGTCCGAGGCATCGATCCAGTCGGCAGCACTGCCTTGTGGATCCGCGTCGACGAGAGTGGCTGTGCGACGGTTGGAAGATGCCAGCGCGGCCAAGTACACCGACGTGGTTGTCTTCCCGACCCCGCCCTTCAGTGCAGCTGTCACGATGATCATGGGACCGACGCTACCGTGTTTCGCCGAAAATCCGGCGTGTCGTCGGCGTTGCCCCGCAGACCCGTGATAATTGCCGTCGGCCCCCATGAACAAGCTCAACCCAACTTCAACCTGGTCAAGGAGAGTGGATGAGTACTCGGCGTGCCCTGCTCGGAGCGATCGGACTCGGGATCTTGGTGACTGGATTCGACCCGGTACGGCGGTCCTGGGCCACCTCCGAAGGCGACAACGTGCAGCCGCTGCCACCGCTGGACGGAGAGGTGCTCCTGGATGCCGGGAGCCGCGAGGGCGTGTCGCGCGACGCGGGCCGGTACGTGCAGAAGGTGCCGCAGGCGGTGCTGGTGCCGGGGTCGGTGCGCGACATCCAGGCGATGATCAAGTACTGCGTGAAGCACCGGGTGCAGGTCGCTGCCCGCGGGCTGGCGAACACAACGGACGGCCAGGGGCTGGTCAGCGGGCTGCTGATCGACATGCGGGCGCTGCGCAAGATTCACCGGATCGACGCGGACCGCGCGGTCGTCGACGCCGGCGCCGACTGGCTGCAACTGACGAACGCCGCGCATGCCAAGGGGCTCACCCCGCCCGCACTGACCGGCTTCCTCGGCCTGACCTTCGGCGGGACGCTGTCACTCGGCGGAATCCCGCCGGCGATCCAGTCCGGCGGGCAGATCGACAGCGTGCTCGAGCTCGAGGTCGTCACCGGCAAGGGTGAACTCAAGCGCTGCTCCAAGACCCAGGACCGGGAGCTGTTCGAGGCGGTGCTGGCCGGCCTCGGTCAGTACGCCGTCATCACCAAGGCGACCGTCCGCCTCGGTCCAGCGCCCGCCAAGGTGCGCGGTCACGAGCTCGCCTACACCAGCTCGAAGGACTTCTTCCAAGACTTCAAGACCCTGATCAAGCGCTCCGAGATCAGCGAGATCTACGGCGACTGGTGGCGTCCCGGCGAGCATGGCGAGGTCAGCCACCTGAACGCCTTCACCTTCCACTCCGCAGGGGCGCCGCCGAACGATGCGCACCTCCTCCGCGGCCTCACCAAGCCACCGACCGCGGCGATTGTCAGTACGAACGACTTCCTCCCGCACGTCACCCGGATCGACGAAGCCGTCGAGCAACTCCGCGAAGCACTCGACTGGGACAACCTCCCCAAGCCCTGGCTCACCCTCTGGCTCCCCGAGCGCTCAGTCGAGCAGTACGTCACCGACGTGGTCAGCAAACTAACCCCGCGCGACGTCGGCAACGGCGGATTCGTGCTGCTCTATGCACACCGCCGTACCAAACTGACCCGCCCGTCCCTGCGCCTCCCAGCCCCCGACGGCAGCGACTGGGTCTACCTCTTCACCCTGATGACCGCCGGCCCGAAGGGTGCAGGCCCCGACTTCGCCCAGGAAATGCTCAAACGCAACCACCGCCTCTTCGAACAAGCCCGCGCCCTGGGCAGCACCCGCTACCCCATCGAGTCCACCCCCTTCACCAAGCCCGACTGGCAACACCACTACGGCCCCCGCTGGCCCCACCTACAAACCCTCAAACAAAAGCACGACCCAGCCGGCATCCTCACCCCAGGCCCAGGAATCTTCTAACCGCCCCAACCCGGGTGGACCTCAGCACGAGCCCGTACGACGTTGTGCACGGGTCAGCCAGGTGCGCGGCCAGAAGGTGGTTGATGAGTGCTCAAGGTGCACCGGCTCGTCGACCTTGAGCACGGTTCGACCGTTGCGGCGAGCGTCACGTGGTCGATCGGTGCCCAAGGTGGCGCTGGACACCGGCGGCACCACCGGCGCCCGGTGAGGGCGCCGTGATGCCGCTGGGTTCTCAGCGAACGGAGGTTCCGGTGGTGCCCCGACCTACCTGGGTGGCTGACCCCTGGTAGAGGTTGCCTTCGGCGATGTACGTGCGGTACCCCACCTCCCCGTTCGACCTGGAGGAGTAGCAGGTGTCCTGGCCCTTGGTGACGTGACCGTTTCCGGTGGGGAAGTCGCAGTGCAGACTCCCCACGTGCTTACCGGAGTCGATGATGTGCAGCCGGGCCATGCCCCAGTACCCCTCGGTCAGGTTCGCGTTGAAGTCAACGCAGGCCCAGTAGTCCCAGCCGTACTTGATCAGGTAAATCTGGCCGATCGTGGCGTCTCCGCGAATGAGAGGGCCGTCCTTGATGATCGTGCCTACTCCACATTCAGCCGGCGCCGGCCGCGGCACGACACCAGCAGCGGCCGTTGTCGTCACACCTCCGGTCAGCAGGGCGGCAAGCGCTGGAATCGTCAGTAGAGCTCGGCGCAGTCGCACGGGGCCTCCTAGTAGTCGGCCGACCAGTCTGTCGAGTGCGCACCAGACAGGCAATGATTCTGCAGCAACCTGCAGATCGCACGCGGGGATCGAGCGGGCGTGGACCCGGCGCGAGGGGTGATTACCTCGCGCCGGGGCTGCGAGCTACTTGCCGAGCCAGGTGTCTACTTTGGCGCGGTTGGCGTTGACCCATTTTTCGGCGGCTGCGTCGGGGGTCAGTTTGTCGACGGCGATCATGCGGGCCACCGCGTTCTGGTCTTCGTTGGTCCACTTGAAGTTCTTGACCAGGTCGTAGGCGGGGCTGCCGGAGTCGGCGAACTTCTTGGAGACGATCTTGTCCAGGTCGTACGGCGGGTAGTCGCAGGCGACCTTGGCCGGGTCGGCGTCGCAGCCGGCCGTGTACGCGGGCAGGTTGACCTTGACCAGCTTCAGTTCGTTGAAGAACCACTGCGGCTCGTAGAAGTAGGCGAGCAGTGGCTTCTTGGTCTTCTCGGCGTCGCGGAAGGCCTGGATCAGGGCGGTCTCACTGCCGCTCTGGACCACCTTGTAGTTCAGGTTGAGGTTCTTCACCAGGGCCTCGTCGTTCGTCACGTACGACGGGTCGCCGTCCAGCAGCTGGCCCTTGCCGCCGGACTCCGAGGTCTTGAAGAGGTCGGCGTACTTGTTCAGGTTCTTCGAGTCGGTGATGTCGGGGTACTTCTCGGCCATCCACGGCGGGACGTACCAGCCGATCACGCCTTTGACGCCGGTGGAGCCGGCCTCGACCGCGACCTTGTCGGTCTCGATGTACTTCTTCTTCAGGTCCTCGTGGCCCCAGTTCTCCAGGTTCACGTCGACCTCGCCGGTGCCGAAGCCCTGCCAGGCGATCTCTTCCTTGAGGTTCTTCTTCACCACCTTGCAGCCGAGGTCCTTGGTGGCGACGTAGGCGACCACGGCGGCGTTCGCCTCGTAGCCGACCCAGGGGCTGACGGTCAGGTTGAAGCTGCCGCACTCCTTGCCACCGGCGGACGGCTTCGGATCCTCACCGACCTTCGCGCCGCCGCAGCCGGCCAGCGCCAGCGCCGCGGCCGTCAGACCGATCGCCCACTGAGCGGCGGCGTACCGGAGTTTCTTCACTGCTTGTCTCCTTTTCCGTGCGGCTTGGGTGCCGCGGCTTGCGTAATGCGGTCGAGCAGCACGCCGAGCAGGACGATCGCGAGACCGGCCGCCAGGCCCTTGCCGTACAGCTCACTCTGTGCGAAGCCGGCCGCGACGTCGTACCCGAGGGCGCCGGCGCCGACCAGGCCGCCGACGACGACCATCGCGAGCACGTAGATCAGGCCCTGGTTGACGGCCAGCGTGATCGCCCGCCGGGCTACCGGCAGTTGCACCTTGCTGATCACCTGCCAGTTGCTGGAGCCGACCGAGTTGGCCGCCTCGACGGTCGCGACCGGGACAGCTTTGATGCCGTCAGCAACGATCTTCGTCGTGACCGGTACGGCGTAGACGACGGCGGCCGCGATCGCGGTGAACCGGCTGGTGCCGAACAGCGCCAGGAACGGAACCAGGTACACGAACGGCGGCATCGTCTGCCCGGCATCGAGGATCGGCCGGATCGCCAGGTCGACCCGCCGGTTGCGGCCGGCCCAAACGCCGAGCGCGAGCCCCACGGCGACCACGACGACGGTGGCGAGCAGGGTCGAGGCCAGCGTGATCATGCTGTCCTGCCAGACGCCGGTCGCGACCAGCAGACCGATACAAACAACAGCCGGTACGGCGGCCTTCCAGCGACCGAGAATCGCGGCCAGCGTGACCACGACCGCGCCCACCAACCACCACGGCGATCCGGTCAGCAGCGCCTCCAGAGGGTTCAGCACCCCCTTGGTGACTGCGTCCCGAACGCCGTACGTGAAACCGCCGAAGACGTCCTGCACCCACGCGGTCACATCCGCGGTGATCACGGCGATCCGCGAACCGATGCCGACCTCGGACGGGAACTCCGCGGCCCAGACGTAGGTGCGCGAGAACCAGACCGCGACCAGTACGCCGATCGCGCCCGCGCCGAGCACGACCTTCCGCCGTACCGATGCTGTTCGCCACGGCCGGTCGCCGGCCGCGGTCGTCACGCGGTCGAGGACGATGGCGATCACCACGATCGCGAGACCGGCGTTGAACGCGACTCCGACATCCAGGGTCTGCAGTGCCTTCAGGACGGTCTGGCCGAGACCCGGCGCGTCGATCAGCGCGGCGACCGTAACCATCGACAGCGCGGCCATGATCGTCTGGTTGATCCCGACGACGACCGTACTGCGCGACATCGGCAGCAGCACCTTGGTCAGGGTCTGACCCCGGGTCGAGCCGAGTGAGCGGGACGCCTCGACGCTCTCGGGAGGGACCGAGCGGATCGCGTGCGCGGTCAGCCGGACGGCCGGAGGTGCGGCGTAGATCAGGGTCGCGATCGTGGCCGCGGCCGGGCCGATCGCGAAGAACAGCGTGAGCGGCGCGAGGTAGACGAACGTCGGCAGAGTCTGCATCAGGTCGAGAATGAGCGTCGCGACCTTGAAGGCACGGTTGGACAGACCGGCCCAGATGCCGAGCGGGATCGCGACGAGCAGTGACAGCAGCACGGCCGCGATGGTCAGGGCGAGCGTGTCCATGCTCTCCTGCCACAGCCCCTGCAGCCCGACGAACGCGAGCCCGGCGGCGGTCAGCAGCGCGACCTTCCAGTTCCCGAAAGCCCAGGCCAGGTACGCCGAGATCGCGACGACCCCGAGCCAGCCGACGACCGGCACCGGGCGGCCGAACGACGGCCGCGACACCAGGTCCTGCAGCAGGACGACGAGGTGGTCGACCGCGGTCCGGATCGCGTCGAAGAAGACGTTGCCCTGGCCGACGAAGTCGCGGTTCTCGGTCAGCCAGCGATGGAACCCGGTCGTCTCCTGACCACCGAGCGGCAGGGTGTCGATCCCGCTGAGCAGGAAGTACGCCGCCACCCAGACAACGAGCAGTACGCCGATGATCACGCTGCGCCGAGGTCGACGTACCTCCACCTGCACGTCGCTGGTGATCGCCGCCATCAGAAGGCCGGGCGGTCGGACGGCTGTGCGTCGGACGGACGAGCGGTCCAGTGCGAGTCGGCCGGGTCCGCGACCACCGCGAGGATCTCCTCGTCCCCGATCACGCCGAGCAACTGCCCACCATCGACCACCTTCACCGGGCGGTCGGACGCCAGGACCAGCCGGGTCGCCTCGCGCACGAGTGTGTCCGGGCCGAGCTCGGGACCGTCCAGCGGTTCGCCGTCGCGGGGTGAGCGCGCGATCCAGCGCAGAGTCAGTACGTCGGCCCGCGGTACGTCGCGGACGAAGTCCCGCACGTAGTCGTCGGCCGGTGCACCGACCAGCTCGTCGCCGGTACCGAGCTGGATCGCGGCGCCGTCGCGCATCAGCAGGATCCGGTCGCCGAGTTTGAGCGCCTCGGACAGGTCATGGGTGACGAAGACCATCGTCTTGCCGACCTCGCGGTGCAGGCGGACGACCTCGTTCTGCATCTCGCGGCGGATCAGCGGGTCGAGCGCGGAGAACGGCTCGTCGAACAGCAGTACGTCGGGGTCGTTGGCGAGCGCGCGGGCCAGGCCGACGCGCTGCTGCATGCCACCGGACAGCTGCTCCGGGTACTTGTGCTCGTTACCGGCCAGGCCGACCAGGTCGATGACCTCCTGGGCCCGGCGGCGGCGATCGGGCTTGCTCTCGCCGCGGACCTCGAGACCGTAGGAGACGTTGTCGATCACCTTGCGGTGCGGCAGCAGGCCGAAGTGCTGGAAGACCATCGAGAACTTGCTCCGGCGCAGCGCCCGCAGCCGCTTCTCATCAGCCGCGCGCAGATCCTCACCCTCGAAGATCAGGCTGCCCGCGGTCGGCTCGATCAACCGGGTCAGGCAGCGGACCAGGGTGGACTTGCCCGACCCGGACAGCCCCATCACCACGAACACCTCACCGGGTGCCACGTTGAAACTCAGGTCGCGGACTGCCGCCGTACAGCCGGTCTTGGCAGCCAGAGCGGCGCGGTCCAGCGATGCCAGCTCCGGCCGCCGGGGAACGCGCTGAGCCTTCGGCCCGAACACCTTCCACAGGCCTTGGATCGACAACAGCGCGTTGTCGTCGTCGATCTCGGGATACTCGAGCTGAGCGGTCACGGGTCCCTCCCGAGATTTGTCGTGAACCGCGACTGTATCCAACGACCAGTCCCAGGGTGTCTTCCTGGGGTGTTTGTCTCGTCAGCTAGGGCGTCACCTAAGGCTGGTACGGCGGCGCTTCGCCCCAGCCCCAGTGGGGGACGGGCGCCTTCGGTGGTGGGGTGGCGCCGGGTTGTGAGTTGGCCAGTGCGATCCGGGTGCCCCACTCGACGTACGCGACGAAGGCTGAGCGGAACTCGGGATCGTCGGGGAGCCCGGCCGGATCCGCGCTCGCGGCGATCAGCGCGGCCCAGCGTGAGCGCTGCTCTTCGGTGAGCTGGAGGCCGATGTGGTGGGACAGCATGGCGGGGTAGCCGCCGAGCTCCTCGGTGTAGCGCTCATGCCCGCGAAACACCTCGCCCAGCCACAACGCCACGTGCTCACGGTGCTGATCGCTCATGTGCGCGAACACCGGCGCGAGCACCGGATCCTCAACCACCCGGTCATAAAACACCTCGGTCAGCCGGAGCAGCGCCTCATGCCCACCGGCCCACTCATACAACGTCGGAGTAGTCACGTAATCATGTAATCACGCCAGCGGGCCAGAGCGATACCGGCACTGGTGACAGCCACCGCACACCGCCTCCAGCCGAGCCGATCCCACAACGTCTGAAGGACCCGCGGGCCTGGCCACGCAGGCCTGGCCACCGGATCGTCGGACGTCAATCGCTGCTCCCCGCTAACGTCCGAAGGATCGGAGGGCCGCCCTCCGGTTGTTCGGACGTTAGTCCCGGCTCCCGGTTAACGTCCGAAAGATCGGAGGGCCGCCCTCCGGCTGTTCGGACGTTAGGGAACCTGCAGCGAACAGGGGCGCCGCCGCACCCTCCCCAAACCGGTTTGGGGAGGATCCGCGACGGATTCGGGGGGCCGAGCCTCCCCAGATCCCCACACGACCGGTGCCGGCTCTCCCCGAACCGGTTTGGGGAGGAAAGTGGTCCGGTCAGGGCGAACATGCACCCCAACCACAGCCCCCTGCAACCGTCACTTGTCACGCGGCGGGAACTCAACTTTCCCAGCCAAAGCCCGGAACCCCAAGCAACGTAGGGCCGCGGTCACCGACCGCACCATCCACCCCAACCACCGCGGCGCCCAGCCGTGCTGTCTTTCAGATCGGCCGGTCGCGGCGCTCAGCCACAGCGCACGTGCCCGGCCGAGTCCTTTCGCGCCTTAACCACTCGACCGCCAAAGGCGGCCGACAAAACCAGAGGGCGTGCCGAGCAGATGGCTGAGGGGGATGGCGAGGTCGGTGACCGCGGCTTCACGTCGTTCGGGGCTGACGGACTGTGGCTGAGGTGCGACGCCCGAGATCGCGGGGCCGAGTCACCTTGAGCATCCACCAACCATCTGACGACCCACCGGAACGGTCGAACCGTGCTCAACGTCGTACCGGGTCGCTTAGCTGACCTTGGGGAACTTCACGGCCGGGCGGCTGAACTTGTTGAGCTTGGGGCCGAAGAAGTAGGACACAACAACTGGGCGGGATCAGCCGAGCTTCAAGGCCGTGGCGATGGTTCGTTGGGTGGGGTCGAGCTCTTCGTCCCAGATGGTGTTCTGGAGGATTCGGGCGGCGGTCCAGGCTAGGGCTCGGTCTCGGTCGATGCCGGTGATGTCGCGCATCAGGTCGAAGCGGTCGCGGATCGCCTGGTCGAGGTTGCCGGTGGCGAGCAGGTCGTCCCAGCGGTTGTGCAGCGCCTGGAACAGTTCGAACGCGGGATCACCGGCGAGCGGCTTCGGGTCGATCACCAGCCACGGCTGGCGGTCCGACGCCATCACGTTGCCGTAGTGCAGATCCCAGTGCAGCAATCGGTCGCCCGGCTCCGGAAGCAGCTCGCGGACCTGGTCGGCGTATCGATTGACCAGTCGCTGCTCCGACGAGTCGAGCTTGAGGTCGGCGGCGTCCTCGACCATCTCGGCGGCGATATCGGCAAGCTTGCGGACCTCAGGTGGCGCGGGGACCTGGTTCAGGCGGGCCATCAACTCGGAGAGGATGCGGGTTGCCTCGACATGATCGGGTACGGCGTTCAGCGTCTCCGGGTGAAGTCGCTCCAGCAGCAGTGTGCAGGTGGCCGGGTCGTCTTCGAGTACGGCGACGACGTCGTCAGGCGACCAGGTGCGGAGGGCGAGTGCCTCTGCCTCGCTCTCGTCGTTCCACGGCTGCAACTTCAGCATCGCTTCCGTGCCGTCGCGGCGGACGACAGGGACGATCAGTGAGGCGGCGCCGTTGAGGAAGCCGCCGGTCTGGGTGAGGTCCCAACGGGCCAGGTACTCGTCGAGCTGCGCCGGCAGCGCGGCCAGCCACTCCGGAGACTCGTCCTCGTGCGACTCGATCAGCTGCGCAGGAATCACGATCACCCTCCGCACAGTAGGTGCTGAGGCGTTCATGTGCTTGGGTTTTAGCTGTGACTGAGGTGGAGCGCCGGCATCGGCGCGTGCAGCGGGTTGTGGCGATCGTGTACGTCGGGATCCCGGTGGTGCTGCTGGCGATCGTGGCGTGGGTGAGTTCGCGGGGGTCTGCGGCGGCGTGGATCGGGTGTGTGGTCCCGGTTGCGATGCTCGGGCTGGGGCTGTTCCTGCTGCCGAAGCATCGGTACCAGCCACGGTGGTGGGCCGGGGTCGGCGGGCTGTTCGGTGTAGTGACCGGGCTGTTCGCGACGCTCTTCCCGCTGGTGATCGGCGTGTGGTGGCCGGCGGTTCTCGCACTGCCGGCCGCGATCGTCGGGCTCCTGGCCGGTTTGCTGCTAGCGAGGCGGGCGAACCTGGCGCTGCTGGTTCCGGTGGTGCCCGAGCTGGCGGAGTCGCCGTACGAGCTGACATTCCAGCTGCGCGGCACGCCGCTCGCGACGGTCCTGCTCGGCGCGGACAGTGTCGAGATCCGCAGTTCGCCGGCCGCTCGGGGCGATGAGCAGTCGCGGCGGTATCCGTTGAGCGCGATCACCGGAACGTTCGAGGCGTCGCTGAGTGGCGCCGAGCGGCTGAAGTTCCCGATCGCCCTGTCGGCCGTGGGCACGCCCGGACCGGCCGTCATCCTGCAGGCGTCCGGAGACGACTGGGTGTTGCCGACGAACCAGGCGGCGATCCTGATCGAGCTGCTGGACCGCCGCCGTACGACGATCTAGTTGCCGGCGGCCGCGCGCTCCTTGGCGGCGGTTTCCGCCTTCTCGGCCTGCCAGCCGTCCTCGTTCTTGCCGACGCGCCAGTAGCCGGACACCGAGACGCGGTCGCGCTTCAGGCCGCGGTCATTGAACAGGTGCTTGCGGATCCGGAAGACGAAACCGGCCTCACCGTGCACGAACGCCTGCACGTCACCCTCGGGGAAGGTCAGCGCCTCGACCGCGGCGACCAGTCCGTCACCGCGGGCCGCAGAACTCCCCGCACGGTGGATCCAGGTCACGTCGACATCGCTGAACTTCTGCTCCTCGGTCTCGTCCTCCACCTCGACGAACACGGTCGCCTTGGCGCCCGGCGGCAGCTTCTCGATGGCCGCACCGATGGCCGGCAGCGCGCTCTCGTCGCCGACCAGCAGGTGCCAGTCGGCCGCCTCGTCGGGCAGGTAGGCGCCGCCCGGGCCGTTGTACCAAACCACGTCACCCGGCTGGGCCGCCGCGGCCCACGGGCCGGCGATGCCCTCGTCACCGTGGTGGACGAAGTCGATCGTCAGCTCCTTGGTGGCTTCATCGAAGGTACGCACCGTGTAGGTCCGCATCGTCGGCCACTGCTCGGACGGGAGGGTCTCCCGGATCACGCCCATGTCGAGCGGCTCCGGGTACTCGACGCCGGCCTTGCCGAACAGGAGCTTCACGTAGTGGTCGCTGGTGCCGTTGTCGACGAAGTCGTCGGCAGTGAACACGACCCGAATCATGTGGGGGGTGATCCGCTCGGTACGACGGACCACGGCCCGCTTACACGTGCGGTTACGGCGGGGTGCGGGGCTGGCCACTGGACCACGGTCCTCTCGAGCGTAAGTTAGGTCTACCTAACTCAGGCTAACCCACGCACCCCAACCGGGGACAAACTCAGGTTCCGCGGATGATGAAACTCTTGCTGGTGGCGGTCACCAGGCCGTAGCACGCGGGGAACAGCACCCGGTAGGGGATGTTGCCCTTGTACGCCGGTTGCGCGGTGAGCGTGAACCCATGGCCGTAACGGACCTGCGAGGTATTGACTGTGCGCCACTGGCTGGCGCCGTACAGCCGCTGCAAGTGCACATTGCAGGTTTCCGGGCCCGCGGTGACGATGCCCTTGACCGCCACCTTGGTGCCGACCGGGGCGCTGGTCCGGGCCGGGGTCGCCGAGACGCCCGGGATCCGCTTCGTGCTGGCATAGCCGGAGGCGATCGCGAACGGGTCGCCCGGGATCGTCAGGCAGGTGAGCGGAACAGTGCCGCTCTCCGCCGGGTAGGTGTGGGTCAGGTAGCCGGCGGTGTCGGTGAGGAACACCTTCCCGGGCCATCCGCACGCGGTGTCCTGGCTGAGGTTGACCTTGATCCGCGACCCGTACGGCTTGCCGGTCTGGCCGTTGATCACCGACCAGCGGATCGTGTACGGCTTGCTGACCGGACTCGGCGAGTTGAGGTGCCTGGAGGTGATCCGCGGCTGGTTGGTACCGGTGACGGTGAGCTTGGGACCGTTCACCACATCCACCGGATCCCACTCGTCAAAGGGCAGCTCGCCGCTGGTGATGACGTACTTGACCTGGAGGGACCCATTGACGGTCGACGGCACCCGCACCACGCCGCGCCACTTGCCGTCGGCAGTGGTGCCCTCGTACCTGGTCAGCTTGGCCGACAGCACCCTGTTCAGCTGGCCGGAGCCGCCAACGCGGTCAAAGATCGCGTGCAGGCCCTCCCCCTCGCTCTCCCCGGGGAACTTCGCGTCGACCTCGACGGTGACCGGCACCGTGTTGAGCGACGACACCGCCACGCTGGTCCGGCTCAGCCGGACATCGGTGACCACGTCACCGGGCTCGGCGTGCGCGGCCGGCGCGACGCCGAGCGCCGCACCCGCGAGCGACGCCACGAGCACTGCACGGACTATTTTCATTACACTCCCTGGATGTAGAACGGTTTGGTCGAGCCGGCCGCGAAGTCTCCGCAGGCCGGTACCAGCGCGCGGTACGGGATCTTTCCCCGGTACGACGGCTGGGCGGTCAAGGTGAAGCGAGCACTGGCCCGTACCCTCGCCGAACCGACGGTCCGCCACTGGGTGGCGCCGTACAGGCGCTGCAGGTTGACCGTGCAGCCGCTGGCGTGGGCCGAGACGCCGTTGACCGGGACGAGGGTCCCGACCCTCGCGCTCGTCTTCGACGGCGTGGCCGAGACGGTGCGGATGTAGGTCGGCCGCACGACCCCGCCGTAGTACTGCGCTGGCTTGCCCGGGAAGTGCAGGCAGGCGAACTCGCCGCCCGACGTGACGACCGTTCCGTCGGTGCCGGTGAGCACCGGGGAGCCTCCGTAGCAGGTGGGCTCACCCGAGCCGGCGGCCATCTTGACGCGGGTCGCGTACGGCTTGCCGGTCGCGCTGTCGGTGATCGTCCACTTCACGTGGAACGCCGTGTTGTAGGGCACGGCCTTCTCGACCTGGACGCCGACGACCTTCGGGATGTGCGTCCCCGTCACGGTCAGCCTCGGACCGTCGACCGGTGTCTCGGTCACCCACGGGACAAAGAACCAGCCCGCGTAGGTCTGCGGGACCGCGCCGATGAGCTTCAACTCCTGCCCGTTCGCCATCGACGGCACATTCACCACACCGCGCCAGACGGAGTGCTCATCAGTACCGGACACCCAGGTGAGCGCCGCGAAGAGGTTCTCCCCATGGGCGCCCTGTGGCTGGAGAACCGCGGTGAGCTCCTGCTTGGGGTTCGGCTTGAAGCTGCCCGTCACAGTGACGGTGACCGGCACCGTGTGGAGGCCGTCCACCGCGACACTCGTCTGGCTCATCGTGGCGCCGGTGAGTTCCAGGTCCGGGTCCGGCGTAGCGGACGCGGTCGGCCCGACCAGCGCCCCGAGCAGGACACCGGCCGAAAGCGTTGCTGCTGCTGTTCTTTTCATCAGGTCCCCATGATGTAGAAGGTTTTGCTGACGCCGGCGACCTTGTTGTAACAGGCCGGGAGCTGGGCGCGGTACGGAATCTTCCCCCTGTACGCCGGTTGCGCGTTGAGCGTGAATCGGCCGCTGGACCGGACCTTCGTGGTGCCGACCGTGCGCCAGGCGCTCGCGCCGTACAGACGCTGCAGGTTGACCGGGCAGCCGGCGCCCTTGGTGACAGTGCCGTTGACCGGCACGATGGTGCCGATCGGAGCACTCGTCCTCGAGGGCGTGGCCGAGATGCCCGCCGGGCGCTTCACCAGGGCGAAGATGCTGCCGACCGGAGCGGGCTTGCCCGGGAGCAGCATGCAGTGCACCCAGTCATTGTCCGGCGAGGCGCCGTACCTCACCGTGAAGTTGCCTGCAGCATCGGTCAGGCTCGTCTCGGTACCGAGGCTCTCGACGCAGCGGTTGTCCTCACGAACCCACAGCTTCAACCTGGTGCCGTACGGCTTGCCGGTCTGCGAGTCGGTCACGGTGTACCGGATCGTCCACGGGTCGTTGTACGGCACGACCTTCGGCGTGATCAGCGCGGTCAGCTTCGGGACGTGGAAGCCGTTCACCGTCAGCGTGGGTGCGTTGACGACCGGATCCGGATCGCCTGGTTCGGTTCCGTAGATGTACTCGCCCGAGTAGACGGCGTCCGGCTCGATGGTGCCGTTGGCCGTGGACGGCACGTTGAGCGTGCCCCGCCAGAGACCGGGAGTGCCATCGCCGTCAACGAGCTTCAGCGGCATCGAGTAGAACTCGTCCTCCGGACCACTGCCGCTGACACGCTTGAAGTGCACGTACACGGACTCGCCGTGCCCGGAACCCTCGACCGTGACGGTCACCGGCACGGTGTTGAGCGAGGCCACGGCGACCGTCGTACGACTCAAGGTCACCTTCGCGTCGGCCACCTTGACCTCCGAGGCCTGCGCAACCGGCACGCTGCTGAGTGCCACACCCAGCAGCGGAGCGGTCAGAAGCACGGCAAGCGTCCGCATCAGAGCCCCCGGATTGTGAACGCCTTGCTCGTGGCTGCGACGATGTCATGACAGGCCGGGAGCTGAGCCCGGTAAGGGATGTTGCCCTTGTACGACGGCTGTGCGTTGAGCGTGAACCGGGCACTGGTACGGACCTTCGCGGTACCGACCGTGCGCCAGGCGGTGGCGCCGTACAGACGCTGCAGGTTGATGGTGCAGCCGGCCGCGTAGGGCGCGGTGCCGTTGACCGGGACGATCGTGCCGACCGGCGCGCTGGTCTTCGACGGCGTGGCCGAGACGGTGGTCGAGCTCTTCGGATAGATGGCCGTGTGGGCGAAGGGAGCCGGATTGCCGGGCACAGCGAGGCAGTACCACCCGTAGTTGGAACTGTTCTTGATCGTCACCACGCCGTTGACGTCAGAGAGCGCGTTCTCCAGGAAGCCTTCGACACAGGTGTTCTCCCGTCCCACGAGCGCCTTGATCCGGGTGCCGTACGGCTTGCCGGTCTGCGAGTCGGTGATCCTCCACGTGATGGTCACCGGCTTGCCGATCGGTACCACTGCCGGCGTCGCGGTGCCGGTGATCTTCGGGATGTGCGTGCCGTTCACCGTCAGCGGCGGCCCGTCGACAGCGACCGGGTAGTCGAAGGCGCACTGCGAGCACCCGTAGAAGTGCTCACCCGCGATCACCCGGGCGGCCTTGATCGTGCCGTTGACCGTCGAGGGAACGTTCACCACACCCTGCCAGGTGCCGTCGTCGATCGTGCCCTTGATCAGCTTCAGTGGCATCGAGTACAACTCGTCGTCCGGACCGCTGCCGGCGGTCCGCTTGAACTCGACGTAGAACGTGTCGTAGTCGCTCGGCTTGGCCGAGCCCTCCATCGTGACGGTGACCGGCACGGTGTTGAGCGACGAGACCGCGACAGCCCCGCGGCTCAACACCAGCGATTCGACCTGCAGTTCGGGACCGGCCGCCTGCGCGACGGTCGCCGTACCTAGCGTCATAAACGTCAACGGCGTCGCGAACAGCGCCGCAAGCAAGCGTCGGTTCTTCATGCCTCAAGGATGAGGCTTCCCGAAGCTTCCACTAGACCAGAACTCACGTCCCCTTGATCGTGAAGGTCTTGCTCACACCGGACTTGAAGTGGAAGCAGCCGGGGAAGGAGACCCGGTAGTAGATCAGGCCCTTGTACGCCGGTTGCGCGTTGACCGTGAAGCGGCCGCTCTGCCGGATCTGCGCCGTACCGACGGTGCGCCAGGCAGTCGCGCCGTACAGGCGTTGGAGGTTGATCGAGCAGTTGGGGGCGCCGGCGACCGTGCCGTTGACGGGGACGATGGTGCCGACCGGTGCGCTCGTCTTGGACGGGGTCGCGGTGACGATGCCGGGGCGGTTGGGGATGACGCCCAGGCCGCCGTTGGGGGCTGGGTTGCCGGGGAGCAGGAGGCAGTTGCCGTAGTCCGCGAGGGAGGACGGGTAGGCCTTGGTGACGTAGCCGTTGGTGTCGGTCAGGTACTCGGGTCCGCCGAAGCTCTCAACGCAACCGTTGTCGTTGGCCAGCCAGACCTTCAGCCGGGTGCCGTAGGGCTTGCCGGTCTGCCCGTTGATCACCGACCAGCGGATCGAGTACCCCTGGCCGAACGGGAGCGGATCGGGGAGCACGCGCGCGGTGATCTTCGGCTGGTTCGTCCCGGTGATGAGGAGCTTCGGCGGGTTCGGGACCAGTGTCTCGGTGGTCATCGAGCCGCTGCCGGGGAAGAACGCCCCGGTCATCACGCCGTAGGCCTCGAACGTGCCGTTCGCCGTGGAGGGGATGTTGACGTTGCCTTCCCAGGTGCCGTTCTGGGTGGTGCCGGCGGTCCGGAACAGCTCCATCGAGGTCAGGATGTTCTCCATCCCGGTACCGGCCGTGCGCTTGAGGATGGCGTGCAGCGTCAGGTTCGCGTTCTGCGGATCGGACGAGTCGTAGCCACCGGTGACGGTGAGCTTCACCGGTACGGTGTTGAGCGACGAAACAGCGACACTCGACCTGCTCAGCTCGACCTTGGTGATCGACAGGTCCGGATCAGGATCGGCATGTGCGGCCGGCGCGGTGAGCGCCAGTGCCGCCAGCGGCGCTACCAGGAGCGCCGCCAGGAATCGAGTGCGCATTTCAAACCCCCTTGATGGTGAAAGTCCTGCTGACGCCGGCCTTGAAGTTGGTGCAAGCCGGGAAGGACACCCGATACGGGATGTTTCCCTTGTACGCCGGTTGCGCGTTGACCGTGTAGCGGCCGCTCAGCCGAACCTTCGCCGTACCGACAGTACGCCAGGCAGTCGCGCCGTACAGGCGTTGCAGGTTCACCGGGCAGTAGGACGGCGAACCGGAGACCGTGCCGTTCACCGGGACGATCGTGCCGACCGGTGCGCTCGTCCTCGACGGGGTCGCCGAAACGACAACGGCGCGGGGGAGGCGGTTGACAAAGAACCCGAAACCAGCGAGGGGTATCGGGCCGCCCGGCAACTGCAAGCAGTTCAGGTAATCGGTGAGACTTGCCGGGTACGCCTTGGTTACGTAGCCGTTGGTGTCGGTCAGGTCGACCGGACCGCCGAAGGCCTCGGCGCATCCGTTGTCATTGCGCAGCCAGACCTTCAGTCGGGTCCCGTACGGCTTACCGGTCTGACCGTTGATCACCGACCAGCGGATCGAGTAGCCCTGGCCGTAGGGCACCGGGTCCGGGATCACCCGCGCGGTGATCTTCGGGACGTTGGTCCCCACCACGGTCAGCGTCGGCCGCGGGCTCGGCACCGGCGTCGGACTGGTCATCCCGCCATTACTGATGGACGACCACGGTCCGACCATGACCCCGGCGAGCTCGAACTTCCCGTCGGCTGTCGAGGGCACGAGCACGGTGCCACGCCATTTACCGTTCTGCGTGGTGCCCTCGTAGCGCGTGAGTGGAGTGGCGATGAGGTAGGTCAGCGGTCCCGAACCGCCGGTGCGTTCCAGGTTCGCGTTCAGCATCGTGTCCGGGCCGGCGTCGGGCTCGGTGTACTGCGCGTCGACCTCGACGGTCACCGGCACCAGGTTGAGTGACGAGACCGCGACCGGTGTCGTCCTGATGATCCGGGCCGCCGTGACTGTCAGGTCCGGGTCAGGCGTGGCCTGGGCGGCCGGGGCGGTGAGCGCCAGCCCGATCAACGGCGCCACCAGGACTGCCGCTATCACTCGTGCTCGCATCAGATCCCCCTGATCGTGAAGGTCTTACTGAGGCCCGCTCGGAAGTGCTTGCAGGCTGGGAACGACACCCGGTAAGGGATGTAGCCCTTGTACGCCGGTTGCGCGGACAGCACGAACTTGCCGCTGAGCTGCCGGACGTTCGCCGTACCGACGTTGCGCCAGGCGGTCGCGCCGTACAGGCGTTGCAGGTGGACCGGGCAGCCGTCCGGCGCGCCCATCACCACGCCGTTCACCGGAACGATCGAACCGACCGGGGCGCTCGTCTTCGACGGGGTCGCCGAGACGATGCCGGGACGGTTGATGTGGATCGACAGCCCGCCGGACGTCGACGGGTCGCCCGGCAGCAGCAGGCAGTTCATGGCGATACTTGCCGGGTAGGTCTTGGTGACATTGCCGTTGGTGTCGGTCAGGGCGTTCGAACCGCCGAAGGACTCCACACAACCGGTGTCATTCTGCAGCGCTACCTTCAGCCGGGTCCCGTACGGCTTGGCGGTCTGGCTGTTGATCACCGACCACCGGATCGCATAGCCCTGCCCGAACGGCACCGGATCCGGAATCACCCGCGCGGTGATCTTCGGAAGGTTGCTGCCGACAACTGTCAGCACCGGACGCGTGCCCGGGACCGGCGTCAGCTCGAAGTCGTCGTCCCACCAGAACCGGCCGTGCATCACGCCGGTGAGCTCGAACTTGCCGTTCGCCGACGAGGGCACGTTCACGATGCCACGCCACTTGCCGTCCTGCGTGGTTCCCTCGTACCGCTTGAGCGGTGTTGTGTAGAAGTGGTTCAGCTGACCCGAACCGGCCGAGCGCTCCAGGATCGCGAACAGCGTAGTGTCCGGGTTCGCGTCGGGCCGGGTGTACTTGGCGTCGACCTCGACGGTCACCGGCACCAGATTGAGTGACGAAACGGCGACCGGCGTCGTCCTCAGGATCCGGGCCGCCGTCACCGTCAGGTCCGGGTCAGGCGCAGCTGTCGCGGTGGTCGCGGCGAGTGCCAGTGCTACCAGCGGCATCACCAGCAGCGCCGCGACCACGCGCGGGCGCATCAGAGACCCTTGATCGTGAAGGTCTTGCTGACACCGGCCTTGAAGTTGTCGCAGGCCGGGAACGACACCCGGTAATAGAGCAGCCCCTTGTACGCCGGTTGTGCTTGCAGCGTGAATGCGGCACTGGCCGGCCGGACCCTCGCGGTATTGACGGTGCGCCAAGCGGTCGCGCCGTACAGGCGTTGCAGATGAACGGGGCAGCCGAACGGTCCACCGGCGACAAATCCGTGCACCGGGACGATCGAACCGACCGGAGCACTGGTTTGCCACGGTCCTGCCGTGACGATGCTCGGGCGGTTGACGAAGAACGACAGCCAGCCCGACGGAGCCGGTTCGCTCGGCAGGTGCAGGCAGTTGAGGTACTCGGCGAGAT
Source organism: Kribbella albertanoniae (assembly GCF_004348455.1). Classification (GTDB taxonomy): domain Bacteria; phylum Actinomycetota; class Actinomycetes; order Propionibacteriales; family Kribbellaceae; genus Kribbella; species Kribbella albertanoniae. The sequence goes on from NZ_SMKA01000005.1 coordinate 95,466, forward strand.
TGGCGGCGTACGACTTGGTCACGTAGCCGTTGGTGTCGGTCAGCGCGACGGGTCCACCGAAGCTCTCCACACACCCGTTGTCGTTGGGCAGCCACACCTTCAGCCGCGTGCCGTACGGCTTACCGGTCTGGCCGTTGATCACCGACCAGCGGATCGAGTAGCCCTTGCCGAACGGCACCGGGTCCGGAAGCACCCGCGCGGTGATCCTCGGAATGTTGCTTCCGGCAACGGTCACGGTCGGCTGCGGGCCGGGAACCGGCGACGGATCGAACGTGTCAGGGTTGCCGGGGTTGAACGGACCGAGCTTGACCCCGGTGAGCGCGAACTTCCCATTCGCCGTCGAGGGGACGTTCACAACACCGCGCCAACTACCATCGCGCGTAGTTCCGGCGTACCGCTTGAGTGGCATCGTGATGAGGGTGTCCAGTTGGCCCGAACCGCCGGTGCGTTCCAGGAGCGCGTACAGCGTCGTGTTCGGGTCCGCTTCCTGCCAGGTGTACTTCGCGTCGACCTCAACGGTCACCGGGACCGTGTTGAGCGACGACACCGCGACCGGCGTCGTCCTCAGGATCCGAGCCGCCGAAGCCGTCAGGTCCGGATCCGGTGCTGCCTGCGCCCCTGGCGCCGTGAGCGCCAGGGCGGCCAGCGGCGCCACCAGGAGCGCCGCGATCAACCGTGGGCGCATCACAGGCCCCTGATGGTGAAGGTCTTGCTGACGCCCGCCCGGTAGTTGTAGCAGGCCGGGAACGACACCCGGTAGTAGAGCAGACCCTTGTACGCCGGCTGCGCGTTCAGCACGAATTTGCCGCTGCTCTGCCGCACCTTCGCCGTACCGACGTTGCGCCAGGCGGTCGCGCCGTACAGGCGTTGCAGGTAGACCGGGCAGTTGGTCGGTGCCCCCATCACTACGCCGTTCACCGGCACGATCGAGCCGACCGGGGCGCTCGTCTTCGACGGGGTCGCCGTGACGATGCCGGGACGGTTGATGCCGATGGACAGCCAGCCGAGCGGCGAGGGGTTGCTCGGCAGCAACAGGCAGTTCAGGGCGCCCGCCATACTCGCGGGGTAGGTCTTGGTCACGTAGCCGTTGGTGTCGGTCAGGGCGTTCGAACCGCCGAAGCTCTCCACACAACTGCTGTCGTTCTCCAGCGCCACCTTCAGCCGGGTCCCGTACGGCTTGGCGGTCTGGCTGTTGATGACCGACCACCGGATCGAGTAACCCTGGCCGAACGGCACCGGGTCCGGAATGATCCGCGCGGTGATCTTCGGGAGGTTGGTCCCGACCACCGTCAGCACCGGACGCACGCCCGGGACCGGCGTCGGGTCCGTCATGTCACCGCTGCCGGGCCAGTACTGCCCGACCATTACCCCGGTGAGCTCGAACTTGCCGTTTGCCGTCGAGGGCACGTTCACGATGCCACGCCACTTGCCGTTCTGCGTGGTTCCCTCGTACCGCTTGAGCGGTGTCGTGAAGAGGTAGGTCAGCTGCCCCGAACCGCTGGACCGCTCCAGGATCCCGAACAGCGTCTCGTCCGGGCTCGCGTCGGGCCAGGTGTACTTCGCGTCGACCTCAACGGTCACGGGGACCGTGTTGAGCGACGACACCGCGACTGGTGTCGTCCTGATGATCCGGGCCGCCGAGACTGTCAGGTTCGGGTTCGGATCTGCCTGCGCGGTGGAGGCGCCGAGCGCCAGACCCACCAACGGCGCCATGAGGAGCGCCGCCACCACTTGTCTTATCCGCATACTGCTCAGAGTGCTGCCGGACCGCCCGCTCCGCCTACAACCGCGCTCAAGAAATGCGCGATCGGGCGGAGCGGGTGGACCAGAACCGATCAGACTCCGGTGATGGTGAAGCTCCGGCTGACACCGGCCAGCGTGTTGTTGCATGCCGGGAGCTGCACCCGGTAGGTGCCCTTGCCCTTGGCGGTGATCGCCGCGGGGAGCGTGTAGCGGCTGCTCACCGAAACCTTCGTGCTACGCAGCGTGCGCCAGGCGGTCGCGCCGGACAGCTTCTGCAGGTTGACCGTGCAGCCGTAGGTGATGCCGGCGACATTGCCCTTGACCGAGACCGTCGTACCGACCTTGGCGCTGGTCCTGTCCGGCGTCGCCGCCACGATGCCCGGCCGCGGCACGAGCTGGATGTGGCTGTCGATCGGCGCCTGGGTGCCCGGGATCAGCAGGCAGTTCAGCTTGTCCGCCTCGGCCGCCGCGTGCTGGGTGACGAGCACACCGGCGGCGTTGGTGAGCACCGCACCCGCCGAGCCCTTGGCCTCCAGGCAGGCGTCACCCTTGGGGTGCAGCACCTTGAGGCGGGACCCGTACGGCTTGCCGGTTGTCGAGTTCAGGACCTGCCAGGTGATCGAGTACGGCTTGCCGAACGGGACCGGGCTCACGCTGAGCTTCCGGGTGATCTTCGGGATATTCAGGCCGGTGACGGCGAGCGACACCCCGGTCACCGGATCGTTGTCGGGGGTCTTGGCCTTGAGTGACCGGTCCAGGACACCGGCGTACACGCTGCCGACGTCGAGCCGGCCGTCAGCCGTGGACGGGACGTTCACCTTGCCCTGCCAGGTGCCATCCGTGCCGGTGCCGTCGATCAGCTTCAGCGGCTCGGAGAACACCTGGGTGGAGTAGGTGTGCTTGGACTCGTAGCTGTTCAGCTCGACGTACATCGGCTGATCCGCCTTGCCCAGCTTGTACGTGGCCTTGACGGTGATCGTCACCGGCACCGTGTTCAGACTGGAGACGGCGACCGACGCGCGGTCGAACTTCACGGACTCGACCTGCAGGTCGAGCGGTTCGGCCTGGGCCGGGACAGCGCTGAGCGCCGCACCCATGAGGGTTGCAGCGCCCAGAGCCGTCACAATGCTACGAGGTTTCATGTACCCATGATCCAGAACGTCGGGCTCACTGCGGTGACGTAGTTGGAACATGTGGGGAACTGCACACGGTAAGGGATCTTGCCCTTGTACGCCGGTTGCGCCTTCAGGGTGTAGCGCTTGCGCGAGTCGGTCTTCACAGTGCCGACGGTCCGCCAGGCAGTGGCGCCGTACAGGCGTTGCAGGTTCACCGGGCAGTACAGCGGGGCGACCTTAACGACGCCGTTGACCGGGACGATCGTGCCGACCGGGGCGCTGGTCCTCGACGGGACCGCGGTGACGACGCCGGGGTGCCGGAGCAGGATCGACAGACCGCCGATCGGCGCCTGGCTGCCCGGGATCAACAGGCAGTGGATGGCGTCATCGGAGATCGTCTTGTTCAGGATCACACCGGCGGTGTCGGTCAGCACCGAACCGGTTCCGCCGACCCGCTCGACGCATCCGTTGTCATCAGCAACGATCACGCGGAGTCTGGTGCCGTACGGCTTGCCGGTGGCCGAGTCGATGACCTGCCAGCGGATCGTGACCGCCGTACCAGGCTTGGAGATCGACGGTGCCGGGGCCGCGCTGAACTTCGGCTGGTGCAGACCGGTGACCTGGATCGCCGGACCATCGACCGGTGTCGCCGGGATGTTGCTGCCCGACGCCGGGTCGAACGTGCCGATGTTCAGACCGGTGATCTTCAGCGAGCCGTTCGCGGTCGAGGGGACGTTCACCTTCCCCTTCCAGACGGCGTTCGTCTCGTTGCCGGACACCATCTTCAGCGGATCGGACACCACCCAGTTGATGTTGGCCGGTACGGCGCCGCTCCGCTTCAGGTCGGCGTACAGCGGAGTGTCCGTGCGGGACGGGTCCCCTTCGGTGATCGAACCCTTGACCGTGATCGTCACCGGCACCGTGTTCAGACCGGCGACCGCGACGCTCGAGCGATCGATCACCACCGAGTCGACCGTCATGTCCGGATCCGCGGCGCTCGCCGGCGCCGCCGTCAGCACCGCTCCGGCCAACGGGACCGCGAACAGTGCGGCCAGCAGTTGTCGCTTCATTCAGACTCCTGTGATGGTGAAGGGCTTGCTGGAGGCTGCCACGTAATTGAGGCAGGACGGCATCAGGACGCGGTACGGGATCTTGCCCCGGTACGCCGGTTGCGCGGTCAGCGTGAATCGGCCGCTGGTGCGGATGTTCGCCGTACCAACGGTCCGCCACTGGCTGGCGCCGTACAGCCGTTGCAGGTTTGCCTTGCAGCCGACCGGCGGGCCGGTGACCGAGCCGTTGACCGGAACGAGAGTCCCGACCTTGGCGCTGGTCCGCGACGGAACCGCCGAGACACCGGCCAGGCGCGGCACCTTGAAGTGCAGGCCGCTGGTCGCGTACGGATCGGCGTACACCTCGAAGCAGTTGGCCCTGCTCGCGTCAGTTGCCTGGTACGTCGCGGTGTAGATGCCGGCGGTGTTCGTCTTGACCAGGGTGGTCCGGTCGGGACCGCACTCGCGGTCCACGTCGGCCGTGATCGAGATGCCGCTGAAGGGTTTGCCGGTGAAGTTGTCGGTCACCGCCCACCGGATCGAGTACTGCTGGCCGACGGGCACGACCTTCGGGGTCACGGTAGCGGTGACCTTGGGGTAGTGGCCGCCGTCGATGGTGACACTGGGGCCGTTGGCAACCGGTGTCGGCTCCCAGGCCGCGCCCGGCTCGACCCACCACGACGTGTACACCTTGCTGACCTTGAAGACGCCGCCCGCGGTCGACACGATGTTCAGGGTGCCGGTCCAGGTTCCGTCCTTGATCGTGCCCGCCGTCCGCCGGAGGTCGGTGGACACGATCGTGTTCAGCGGCCCGGATCCGCCGGTCCGCTCGAGGAAGACGTTCAGCGTCACCTTCGAGCTCTCCGGCCGGTTCGCGAACCCGGCCCGCACCTTCACCGGCACGTGCGCGATCGCAACCCCGCGCACGCCGACGGTCTTCGCGTCGATCTCAACACTCTGCACGGTCAGGTCCGGGTCAGGCTCGGCGTACGCCGGTGCGCCGCCGACCACGGTGCCGGCGAGCGGAACCGCGACCAGAGCCGCGAGCAATCTGCTGGTCTTCATCAGAGTCCTGTGATCGTGAAGGGTTTGCTGGACGCGGTGACGAAGCGGTAGCAGGCCGGGAGCAGAACGCGGTACGGGATCTTGCCCTTATAGGCAGGGGTCGCGGTCAGGGTGTAGCGGCCGCTGTCCCGGACCCGGGCCGAATTCACGGTCCGCCACTGCGAGGCGCCGTACAGCCGTTGCAGGTTGATCGCGCAGCGGGCGGGTGGGCCGGTGACCGAGCCGTTGACCGCGACGTTCGTCCCGACCTTCGCGCTGGTCTTGGCCGGCGTCGCCGACACGCCCGCCAGGCGCATCACCTTGGCCTGTCCGATCCCGCTCGGGTACGGGTCGGTGTACCGCAGGAAGCAGTTCAGCCAGTTCGCGTCCGAGGCCTGGTACGACTTCGTGTAATTGCCCGCGGTATCGGTCTGGATCTTCTGGCCGCCGCCCTCGGCGCACGGCGAGTCGATGCCGACCCACGCGGTGATCGGCGTACCGAACGGCTTGCCGGTGGTGGAGTCGCTCACCGTCCACTTGATCGAGTACGGCTTGCCGACCGGAACCGTCTTCGGCGTGACCGTGTAGGTGATCTGGGGAGCGTGCGTGCCGGTGACCTGCAGCGTCGGTCCGTCGAACGGCGTCGGGTCGATACCGATATCTATCCCGTACGGGCCGGCGCCGACGGAGCCGACCTTCCAGGTGCCGTTCGCGGTGGAGACGATGTTCAGCGGGCCCTTCCAGGTGCCGTTCTTGAGCGTGCCCGCGGTGCGCTTCAGCTCGGTGGAGGCGACGTGGTCGAGATGCCCGGTGCCACCGGTCCGGACCAGGTAGACGTAGAGAGTGGTGTCCTCATCGTCCGGATGGTCGGAGTTGTAGCCCGCCTTGACGGTGACATCGATCGTCGTGGTGGCCAGACCCGACACCGAGACGGCTGCCTGACTGAGGGTCACATCGCTGATGCTCAGTTTGTCGTCCGGCGCGGCCTGGGCCGGAGTTCCGCCCAGCACCGCGACGACCAGCGGCGCCGTCAACAGGCCCGCGAGGAATCGTCGAATGGTCATGATCCTCAGGATGGGGCATCCACAGAGATCAACTAGACCGGAATGCAGCCGCCCCGGGTGGGGAGCACCCGGGGCGGCCGTTCGGAGCGGGGGTCAGAGACCCGTGATGGTGAAGGTCTTGCTGATGTGCTCGATGTAGCCGCCACAGCCCGCAGGGAGCTGCGCTCGGTAGTAGATCTTGCCCTTGACCGCCGGCGTCGCCGTCAAGGTGAAGCGACCGCTGCCGCGCACCATGGCGGAGTTGACGGTCCGCCACTGGGAGGCACCCCGCAGCTTCTGCAGGTTCACCGGGCAACCACTGGCGTGGCCGGTGAGCGTGCCGTTGACCGGAACGTTCGTGCCGACCTTGGCGCTCGTCTTCGACGGCTTTGCCGAGAACACTCCGGACCGCTTCGCGTAGAACCGGTCGGCCGCAGTGGGGTAGGGGGCGGTCCGGAGCGAGCCACAGACCTCGCGGCCCTGGTCGCTCGCCGGGTAGGACCGAATGTAGTTGCCAGCGGCATCGGTCTTCACCGCGTCGCCGTGGGTCGCCGTCTCGGAGCACTCGGTCCCGACCCCGACCTCGAGCGCCGCCGGGACGCCGTACGGCTTGCCGGTCGCGGTGTCGGTCACTGTCCACTTGATCGAGTACGGCTTGCCGGTCGGTACGACGGCCGGCGTCTGCACGTGGCTGACCTTCGGGATGTGCGTGCCGGTCACCGCGAGACTCGGGCCGTCGAACAGCGTCGGGTCTTCGGGGAACCCGCTGCTCATTTGGCCGTACTCGCCCTTGACGACGCCGGTGACCTTGAAGGTCCCGTTCGCGGCCGAGGCAACATTCAGGACACCGGTCCAGGTGCCGTTCTTGAGGGTGCCGGCCGTGCGCTTCAGCGCGACCGAGCCGATGTCGTCGATGATCCCCGAACCGGCGGTGCGGTCGAGGTAGACGGTCAGGACGGTGTTCTCGTCCTGCGGGTTGTCGGAGTTGTAGCCGGCCTTGACGGTGACATCGACCTTCGCGGTGTCGAGGCCTGTTACCGAGACAGCAGTCTTGTTCAGCTGGACATCGCTGATGGTCAGTTTCGGATCGGGGTCGGCGTGCGCCGGCAGTGTGCCAAGCAACAGCGCCCCCAGGGGCGCTGCGAGGAGCGCCGCCATTACTCGTTGTCTACGCATGCCATCGACAGTGCCGGTGATCCCGAGCGCTCGCCAAGAGAATTGCGGGAGGTCTGCGCGATGGTGTCGGGGAGTAGACCGGATCTCGTACTCCGAGGGCTGTCGACAGGTGCTGTTCGGGCGATCCGGGGCGGGTGTTCACCCGGTGGTCATGTGGCGACCCGGTGCGGTCCGCAGGCTGGGCGGCATGAGCCAGGTCTTCGGTACGCCGCGGCTTCCGGCGCACGCGGTCGCCCGGATCGACCGGCTCGGGCGGGCGGTCACGCTGGCACCCGTGCTGCCGGAGCGGCGGGCGATCCTGTTCACCGGGCCGCCCGGGGCGGGGAAGACGCGCGAGCTCGATCACGCTCAGGAGTTGGCAGCGCGGCACGGCTGGACGGCGATCCGGGTGGAGGCGTCGGCGCGGGAACCGTTGGAGCACCGGTTCACCCGGGCGATCGGTGCGGATCTCAGCAAGCTGCGCCGAGAGTTCGGTGGGTTCCGGGTCCGGAAGCTGCGGCGGGCGGTTCGGGATCTGACCCAGCGGCAGCGGAAGGTCCAGCACGGCGCCGAGGTGCGGATCGGCGGTGGGCCGGTGCAGTTCGTCACGAAGAAGCAGTGGGACGCGACGCCTGCCGACAACCTCGGGACGACGCTGCACGACGTCGCCGACCAACTCGGTGACCTCTCGCCGGATCGGCCGGTGCTGCTCATGGTCGACAACGTGGACGCGGCGTCGCCGTACGACCTGGCAGGGTTGAACGAACTCGCCGAACACCTGGAGCGCAGCGGCCGTCCGGTGTGGCTGGTCGCGGCCGGTGGCACGATGACGACCAGCCAGCTGCTGGCCGCGTCCCAACGGATGCCCTTCGAGGTTCGCGAACTCGGCCCGATGTCCGACGCCGAGCTGACGTCGATCCTGACTGTGCCATTGGATCGAGCCGGTGTTCCTTATGAGCAGGCGGGCGTCGATGCGTTGGTGCGCTCAGCCAACGGTGATCCGGAGCGGCTCCGCACGCTCGCTGACACGGCGCTTGAACTAGGCGGCATCACGGCTGAGGGTGCCGCGGCGGCGACCGACCGGGTGCACAGTCGGTCCGCCGTGCTTTATCAGGCTCGCTGGGACAAGAGCAGCAATCCGCAGAAGGCCGTGCTGGCAGCGGTCGCTGCTGGTCAACCGCTCGGCGAGGTTCCGGGCCAATGGCAACAAATCGACCAGGCCCGGGGTGAGCTCGTCGCCCGCGGTCTCATCCGCGAGAACGCCGAGCAGCCTCTGGTTGCCGACCCCGGAATGCAGTCGTGGCTCAACCAGACCCTCGACCAACCAGCACCCCACGTTTCCACCCAGCGCGCTCTCGCTCCGATTGCAGAGGCCGGGCGTGCTGCCACGGCAGGCCAAATCCTCGGTACGGCGCGGGAGCCGTCGTACACGGTGGATCGTCAGGATGCGGAGGGGCGGCCGATCTCGCTGGATCAGCGGGTGCCGGGTGGGACCACGGTGTTGTTCACCGGGGAGCCCGGGATGGGGAAGAGCCGGGAGCTCGATCGGGCGCAGGGGCTTGCCGCTCGGGAAGGGTGGATCGCCGTACGGGTGGAGGCTTCGCCGCGCGAGCCGCTGGAGAACCGGCTGATTCGGGCGATCAGTCAGGACCTCGACACGGTCCGGGAACACTTCGGTGCCGGTGCGGCGCGCACGCTGAAGAAGGACCTCGATCAGCTGGCCGGCCGGTCGCGGCATCCGCAGTCGGGGAACGAGGTGCGGGTGGGGGTGCCCGGCGCGTTCCAGGTGGTGGCGAAGGAACAACATGAGACCGACGAGGTCGACGAGGTCGGCAGCACGCTGAACGAACTGGCCGACCGCCTCGGCGAAATCTCAGCAGCCAAAGGCGAACCGCTCCTCCTGATGGTCGACAACCTCGACAACGCCTCCGACCGCGACCTGGTCGCCGTCACCGAACTGGCTGCACGCCTGGAACAGAACCGCCAGCCGGTCTTCCTGATCGCCGCCGGCAGCGACCGAACCACCAGCCGCCTCCTCGCAGCCTCCGGTGGCCAAGCCGGTATCGAGACCGACGTCGTCAGCCGCTTCGACATCCGCAAGCTCGAGCCCTTCACCGACGCCGAACTCCGCCCCGCGCTCGCCGAACCCCTCCGCCAGGCCGCCGTACCGCACACTCCCGAAGCCGTAGACCACCTGGTCCGAGCCGCCAACGGCAACCCCGCCCGCCTCCGCGCCCTGGCCACCACGGCGCTAGAGATGTCGCCCACC
>NZ_SMKA01000581.1 GCF_004348455.1 Kribbella albertanoniae
CTCGTATGGCGGGGGTGGTGGTGCGGCCGGTCTTTATGGCGGGGATTGCTGGCCAGCGTTACACACGGCGTGTGGCTGGGCGGTGCCTGGCTGGGATGGTTCGGTCGCGAGCTGAGGTGGACGAGGCTTGTGGCTGACGGGCTTTGGTTGCCGCCGACGGAGACGAGGCCGTTCTGCTGACCCGCTGCGGTGTTTTGAGGCAGATCGGGCTGGTTGGGGCTGCTGCACGCGGTTGTCCTCGCGGCTGGGGAGTCCTACCCCCCGAAAACGACCGGTAGAACTCCCCAGCCCGCGCAGTAGCCGGCCGAACGGCCGAACCGCGGACACCTACTGGGGACCCCGGACACCGCACCAGATGTCCGGGGTCCCCAGCTGGTGACCGCAGTACACCGGCTCGCCTGCACGCGGCGCGGCAGAGCGCCGTACCGGCAACGTCCGAAGGATCCGCACGACCAGCACGCCCCGGAAGCTAGCTGCGGGGATATCCCTCGAGTCGGGGGTTGCCCATCGAAAATTTCACGGGGCAACCCTCCGGCTCGACGGGCAACCCTCCGGGGCGGCGGGCAACCCTCCGGCTCGACGGGCCACCC
>NZ_SMKA01000582.1 GCF_004348455.1 Kribbella albertanoniae
CGGAAACGTCAGATGCGTATAAGAGACAGCTTCCCAACAGCCACCAAAGCCCGCCAACCCCCAGGCAACCTGCACCTCGGTCGCCGACAGCACCCAACCACCTCAACCACCACGGCACCCCACCACCCGGTGCAGCCGGCTGAAGGCCGGTGGAACCCCACCCCAGCCAGCACCCGCAGTGCAAAACAGCTGGGCTGGGTAGCCCGGTGGGCAGCCGGCTGGCCTGTCGAGCTGGGGGGTTGCCCACTCATATTTTCAAGGGGCAACCCCCGAACTGAAGGGATAACCCCGGACATGGAGGGTTGCCCGCTGGCGTGAAGGGTTACCCGCTGATCTGGAGGGTTACCCGCTGATCTGGAGGGTTACCCGCTGATCTGGAGGGTTGCCCGCCGAGATTCTCGAGGGGCAACCCCTCATCTCAGGGGATAACCACGGACGTGGAGGGTTGCCCGCCGGCCCGGAGGGTTACCCGCTGATCTGGAGGGTTGCCCGCTGATCTGGAGGGTTGCCTGCTGATCTGGAGGGTTGCCTGCTGAGATTTTCGAGGGGCAGCCCCTCGTCTCGGGGGATAACCACGGAGTTGGGGGG
>NZ_SMKA01000583.1 GCF_004348455.1 Kribbella albertanoniae
GCCCCCGCCTGCACCACCTAACCCCACACCTTGAGCACCAATCAGTCGCCGTACCGCACCAAACGCGGTTGACCGGTGCCCAAGGTGCGCCGAAGCCACCTTGAGCACGGATCAGCCAGTACGGCGCGACCCACGTGATCGAGCGGTGCCCAAAGTGCCGGGCCCGGGCGACCTTGAGCACCGATCAGTCACCGCGAGACCGCGAACGTGGTTGAGGGGTGCCCAAGGTGCGCCCCAATCACCTTGAGCACGGATCAGCCAGTACGGCGCGACGCGCGTGGTCGAGGGGTGCCCAAAGTGGCGGGCCCCGGCGACGTTGAGCACGGATCAGCCACCGCGAGACCACGAACGTGGTTGAGGGGTGCTCAAGGTGCGCCGCAATCACCTTGAGCACGGATCAGTCGGTACGACGGGACGCGCGTGGTTGAGGGGTGCTCAAAGTGGCCGGCCGGGCGACCTTGAGCACGGATCAGCCACCGCGAGACCGCGAACGTGGTTGACCGGTGCCCAAGGCGCGCCGCAATCACCTTGAGCACGGATCGGTCGCTGCGGGAGGGCGAATGTGGTTGGGGGGTGCTCAAGGG
>NZ_SMKA01000584.1 GCF_004348455.1 Kribbella albertanoniae
GGGATGGTGCTGGGTGTTGCGTAGGAGTCGTCGGTGCGGGTGCCGATCGGGAGGGAGGCGTCGGTGTTGTCGTTCGGCGGCTGGTGCAGGAGGATCCACGAGATCGGGCCGACGACGAGGAGCACGGCTGTCACCGCGACGAACGGGCGGCGCTTTCTGCCGGTGCCACCTGCGGTGCGGGCGAGCGGACGGCCGTCGGCGTCGACCGCCGTACTGTCTGCTGCCTGGCGTGGCCGACGGTTCGCGGCGGCCTTGCTCTCGCGGATTGCTGCGGTGCGCGGGCCGGACAGTTCGCTGCTGCCTCGTGCGGTGCGCGGGTCAGCAACCGACGCCGCCGGCGGTTGCGCGTACGACGGACTGGGCGTCGCTGCAGTGGACTCGAACGGCTCCGACAGGTTCGCTGGAGATCCGAGCCTGCCCGACTCAGTCCCGACAGACGCCGCCGGAGTGGACCCGAGTCGGCTGGACTCGGTCCCGAAGGACGCCGTCGGCGTGGAGTCGTATCGGCTGGATGGGACGGGGACGGTCTCGCTCCAAGCGGACGCGACTGGTGTGCTGGGCTCAGTCCGAG
>NZ_SMKA01000585.1 GCF_004348455.1 Kribbella albertanoniae
CCGACCCACCGGGTTCCGTCTCTCCGCGCCCCACCCAATGGGTTATCCCTCCACCTGGGGGGTTGCCCATCGAAATTTTCAGGGGGCAACCCTCCAACTCGGCAGGCAACCCCGCCGTGAGTACCTGCGGCCGGTGCCATACCGGCGATCAGTGGAAGCAAATTTGCAGATACTGCCCACTAGGCTCCACAAAGGCGTGACCTCGCGAGACTCGGCCGCCACGGCGGCCGACCAAAGCAGCATGGCTAGCAGAGCGCGTGGCTGAGCCGGGTGGCGAGGTCGGCGACCGCGTGCCCGTCGCCTGGGGCTGACGGGCTATGGCTTGGGAAGTCGAGCCGCCGCCGGACAAGTGACCCGTTGCGGGAGGTTGGGGTGGATGTTCGCCCTGGCCGGCCCACCTTGCTCCCCAGACCGGTTCCGGGCAGGGCCCGCACTGGTCCGGAGGGATCTGGGGAGGATCCCCCCGAATCCGTCGGTGATCCACCCCAAACCGGTTTGGGGCGGGCGGTTCGGCATGGAGGTCGCTGGGTGTTCCCCGAACCGGGTTGGGGAGGG
>NZ_SMKA01000060.1 GCF_004348455.1 Kribbella albertanoniae
GTTGCAGGCAGCCACCCAAATCACCACAGCCCTAAAACACCGAGGCCACCTCTAACCCCCACCTTGAGCACGGTTCAACCATCCGCGCAGCCGCTCCATGGTCGATGGGTGCCCAAAGTCGCGCCGGCCCACCTTGAGCACGGTTCAACCGTTCCCGGGTGCGGTTCGTGGCTGAGGGGTGCCCAAGGTGGCGCGCGTGGGGGACCTTGGGCACGGTCCAACCATCCGTGCGGCTGCTCCGTGGTTGATGGGTGCTCAAAGTCGCGCTCGGGTCCACCTTGAGCACGGTTCAACCGTCGCTGGGTGCGGGTTGTGGTTGAGGGGTGCTCAAGGTGGCGCGCGTGGGGGACCTGGGGCACGGTTCGACCGTCCGGGCGGGTGTTTGGTGGTTGGTGGGTGCTAAAGGTGGGGTGGCGTGTGGGTGATTGGGTAGGGCGGGTACGACGAAGCCCACGCCGGCTGACTGGTTGTCAGGGGCGTGGGCCTCGGGTGGTGGGTCAGGAGCGGGTCGACTCGACGATCTCCAGGTAGTGCGGGTTGTTCATGATGCCGAGCAGGTTGCCGAACGGGTCGACGACCGAGGCCGTCCGGAAGCCCGAGTCGCCGTGGTCGACGATTCCCTCGTTGACCGTGGCGCCGAGCTCGACCAGCCGGGCCAGCGTTCCTTCGAGGTCGTCCACGTGCCAGTTCAGGATGGCGCCGGCCGGTCCACCGTCCACCTTGTGCGGGGCGAACTTGGCGTTGATGATGCCGAGCTCGGCCTGGAAGTCCCCGATCCGGAACTCGACGTACGCCGGCTCCTCCTGGGACGGCAGTGCGAAATACGCCTCGACTCCGAGGAACCCCGCGTACCAGTCGCGCGCCGCCTTCACGTCGTCCGCGTAGAAACTCACCGTCGCCATGCCTCGCAACATCTGCCCACACCCTCTCGTGCTGTTCTGATGTCTCTACTCTCCCAGCAGAAGAGGACAGGTTCTGGCCGCTACCTCAGTCGGTTTGGGTGACCTTGCGCAGACCGCGGGGGGCGTCGGGGTCGAGGCCGAGTTTGCGGGCCAGGGCCTCGATCGCGCGCTGGGCCGGGATGACGAGGGCCAGCGGGGCCAGGGTCTCGGGGAGGTCCGGGCCGGGCAGGTTCACGTCGCAGCGGGAGGCGAAGATCGGGTCGCCGCCGATGCCGAGGATCTTGCTGCCCTTCTCGCGGACCAGGCCGGCCAGCTCGGTCATGCCGGGCAGCGCCGGGCCCTCGCCGGCGGCGACCAGGATGGTGACCAGGTCGGCGTCGACGACCGCGATCGGGCCGTGCTTCAGGTCGGCGTACGACAGGCCGCGGACCGGCTGGAGGCAGGTCTCCTCAAGCTTGAGCGCCACCTCGAGCGTCGTGCCGAAGGTGAGGCCGCGGCCGCTGGCGAGCACGTCGTGCGCACCGGCGAGCAGCGCGGCGGCCTCCTCGACCGAACCCTCGAGCATCTTCGCGGCGGCATCCGGGACCCGGGCGATATCGGCGTCCAGCGTGCCCGGCTTCTGCGCGAGCGCATCGACGACGACGGTGATCGCGGCCAGTTGGGTGGTGTAGGTCTTGGTCGCCGGTACGGCGAGCTCTTTGCCGGCCTGGGTGATCAGCGCGACGTCGGCGGTCGACGCCAGCTGGCTGTCGCCGTCGTTGGTGATGCCGACCACGGCGGCGCCGTTGCGCTTGGCCCACTCCGCGGTCTCGACGATCTCCTGGGTCGCTCCGGACTGGCTGACCGCGACGACCAGCGAGTTCGACAGGTCGAGGTTGGCGCCGTACAGGGTGGCGACCGACGGAGCGGCCAGCGCGGCCTGGCGGCCGGCGTGGATCTCGGTCAGATAGCGGCCGTACACACTCGCGTTGTCGGACGATCCCCTGGCCACGAAGATGACGTTGCGGCGACCAGCGGCGAGCCGCGTGATGTCGTGCCGCAGCGGGAGAACGTGCTCGAACGTCGCGGCCAGGGCGGCCGGTTGCTCGGCGATCTCGCGCGCCATCTGGGTTGCCGGGGCGGGGACAGACACCACTACGATCACTGGTCCTATCTGGTCTTAACAGGTATGCTGCGCACGATAGCAGTGAGCGGCGTCCCGGGGCACCCCCGAGTCCCGCCCAGGTCTGGAGGATCGAGTTTCGATGGTGGCGACGAAGCGGGCCCAGGTCCGATCGGTGCTGGAACGACTGATCGATGTCGAGCTGCACCCCGGGGATCCGATCCCCTCGGAGCGGGCCCTGGTGGACAAGCTGAACGTGTCCCGGGTGACCGTCCGGCAGGCGATCAGCGACCTGGTCGAGTCCGGCGCGCTGGAGCGGGTGCACGGCAAGGGCACCTTCGTCACCGGCCCGCAGGTCGACTCCCAGTTGCACCTCACGTCGTTCTCCCGGGAGATGCGCGCGCGTGGCCTGGAGCCCGGCACCGTGGTGCTGTCGGCCACCGAGATCGAGGCCTCCGACGAGACCGCGAAGGGACTGCGGGTCGCCAAGGGCACCAAGGTGATCCGGGTCGAGCGGCTGCGCACGGCCGACGCCTCGCCGATGGCCTACGAGGTCGGCTTCTATCCGTCCGCGCTCTTCCCCGGCCTGCTCGGCCGCGAGCTCGGCACCCTGTACGACGTCTTCGCCAGCGAGTACGACGTCGTCGTCACCTCCGGTGAGCAGACCGTCCGGGCGGACAACGCCGACGGTCATGTGGCCCGGGTTCTCGGCGTGGCCAGGCGGGCACCCCTGCTGGTCCTCGAGCGCACCACCTTCGCCGGCCGCAAGGTCGTCGAGCTGTCCTGGTCGGCCTACCGGGCCGACCGGTACCGGCTGCACATGGCCCTCACCCCGCGGGGCCCGCGTTCCGGATCGGCGTGAAAGCTGTAACAAACTGGATCGGTCCTGTTCATCAACTGGTCTGTTCGTCTGCTGTTCGCTCCCCGGCCACCTGGCCGGCTCGGCAGGCAGGCTGCTGGGTACGACGAAGTGCCCGGCGGTGATACTGGAGCTCAACCCACAGGAACTTTGTTGTGAGGAGTACCGCGAGACATGCCTATTGCCACCCCTGAGGTCTACGCCGAGATGCTGGACAAGGCCAAGCAGAACCGCTTCGCCTACCCGGCCATCAATGTCAGCTCCTCGCAGACGCTGATCGCCGCGATCCGCGGTTTCGCCGAGGCGGGCTCGGACGGCATCGTCCAGGTTTCCACCGGCGGCGCCGAGTACCTGTCCGGGTCGACCGTGAAGAACATGGTCACCGGCTCGGTCGCCCTGGCGGCCTACGCGCACGAGGTCGCCAAGAACTTCGGCGTGAACATCGCCCTGCACACCGACCACTGCCCCAAGGACAAGCTGGACGGCTTCGTCCGGCCGCTGCTGGAGATCTCCGCCGAGCGCGTCGCGCGCGGTGAGAACCCGCTGTTCCAGTCGCACATGTGGGACGGCTCCGCGGTGCCGCTTGAGGAGAACCTCGAGATCGCCAAGGACCTGCTCGCCAAGGCGGCCGCGGCCAAGATCGTGCTGGAGATCGAGGTGGGGGTCGTCGGCGGTGAGGAGGACGGCGTCGCCAACGAGATCAACGACAAGCTCTACACCACCATCGAGGACGGCCTGGCCACGGTCGAGGCCCTCGGCGCCGGTGAGCACGGCCGCTACCTGACCGCACTCACCTTCGGCAACGTGCACGGCGTCTACAAGCCGGGCTCGGTCAAGCTGCGCCCGGAGATCCTGAAGGAGATCCAGGACGCGGTCGGCGCCAAGATCGGCAAGGAGCGCCCGTTCGACCTGGTCTTCCACGGCGGCTCCGGCTCGACCCTGGAGGAGATCCGCGCCGCGGTCGACCACGGCGTGATCAAGATGAACGTCGACACCGACACGCAGTACGCCTTCACCCGTCCGGTCGCCGCGCACATGTTCGGCAACTACGACGGCGTGCTGAAGGTCGACGGTGAGGTCGGCAACAAGAAGGCCTACGACCCCCGCGCCTGGGGCAAGGCCGCCGAGGCCGGCATGGCCGACCGCGTCAAGGAAGCCTGCGAGAGCCTCCGCTCCACCGGCACCTCGCTGAACGCCTGACATCTGGTTTCTCCTTGCAGGTCTGGTGTTTCGAGGGGCTCATCGCTGACGCGATGGGCCCCTCGGTCACATCCGGGCGAAGTCGACGTGCCGGATGTCGGTCCGGCGGGCTGCCCGGGCGAACGTGCTCGTGATGCGGTCGAGCACGGTCTTCGGGTGGTCGAGGTCGGTCCAGGGGATCCAGCAGGTTTCGACTGGGGGTGGGCCGTCCGCGGTGGGTGGCGGTGGTGGTTGGTCGGCGTCTTCTTCGAGCTCTTCGTGCCAATAGGGGTGGCGGGGCTCGAACTCGAGCAGGGTGCGTTGCTCGGGGAACCAGAGGGCTGCCTCCAGCTCTGCGATCTCGAGGCCGGGCGGGAGCGCTTCGGCCGGGTCGGGGAGGCCGGCTGCACTCAGGATGAACCGCAGCCGCGACTCGGCCACCGACGCCGAACCCCGGCAGTGGGCGAACACGCCGAGCGCGCGATCCCCGCCGTACGGGAGGAGGCCTGCCGCGCGGCGCAGGGTGCGTTTGGTGGCGAGCCCGGCGTACAGGGCGGCGTCGGCCAGGGCGATCGCCGGGATGGTTGGCGAGGTCGCGGCCACCTCGGCGACTGCTCGGGCTGCGGACACCATTGGCAACCTGTTCCAGATCAGTACGCCGGGGCCGACCGGATCCCGGATGTGCCGGTACACACCGCCGACTCGCCCGCTGCGCCCCGAGGCGGCCGTCACGTGCACGGTCGACAGATCCAGCCCCCACACCGGCAAGGCATGCAGAGCCGCGGCCGACTGATGGCTGGCAAACACCATCCCACCGGCCGCCCGGAGCGCGCGATGCACCCGCCGCAGGTACAACGCCTTCTCCGTCACGACCTCGAACGCCCGCTGCTCCGCATACGTCCCGCGCCGGATTCGCCGCCACCCACCGGTCGCCAGCAGATAGTCGATATCCGCGTCGTCATAACCACAAGCCCGGGCATCCGCCCGCCGAAAGACCCCACCCCGAAGGCAGGCCATCACCGCTAGTTGAGGATTCATACCCAAGAAGTTGCAGCAATCACCCCCGCTTTCCCCCACCAACTTCCAACCTGTGGAGAACCCACACGTTCGGCTCGACGTACACGGCTCGATCCTGGGCAATGTCACACCGAACCGGTACCAGGGCGCCCGGGACCTCGATCTCGCCACTCTCGTCGAACGGCAGCCCGGTCCACTGGCGCCACTCGTCGAGGGATCCCACCACGACCCATGACGCAGGGGCCGTCGTGACGATCTCCCCACCGGCCCGGGCATGCGTGCGGAGCCACGCGTCGAACGGCAAACCATCCGGTCGGGTGCGAGCGGCGTACTCGGTCATTGGGGTTTGCGGCTCGGCAGACTTCTGGCTCGGCCTGACGGGGGCGAGCAGCGAGCTGTGGCCGAGCTCGGCGGCGGTCTCGCGGAGTGCGGATAGCAGTGCGGCGGCCAGGCCCTGGCCCTGGAGGTGGTGAGCGACGCTGATGTTGAGTGCGCAGGTGGTGTCGGGTTGTACGCCGCGGTGGAGGTCGGCGAAGGCCCAGACGACCGCCTGTTCCCAGCCGCCGGTGGGGAACTCGGCACGTCGAGCCAGCTGGACCGCATGGGCGTCACCGACCACCTGACCATCCGGAGTGGTAGCGATCAGGCAGGTGGTGGGGAAGTCGGTCAGGGTGCGGTGGAAGTAGGCCTCGGAGACGCGGTTGTGGCGCATGAAGTCGGGCCAGGGGCCGGCGTCCAGGGTGGCGCCGGCCAGGTGCGGGCGGTCGGCGACCGTCGTGATCTCAATCTGGCCGTGGTACCTGGAAAAAGGCATAAAAAATGCTCGTCATGTGATTATGACGAGCTCGGCTCTGGTTGGGACCCAGGGTTGCCAGAGGAGGGGCATGTTGGCCTCTACCGGGGTGCGGTTGCCTTTGCGCTCGTTGCACGAGGCGTGGGCGGCGACCGCGTTGAGCCACTCGGTGCGGCCGCCTCGGGACCTGGGTTGGACGTGGTCCATGGTGTCGGCGTTGGCGAGGCCGCAGTAGGCGCAGCGGAACTTGTCGCGGCGCAGGACTCCGTGCTTGGAGTACTTCATCCGGCCGGCGGCGTAGCGCCAGTGGGTGACCACGTAGCGGACCAGGCGGAGCACGCGGGGGACCGGGAAAGGGCCGATAGTTCGCTCGCCGTGCGCCTCTTCCACCACTGCGACCTCGCGGACCAGCATCCGGATGGCGTGCTGGATCGAGACAGTGTGCAGCGGCTCGTACGACGCGTTCAGGACTATGACGCTCATCCGGTGCCTCCTTCCGGCCGTAGCTGGGAACCACGGCGGTGTTGACGCAAGGGTCTCAAGCATCCGTGGCCGGTCGGTGAACGGTCAACGGATTTCGCCAGACGGTCACGTGCCGGGTCGGCGGCGTGATCGGCGAAGATGTGCTTATGGAATTGAACAATCTGCTCTCAGGCCCACCCGAGACACTACTCCCCGTGGACCCGGCCGCGGCGGAACTCGCCGCCGGTACCCCCGCAGTGGAGGTCGCGGCCAAGCTCCCGGCCTCTTCGCTGGCCTGGGGGACGCTGGCCGAGGCGGCCCTCGCCGAGGGGAAAACCATCGAGGCCTACGCCTATGCACGCACCGGTTATCACCGCGGTCTGGACGCGCTCCGGCGCAACGGCTGGAAGGGCCACGGCCCGGTTCCGTGGGAGCACGAGCCGAACCGCGGCTTCCTGCGCTGCCTGGCCGTCCTCGGCAAGGCGGCCGGCATCATCGGTGAGACCGAAGAGGCCGAGCGCTGCACGACCTTCCTGCGCGACTCGTCCGCGACCGCCGCGGACGTGCTGGCTTAAACACGGGTCTAAACCGGGTTGCCGGGCTGGTCACCCCGACGGCAGGATGCGTCGGATGACCAGCCCGTACGCCCAGCACGGTTTCCGCGTCGGCTTCGACTGGGGTCCGGTCGGTGCCGAGGTGGTTGCCGGACACCTGGTCGCCGTCGTCGACGTGCTGTCCTTCACCACCGCAGTCACCGTCGCGGCCGACCTCGGCATCGACGTCTACCCGTATCGCTGGCGTGACGAGACAGCCGTCGCCTACGCGAGCCAGTACGACGCTCACCTGGCAGTCGGCCGTTCTGAAGCCGGCCCCGGTGACGTGAGTCTGTCCCCGGTCACCATCCGTCAGGCGACCGGAGTGACCCGGCTGGTGCTGCCGTCACCCAATGGCTCGACCGTCGCGCAGCAACTCAGCGACAGCGGTGCCACCGTCATCGCGGTCTCGCTCCGCAACCGGCTGGCCGCCGCGCAGTGGGCCAGCCAGCGTCTGGCCGCGGACCCCAGCCTGAAGGTCGTCGCGATCGCAGCCGGGGAGCGCTGGCGGGACGGCTCGCTCAGACCGGCCGTCGAGGACCTCTGGGGTGCAGGTGGATTCCTCAGCGCTCTGGATACAGACGACCTCTCACCAGAGGCCCGAGCGGCAGTGGCGGCGTACGACGCGGTGGCCGACGAGCTGCCGACGCTCCTGCACGACTGCGCCGGCGGTCGCGAGCTCACGCAGTACGGTTATCCCGAAGACGTCCGGATCGCGGCAGAGGTAGATCAGAGTCTTTCGGTGCCGGTGCTGAAAGACGGTAAGCTGAGCGCATCAATCTGAAACGATGATTTCTGCCCGTTGACAGAGCCGGTAGGCGGCGCGCGTCCCCGCTTCCTGCCGAACATGGACGGTTGTAGGCGGATTCGGCAGACCGGTGAAGCAGGACGCCCACGGTCGGTCCCCGCCCCGACGGGCAGCGGAAGGCTCTACCGTGCCGGCACTCACCGGACGGCTCAGCTACGCCCAAGTACTCCGTACTCCCGGGGCGTGGAAGTTCTACCTCGCAGCCGCACCTGCCCGCATCGGGATCGCCATGACGGGCCTCGGCATCGTCTGGCTGGTCCACGGATCCACTGACTCGTACGCCGTCGCCGGCACCGTGACGGGTGGCTTCGCCGTCGCCGAAGCGCTGGCCGGACCGCAGGTCGCCCGTCTGATCGACCGCTTCGGCCAGACCCGCACACTGCCGATCATCCTGCTGGTCCACGCGATGACCATCGCAGTCCTGATCGGTCTGACCGTGGCGCAGTCATCACTCTGGGTGCTCGTCACCGCCGGTGTGCTGGCGGGCGCATCGCTACCCCAGCTGGGCGCACAAACCTCAGCACGCTGGTCCTACGCCTTGCGTGGATCACCTTTGCTGTCGTCCGCCTTCACACTCGAGGCCTTGAGCATCGGCATCGCCTTCCTGGTCGGCCCGGCGCTGGTCGGCCTGGTCAGCTCACTCTGGAGCCCAGTCGCCGGTTCTGCCCTCGCCACCGGGCTGGTGCTGGCCGGCGGATTCACGTTGGCCGCACAGCGTCGTACGGCGCCGCCCCCTGTCGGGCGTGGTCAGCAGGTGAGCTCAAGTCGCTTGCTGCACAAGCGATTCCTTGCACTGGTGATGACGAACGTCGGTATCGGCTTGTTCTTCGGCAGCATGCAGGTCTCAGTCACCGCGTACGCCGTCACCCGCGGAACGCCGTCACTGGCCGGACCGCTCTACAGCATCACCAGTCTGGTCAGCCTGTTCGCTGGGTTCGCGTACGGCGCTCGCCGCTGGCGAATGGACGTCCAGAACCAGTTCGTCCTCGCACTGAGCATCCTCACCATCACGACGATCCCGCTGCTGGTCGTCGATCACCCCTGGGCAGTCGGAATCGCACTCGCCCTCCCTGGCTTGGCGATCGCGCCGTTCCAGACCATCTCCGCGGTACTCACCGAGTCGTCCGTCGAGCCAGCCGTACTGACCCAGGCCTTCACCTGGCTCAACTCTGGCGCTGCTGCGGGCATAGCACTCGGCGCGGCATTTGCCGGAGGCATCGTCGACAGCCAGAGCGCCCACCACGGCTTCGCCGTCGCGCTGCTGGCCGGACTACTTTCGACGACGATGGCGATCGCGGTCAGATCGACCAGGATTCCGTGACGGGCACCGCCCTCCAACTCAGGGGGGTGTGGACAGTCTGTGGTGGGTGTGAATAAGTAATGACCTGTTCACGCCCACCGTTTCCTGTTCAAGCCCCCGGTTGTTGGCTCGGCCGGGTGCGGTGCCCGGTTGCCCGCGCAGTAACGGGCTATCCCTTGAGGCCGCTGGAGAAGCCTCGGATTACGTAGCGCTGCAGGAGTAGGAAGATGATCAGGATCGGTAGCGCGGCGAGCACCAGGCCGGCTGCGACCAGGCCGTAGTCGGACGTGTATTCGTTGACGAAGGCAAAGATTCGGACCGGTACTGTCTCGCGGCCGGAGCCGCCGAGGTAGAGCAGTGGGGTGAAGAAGTCGTTCCAGATGTGGACGGCGTTGAGGATCAGTACGGTGCCGGTGATCGGTCGCAGCAGCGGGAAGATCACGTGCCGGAAGGCCTGCAGGTGTGAAGCCCCGTCGATCAGCGCCGCGTTGGTGTAGTCGGCGGGCAGGGACCGGATGAAACCGGTGTAGAGGAACACCGTGAAGGGCAGCTGGATCCCGGTGTAGAACAGGATCATGCCCTGGTACGTCCCGAGCAGGCCCAGGTCGTTGACGAGCTGGTACAGCGGAATCATGCCGAGCTGGAACGGCAGGATGATCCCGACCAGGAACAGGATGTAGAGGCTGTAACTCAACCGCGAGGCGCGGCGAGCGAGGAAGTACGCGGCCAACGAACCGAGCACGATCAGCGCGACCACACTGGTCACGGTGATCAGGGTGCTGTTGAGCAGCGCCGAGCCGAGCGACGCCGACTGCCAGGCCGTGCCGAAGCTGTCCACCGACGGCGGATTGGGTGGCGAGAGTGGTGCGTTCGCGATCTGCCCGGGATCCTTGAACGCCAGTGTGACAAGGGCGTAGACCGGGAACAAGAAGGCGACTGCAACGGCCACCATCACAAGCTCGAGCACAAACGTGCGTGGCCGGTACGGCGTCCTCATGCGGCCGTCTCCCTCTTCCGCAGGTAGCCGATCTGGACGAAGGACACCGCCGCGACGAAGATCGCCAATACCAGCGCAACCGCGGTGCTGTAACCGAACTTGCCGAACACGAACGCCTGTTTGTAGAGCACGGTCGACAAGGTGTCGGTGGCATAGCCAGGACCACCGTTGGTCATCGCGATGATCTGGGTGAACAACGTCAGCCCACCGACAGTGGACAGCATCACGTTGATCGTCACGGCCGGCGCGAGCAGCGGCCAGGTGATGTGCCGGAACCGCGCAACCGTCCCGGCACCGTCCACCATCGCCGACTCGTGCAGCTCCGGCGGCACGCCTTCCAGCCCGGCCAGGAAGATCACCATCGAGTACCCGGCGCATTGCCAGATCACTGTGAACGCGACCGACCAGATCGCCAGCGACGGATTCCCCAGCCAGTCCTGGCGTAGCGCGCCGAGGCCGACCGCCCCGAGCGCGGCATTGAGTCCTGCGTCGGGGGCCGGGTTGTAGACGTACTTCCAGAGGAACGACACCATCACCGGACTGACCACGACCGGCGCGAAGAAGATCACCCGCAGCACCATCCGGCTCTTGATGGTGGTGTGTACGCCGAGCGCCAGCAGCAACCCCAGCCCGTTCTGCACCACCACGATCGCAACGGTGAGCAGCAGCGTGTTCCGCAACGCACCAAGCGCTTGGTCGTCGTGGAGCAGTTGCTGGAAGTTCTCCAGCCCCACGAATGACCGTTCCTCCCCGACACCGGACCAGTCCGTGAACGCCGACCCCGCGCCGACGATGCTCGGGTAGAGCATCACCAAGGCGTAGACCAGCAACGCCGGTACGGCGAACATCCAGGGTGGCGCGATGCCGCCGCGCCCGCCCATCCGCCGTACCGTCGTCATGCGCTCTTCCGGTAGGCCTCGTCCATCTTCTTCAGTGCTCCGTCGACTGTGGTTTTCCCGCCGAGCAGCTCCTGGACGACGGCGAAGTGCGTGGGCTGGACCTCCGCGTTCGGCCAGCGCTGGTCCATGAACGGGACCGCCTTGTTGTCCGCCAGATAAGGCAGGAAGGGCTTCAGAACCGGATCGACCTTCGCCTCGCCCTCGGAGTACAAGGGAACACACGCGACCGCCTCGGCCCAGGCGTTGACGACGTCGGGCTGTGCGCAGAACTCGATGAACTTGCGGGCCTGGTCGGCCTTCTTGCTCTTCGCGCTGACGGAGATGCCGACCACGATCCCGCCCGGGATCCAGTTGTCCGCGACGGTGTCGGTCGCCGGGAACGGGAACATCCCGAGGTCGTCCGGCTTCGGCGCGGCGGCCCGGTAGGCCTGTAGAACGGCCGAGACCTGAACAGCCATCGCAGCCTTGCCGGTGCCGACCATCGAGGTGGCTTGCTCGTACGTCGTTCCGTTCGGGTTCGCGTTGAAGTAGCCGCGCTTCTGCAGTTCCAGGTACTTGTTCATCGCGTCGGCCCAGCCGGATCCCGCGAAGGACGCCGAGCCTGCTGCCATCTTGTCGTCGAAGTCGGGCTGCTTGGCGTAGACCGTGCCTGGGACCAGCGCGTAGTTGATCAGCTGCGTCACCCACGGGGTCTGTGCGCCCAGTGCGAGTGGCACGATGCCCTTCTTTTTAAGGGTTTCACAGACTGTCAGCAGTTCGCTCCAGGTCGTCGGCGGCTCGACCCCTGCGCTCGCGAAGGCCTTCTTGTTGTAGATGGCGCCGAGCACGCTGGTACCCGGCGAGAAGATGTAGGTCTTGCCGTCCTGCTGGTAGGCGCCCTTGAAGCCGGTAGGGATCTTCTGGGTCCAGGCCTGGTCGCTCAGATCCCCCAGCAGCTTCGCCTTGCTCAGCTGGACCATCGACATCGCGCTGCCGTTGCCCGGGTAGACCGCGTGCAGATCCGGCGCGTTGCCGGCCGCCAACTGCGCCCGCAGCGAGGTCTGCAACTGGTCGGCGGGCGAGAAGGACAGGTTGAAGTCGAAGTCGGCGTTCTTCGCCTTGTACTCCTCCAGCGCCTTACGGAGACCGGCCTCCTGGCTGCCCGCGCCGATCACCTTCAGCTGGCCGCCGCCGGAGCCGGAGGAGCTGCCACCACACGCCGCCAGGGTGCTGGCCGCTGTCACCCCACCCGCCAGCTGCAAGAGACGCCGACGGCTGACGGGACGCTCGAATACGGATGCCACGGTTCCTCCTGAGCTCGGGAAATATCGTCGAATGACGTGAATTCACCGGAAAGAAGCGTTAACTTCTCACGCCGCGCACGCTACGGACGGCGTGGAGCGGGTGTCAAGAGCTCCGCGACCTGTGTTGAAAGGATTCAGTCCTGTCCGATAGTGGCCATCAGTGACCGACCGGGACGGTCGATGAACCGTTGTTCGCCGGTCAGCGGGCGTGATACTCATCCAGTCTCAATGGGAGAACGCTTTCCGTTGACTCTCCGTTGACTCTCCGTCGCCGTCCCCAGGAGCTCGATGATGACTGTCCGCAGGGCGCTCGCCGTACTGCTTCCGCTGGTCCTGACAGCTCCGCTGGTCCAGCCGACCTCCGCCGTGGCCGCATCCACGGCAGAGGTCGCCTATCGCTTCGACTTCGGCCCCTCAGGCAGTGCGGTCGCGGATGGATACACGGCCGTCGGCCCAGTCGCCTACGAGGCCGGCCGCGGTTACGGCTTCGCCGATCCGGCCAAGGTGACAGCGGTCGACCGAGGCACTGGTGACGCCCTGCGGACCGACTTCGTCGCGGTCTCCGGTACGTCGTTCGTCGTCGACCTGCCGAATGGCGACTACACGGTCGCGCTGGTGGCCGGTGATGCCACCGAGGCGAGCGAGATCGCGATCACCGGCGAGAAAATGGCCAAGGTCCAGCTCACCCCGAAGCCGGCCGCCGAATACCTGGCGATGACCTTCCCGATCTCCCTGATCGACGGTCAGCTGAACCTCGACTTCAGCGGCACCGCCGCCAAAATCAACTCGCTGGTGATCACCCGCTCGCCGGCCCGGACAGCCGGGGCGAAGCCGACCGCCTTCCTGGCCGGCGACTCGACCGTGCAGACCTACGACCCCGGGTTCGCGCCGCAGGCCGGCTGGGGCCAGATGCTCGGCCGGTTCCTCAGCAACGACGTACTCGTTGTGAACAAGGCGATTGGCGGCCGGAGCTCGAAGAACTTCATCAGCCAAGGCCGACTGGACGAAATCCTGCGGACGATCCGGCCGGCCGACTACCTGTTCATCCAGTTCGGCCACAACGACGCCACCCAAGGCGTCGACGACCGCTACGCCTCGCCCGCGGACTACAAGGAGTACCTGCGGACCTACGTGCACGGCACCCGCCAGCGCGGGGGAGTGCCGGTCCTGGTCACCCCGGTCTCCCGGCGAAGCTTCGACGCGGCGACCGGCAAGTTCAATGTGAGCTTCCCCGAGTACGTCGCCAAGATGATCGAACTGGCCGCCGAGGAAGACGTCGACCTGGTCGACCTGTCCGCCTCCAGCCGCGCCTACCTCGACCAGATCGGACCGGATGCGGCGAAGGCCGTCTTCCTGCACGTCGACCCAGGTGTCTATCCCGGCCGCCCGAACGGAACCGTCGATGACACGCACTTCCAGGAGTACGGCGCGATCCAGTTGGCCCGTCTGGTCGCCACGGACATCGCCAAGCTGGATGTCCCGCTGGCGGATGAAGTGATCGAGGTAGCGCCGCCCGCGAACGTTCCGGCCGCCCCTACCGGTCTGATGGCGAGCAGCGTTTCCAACGCCGGCGCCGTACTGCGTTGGACTGCGCCCGCTGGTGCCGACATCTACCGCATCTACCGCAAGACCGCCTCGGCCCCGGACACGGCGTACGCGCTCGTTGGCACTACGACGACCACTAGTGCGGTGGTGCAGGGACTGGCCGAGGGGGAGAGCTACTCGTATCGACTGGGGGCAGTCAACGGGCGTGGCGAGTCGGAGCCTTCGGTGGCAACCACGTTCACGACCAAGCGAGCGAAGTACAAGTTCGACTTCCAGCCGGTGGGAGCACCGGTGGCCGCCGGGTACACCGAGGTCAACCGGACCACGACGTACACGACCGAGCGGGGCTTCGGATTCACTCAGGCACCGGAGGCACTGGCCGATAGGGACCGTGGCAGTACGGCGGGAGTGCCCAACGATCTGCAGCGGGACTTCGTGCTGTCGGGGAGCCCGTTCGAGTTCAAGCTGGACGTTCCGAACGGGACGTACATGGTCAAGACGTACAGCGGCGACTGGATCGGCAGCAGCCGGACCGACTTCGCCATCGAAGGCCGGCCGGTCGGCAGCGGGAACGCCGGCCGGGAGAGCGTGACCGAGAAGCTGAACGGTCCGGTCTCGGTCGCGGACGGGCAGCTGAACATCGTGATCAGCGGAACCGGCGCACGCCTGAACGGGATCGACGTCACGCCGCTGCTGGTGGCCCCGGCGAACCTGAAGGTCGATTCGGTCGCCCCGCAAGCGCCCAGCGCGACGCTCAGTTGGGACGCGGAAGCAGATGCTGTCGGCTACCGGCTCTACCGGCAAGGGCCGGGCGACGAGAAGCCGGTCAAGGTGGCGGATCAGGCCGCTCCGGGCTTCGTCGACTCCACCGTGACCGCGGGGCTGGAGTACGCCTATCACGTGACCGCGATCGACAACATCGGCGTGGAGTCGGTGCCCTCGGCAACAGTCCGAGCCTCGGTCGTCGACCCGGCGGTGGTTGTCCCGGCCGCGCCGACGAAGCTCAAGCTGACGGCGATCCACAAGCATGACCTCACCTTCGGGTGGAAGAAGAGCAAGGCGGCGGGGAGCTACCTGATCGCGCGGGCGGAAACCCCGGACGGGCCGTACCAGGTGGTCGGCCGGACGGCTGCGACGTCGTACAAGGACCGTGCGGTTCTCACCACGATCAAGTACTACTACCAGGTCTCGGCCGTGAATGCCGGCGGTGTCTCGGCTGCTTCGGCGACGCTGGAAACCCCTGCTGTCACAGTGCTCAAACGGCAGGCGGAGTACCTGGATCGCGCGCCGTCCGCGGTGCCGACTGCTGACGGCAAGGTGCTGGTGGGCTGGCGACTACTCGGGACGGACCCTGCGTCCATAGCGTTCCACGTGTACCGCGACGGAGTCCGGATCACGCCGCAGCCGCTAGTGGACGCCACGAGCCTGCTGGACCCAGCTGGTACGGCGAAGTCGCGCTACCGGGTGACCGCAGTGTTCAACAAGAGGGAGACGCCGGTCACCGCCGAGTTCGGCACGTGGGCTCAGAGCTACTTCTCGCTCCGCCTCGACAAGCCGGCGGACGACTACACGAAGGACGGCCAGCCGTATACGTACAGCGCAGGCGATGCCAGCGTCGGTGATGTCGACGGCGACGGCAGTTACGAGATCATCCAGCTGTGGGCGCCGTCCAACAGCAAGGACAACTCGCAGGCCGGCTACACGGGTCTTGTCTATCTCGACGCCTACAAGCTGGACGGCACCCGGCTCTGGCGGATCAACCTGGGACCGAACATCCGGGCCGGTGCTCACTACACGCAGTTCCAGGTGTTCGACCTCGACGGTGACGGCCGAGCCGAGGTCACCCTGAAAACCGCCGACGGTACGACGGACAGCCGCGGAACCGTCATCGGCGATCCGAACGCGGACTACCGCAACAGCAGTGGCTACGTCCTGACCGGTCCCGAGTTCCTGAGCGTCTTCGAAGGGTCTACCGGCAAGGTCCTGGACACCGTGGACTACACGCCGCCGCGGGGTGATGTCGCCGCCTGGGGTGACGGCTACGGCAACCGGGTCGACCGGTTCCTGGCCGGGGTCGCGTATCTGGACGGTGAACGCCCGAGCGTCGTGTTCAGCCGGGGCTACTACACCCGCACCGTCCTGGCGGCGTACGACTTCGTCGGCGGGGAGCTGCAGCAGCGGTGGGTGTTCGACACCAACGACAAGGGCAGCGAGGGCGGCTACGGAATGGGTAACCACAACCTCTCGGTGGCCGATGTCGATGCCGACGGCAAGGATGAGATCGTCTTTGGCTCGATGACCGTCGACGACAACGGGAAACTGTTGTACAGCACGGGTCTCGGGCACGGCGACGCTCTGCACGTCAGTGACCTGATCCCGGACCGGCCGGGACTGGAGGTCTTCGCGGCGCACGAATCCATGGGACAGAGCGGCAACCGCGGTGCCACGATGCGGGACGCCCGGTCCGGCGCAATCATCTGGGACATCCCGGCCACCAAGGACACCGGCCGGGCCGCGGCCGGCGATATCGATCCGCGGCATCCGGGCGCCGAGGGCTGGGCGGTCGGCGGTGACGCGGCCTGGAACTCCCGGGTCGGTCAGCTGAAGTCCGCCACCGGCGAACTGGTGTCGACCACCATCCCGGCCGCCAACTACCTGGCCTGGTGGGACGGCGATCCGCTGCGCGAGATCGTGGACCACGACTGGGACACCACCACGTCGACCGGGACGCCGACGATCGCCAAGTGGAACTGGGAGACGAGCACCACCAGCGTCCTGCTCACCGACCCCGGGGCCCGCTCGAACAACAGCACGAAGGGTACGCCGGCGATCCAGGCCGACCTGTTCGGCGACTGGCGCGAGGAAATCGCCTGGCGCAGTGCGGACAGCTCGGAACTGCGGATCTACAGCACCCCACATCCGACGGATCGGCGGCTGCACACGTTGATGCACGACCCGGTCTACCGACTGGGCCTCGCGTGGCAGAACACGGCGTACAACCAGCCGCCACACGCGAGCTTCTTCATCGGCCAGGACATGGCACAGCCGAAGCCACCGAGCATCGTGGTGTGCCCTCAGCGGTAGGCGGTGACAGCACGTTCGGCCTGGGCCCGGAGCGCGTACTCGGCCGGGGTCAGGCCGATCTGCTGTTTGAACTCCTTGGAGAAATGCGCCTGGTCGAAATAGCCGAGCGCGGCCGACAGCGCGGCGAGCTCGGTGACCTCGCCGCGCGCCAGCAACTCGGCTCCGTCGTGCAGGCGGTAGCGACGTAACACCCACTTCGGCCCGACGCCGACGTACCGGCGGAAGAGGCGTTGCAGGGTCCGGATCGGTACGTCGAACCGCTCGGTGACCTCGTCCACCCGGGCCAGCGAGCGGTCCGTGGCCATCGTGGTGACGATCTCGCGAACCAACTCGTACGACGGGTCCGGCGGCGCGAGGTGATCCCGTAAGAACGCTTCGAACACCGCGCGACGCCGTACGTCGGACTCTTCGGTGAACACGAGATCTGCCAGCCGATCGCCATCCGGAAAGACCGCGGTGAGCGGCAGCACCTGGTCACTGAACGAACCGACGTCGAGGCCGGTGATCGCACCGAACCCGCCGGCCCAGAACTTCGCCCCAAACACCCGGCCGCGGCCGGTCAGCCGACGCTCGAACTTGCGCGTGTAGACGCCGTTCACGAAGGCGCCGCCGGGTTGCTCGAAGGTGACATTCACGCTGGGGAACGGGAGCACTTCGGCCGTGTAGGGCTCGGTCAGATCCCACTCGACGATCCAGTACCACTCCACGAAGCGTGCGGCGTCGGGGCCGGGCGCGAGCCGGCTCAGCGTGCGATGCCGGGCCTGCTCCTGGGGGTGCAGGATGCCCTTCTCGCTATCTGACGGAGTGCTCACGGTGGCTGTCGCTTTCTTACAAGACCGGTCCGGTGACCGACGGCTTCACTAAGAGCATGACGACGGACACCGACAAAAACAGCGTAGTCAAACCCATCCCCGACGGTTACCACTCGCTCACGCCGTACCTCGCCGTACCGGACGGGCCGAAGGCGATCGCGTTCTACCAGGAGGTGTTCGGGGCCGAGGTGATCAGCCGGCAGGACATGCCGGACGGTCGGGTCGGCCAGGCCGAACTCCTGATCGGGAACTCGATGCTGCAGCTCAGCGACCAGATGCCGCAGATCGGGCTGCAGGCGCCGAACGGTGAGTGGGTGCACTCGTCGCTGGTGCACTACGTGCCGGACGTGGACGCGACGTACGCGAAGGCAGTTGCGGCCGGCGCGAGGTCGGTGGAAGCGGTGCAGACCTTCATGACCGGCGACCGCTACGGGACGATCATCGATCCGTTCGGGCACCGGTGGGCGATCCTGACGAAGGTCGAGGACGTGTCCCGCGAAGAGGCCGACCGGCGGGTGCAGGAATGGCTCGACTCGAACCCGGAAGCCCTTGCCTGACACGGCTTTGCAGAGTGCATCTTCGGGCAGAGTGCCTCAGTGTCCGCGGAATGCGGCGTAGTGTCGAAGAACGATGACTACCGACTGGAATTTGCTCGAGGTTGCCGAGAGCTACGAGGACTACGAGCCCGTGCGCGAGCGGGCGTTCGGCTGGCCGGCCTTGTTCTCGCAGGCCGGTCTGGCCGAGCCCGGGTGTCGCACGGTGCTCGACTACGGGGCCGGGACCGGCCGCGTGGCCGAGGAGATCCTTCGCAGTCATGACGTTTCGGTGATCGCCGCCGACCGGTCGCCGAGCATGCTGAAGGTCGCGCAGCGTAAGCGGCAGGATCCCAGGATCTCCTATCAGGTGATCGGTGCGGATCAGCGGCTCGAGTTGGCTGATGGTGCGGTCGATGCCGCGATCTCGTGCTTCGTCTTCGTCTGTATTCCGGAGACCGAAATCATTCAGCGCATTGTTTCCGAGGTCTATCGGGTCCTGCGTCCGGGGGCGACCTACGCGATGCTCGACGTGAATCCGGATTCGGTCGGAGTGCCTTTCGAGATCGGCCGCTACGGCCAGGCAGGCCGGGAGTACGCGGCGGGCGAGGCTATCGAGATGCGGCTGGCCCGGCCGGACGGGGAGTCGGTCGACCTCATCGACTATCACTGGCCGAAGGACGTGCACCTCGAGCGGTTGCGCACGGCTGGGTTCCGCGAGGTCGGGCTGGTCGAGCCGACGTTGCCGGAGGGGTACGACGGGCCGGGTGCGGACCGGATGCCGGTGGAGCGGACAGCGCCGCCGTACGTGATCTATGCGGCCCGGAAGTAGACGCACTCTTTAGCCATAAGCCTGTTCTTCCTCAGACATAAGGAAGCGGCCCGCCGGAACCGTCCCCTGCGGCAGTTTCGGCGGGCCGCTGACTAAGAGTGTGCACGTGATCACGGAGATTGGCAACCCGTTACGTGATGAAACACTTACTTGAAGTGGTCGTTCGAGAGATTGCAACGATGAACTCAGCGAGTGGACCGGGTTCCGGTAGGCTTCGGTCGTAAGAGCCTGGGTGCGTTACCGGATGAACCGTCGGTGAACGCCTCCGGGCTTCACCGTTTCCAGCGTCCGGCTGCCGCACGTCGTGAGGGCCGCGGCCGGCGCGTGAAGAGGAGGGCTGAGATGCCCGCAATCGTGCTCGTCGGCGCCCAGTGGGGCGATGAGGGCAAGGGTAAGGCGACCGATCTGCTCGGCAACACCGGGACCTCGATCGACTACGTGGTGAAGTTCAACGGCGGGAACAACGCCGGCCACACGGTCGTGATCGGCAGCGAGAAGTACGCGCTGCACCTGCTGCCGAGCGGGATCCTGACCCCTGGCGTGACGCCGGTGATCGGTAACGGGGTCGTCGTCGACCTCGCCGTACTGTTCGAGGAGCTGGACGCGCTGCAGGCACGCGGCGTGGACACGTCCCGGCTGGTGATCAGTGCGAGCGCGCACCTGATCCCGCCGTACAACCGCACGCTGGACAAGGTGGCCGAGCGCTTCCTCGGCAGCCGCAAGATCGGCACCACCGGCCGCGGGATCGGGCCGACGTACGCCGACAAGATGAACCGGATCGGCATCCGCGTCCAGGACCTGTACGACGAGAAGATCCTGGAGCAGAAGGTCGCCGGGGCGCTGGAGCAGAAGAACCAGTTGCTGGTGAAGGTCTACAACCGCCGCGCCGTCGAGATCCGCGAGGTCCTGGACGAGCTGCTCGAGTACGCCGACCGTCTGCGCCCGATGGTCGCCGACACCAGCCTGCTGCTGAACAAGGCGCTCGATGACGGCAAGACCGTGCTGATGGAAGCCGGCCAGGCCACCCTGCTGGACGTGGACCACGGCACCTACCCGTTCGTCACCTCGTCGAACGCGATCTCCGCCGGCGCCTGTACGGGGACCGGTATCCCGCCGACCCGCATCGACCGCGTGATGGCAGTCGTCAAGGCCTACACGACCCGCGTGGGTGAAGGCCCGTTCCCGACCGAGCTGCTGGACGCCGACGGTGAGTGGCTGCGGCAGCAGGGCGCCGAGTTCGGTACGACGACCGGCCGCCCTCGCCGCTGCGGTTGGTACGACACGGTCATCGCCCGCTACGCCGCCCGCGTGAACGGCGTCTCCGACTTCGTCCTCACGAAGCTGGACACGTTGACCGGCCGCGACAAGATCCCGGTCTGCGTCGCCTACGACGTCAACGGCGTCCGCCACGACGAGATGCCGATGACCCAGACCGACTTCCACCACGCCACCCCCGTCTACGAAGAGTTCGACGGCTGGTCCGACGACATCACCGGCTGCCGCACCTTCGAAGACCTCCCCAAGGAAGCCCAGTCCTACGTCCGCGCCGTCGAATCCCTCAGCGGCGCCCGCATCTCCGCCATCGGCGTAGGCCCCGAACGCACCCAGATCGTCCAACTCTGACCCCCACCGTCGGCTGCCACCCCAGGCAGCCGACGGTCACACCGTGGATTAGTTTGGTGCGATGGCGGGTGCCCAGAGTGAACGTCTGCACCGTGGGCTGGAGGCCGTGTCGGCCGGGGAAGCCGAGCACGGCGAACTCGCTGCCGACGATCTCGAATGGGCAGACAAGGCACTCGAGGACGCTCAGCGACAGGCAGAAGCCAGTCGCCCGGCACCGCAGGATCCCCAGCACTGATCAACCCGCCGCGCCCCGCACGATCCACGCTCAGCACGGCGCACCCGACCGCTCGCCATGCACGTTGATCAGTGCCACAGATCCGCCCGGTCCACCGACCGGCTCACCGGGTGCAGGTTTTCGCATGCGCCATCTGATGGGGCAACCCAGCGGGTTGTGGGTTCTCCACCCGCATGCGGGTCAATAACCCACAAGCTCCTGGGGGAACCCACGAGATTGTGGGCGCTCGGTACGGCGGCGGTGGGAGGTGCCGGGTGTTCCGGGCTAGTTGAGGCCTATGAGGGGGATGTCTCGGATGAAGGGGGCTTGGCGGAGGTCGGTGAGGGTGGGGCGTTCGAAGGTGGCGCCTTCGGCGGGGTTGCGGGCCCAGTCGGAGCCGGCGCCTTGGCTGGCTTCGTAGAAGGTGTAGCCGCCGATGGCGAGGAAGATGACGGCTGCCGCGGTGGCCAGCCAGCGGGGGCGGAAGACGTTGCGGGCAGTGATGTGGGCGCCGCGGCGCAGGGAGTTGCCGCCGGGGCCCCACCAGGCGGTGAAGAGTGCGGTCAGGCCGGCTGCGCCGAAACCTACGGCTGACAAGGGCTGCCAGCTCACGCTCTTGGCTGTGGCGGTGACACCGGTGACGACGCCGCCGACGACCGCGCCCATCACCAGCGGCAGGATCAGACAGACCAGAGTGATGAGTCCTGCGGTCACCAGTTGGATCGGGGACGAGGCGACAGCCACAACACCATCGGAACGACCTGCGCGGCCGCGGACCTGCCGGCGGCGCATCAACGCCGTACTGCCGCGGTCGACGGTTCTGGCGATTACGAACAGCACTGTGGCGGCTAGCGCGCCCAGCAACGGGTAGAGGGCGATCAGACCGGTCAGCCCGACCATCAGTCCCACGACTACCGCCGTACGTCGGCCTGTCGCTGGTGCGCGGTGTGGCTCCGCTGCCTGCCCCGGACGCTGGTACGGCGATACGTCCGTCGACGGCGCCTGGTACGGCGAAACCTCCCGCGACGGAGGCTGGTACGGCGCAACCGGCTGAGGCGAACCCTGGTAAGGCATCGCCCCAGGTGCAGCCGCAACTGGTGCCGGACTGTATGTCGCCGGGTACGCGCCAGGGCCCCAACCACCAGCACCAGCGACTGTTCCAAAGCCAGCGCCGCCCGTCGAGCCGTAGCCAGCCCCGGCGGCTGTGCCCGTTGCTCCGGCTAGGCCGGTGCCGGCTGCGCCTGCAGCTGCCGTACCGGCGCCTGCCGCGCCTGCCGCTCCGGCTGCCGCGCCTGCCGCTCCGGCTGCTGCGGCGGCGGCTCGGGTGGCTTTGCGGGTGGCGGCGGCGTCTCGGACTTTGTTGGCCAGGGGGGAGAAGGCAGACAGGGGTGGGATGACGTGGGGGACGAGGTTGGCTACGTCGGTGGGGGACGGGTCTGTCGCCACGGGTTCTGCGGTGTCGCCCTGCATCACCACGGTCATTTGGCGCGTGGGTGGGTGCATCTGGGCGGTTTCGGCGGCGGGAGTCTCGCGTGGCGGGAGGGCGTCGCGGCCTTCGGCGTAGCGGGTTAGGCCGGTCATGATCTCGGCCTGGGTGGGGCGGTCCTGCTTTTTGGGGGCGAGGGCTGCGGACAGCAGAGTCTTGAGACGGGGGTCGAGACCCTCGAGGTCTGCCTGTCCGGTGTGCACGCGGTGCAGGACCGCTTCGAACGGGCCCTTGCCGAACGGGCGGCGGCCGGTCGCGGCGAACGTGACTGTGGCGGCCCAGCCCCACCAGTCGGCGGACTCGGACACCATCTCGCCCTCGATGAGCTCGGGTGCCAGGTAGCCCGGCGTACCGATCACGAGGCCGGTCTGGGTGAGCCGCAGGTCGTCGGCGGCCTGGGCGATGCCGAAGTCGATCATCACCGGCTTGCCGTTGAGCATCATCACGTTGCCGGGTTTGAGGTCGCGGTGGATCACTCCGGCGAGGTGGATCGCCTGCAGCGACTCGGCAAGACACCCGGCCAGTGGGAGCCACTTGCGCGGTGTCAGCGGACCACGGTCGTCCACCTGCTCGTCCAGCGGACGCCCGGGTACGAACCGCGTCACCAGGTACGGACGGTCGGCCTCCAGGTCGTGGTCGAGGATGCCGGCCACACCGGGGTGACTCACCTTCTGCAGTGTGGTGGCTTCACGCTGCAACCGCGCCCGCGCGGTCTCGTCGTGCGCAACGTGCGGCCGCAGCACCTTGAGCGCGACCTCTTGCTGGTCCGGTCCCTCGGCCAGGTAGACAACGCCCATGCCACCTTGGCCGAGGCGGCGGATCAGCCGGTACGGGCCGACGTGCTCCTCCACCTCCCCGGCGGGTATGGAAGGCGTTCCCCCTGTGACTGACATGCCATCTACCGTACGTCGGCACCAGACCAACCAACCATGATGACCTCCGAGGTAATCGCCGCAACGACCTCCGTATCCGAGGCTGGTGCTCTCACCAACCGCCGAGGAGGCCCCTGTGACCCACTACGCGATCGCCAACCTGCAGAACGTCAACCTCGGCCCGGACATCGCCGAGTACCTGGCCCGCATCGACGCCACGCTCGCGCCGTACGACGGCCATTTCATCATCCACGGCAACCAGCCGGAGTACGTCGAAGGCGAGTGGGCCGGGGCCTTGATCGTGATCGAGTTCCCCGACGAGGCGAGTGCACGGGGCTGGTACGAATCACCGGCGTACCAGGAGATTCTCCCGCTACGCACCAACAACTCCGACGGCGTGACGATGCTGCTCGAGGGCGTCGACCGCTCTCACCGCGCCACCGACGTACTGGCCAGATCCTGAGGTCCCTGGTCGGGCTCGACGGTCCGACGGAGGTGACTGGGATGAGTGGGCTGCAGTTCCGGGCACCGGACGGACTCGGGACTCCGGATGCGTTGGTCGTCCCGGGCGGTGGCTGGGGAAGCCGTGCCGAGAAGGGCTCGTGGGCGGAGGCGCGACGCGGTGTGTTGACCGAGCGCATTGCCGAGTTGGCACCTCAGCTGCGCTGGATCGGCTCGGTCTGCACCGGCACGATGCTGCTCGCCGAAGCCGGCCTGCTGAAGGGTCGTCCAGCCACGACATCGCGGCCTGGATGGAGTACGACCAAGGCCGCGATGTGCTCGTGACTAGCTCACAGGGATCCTGAAGGCGAGCAGTCCGGTGCCGGTCGCGTTTGTGATGAACGGTCCGGAGCCGTTGTGGCACTGGTAGATCAGAGCGGTGACTCCGGTTGCCGGGCCGGACAGCGTGAGCACGAGGCTTCCGCCGGCCCGGTACGCGACCGACGACACGGTCACCGTCGAACCGACCACGCGGAAGTCAGCAGCCGAGCCTGTGGCCACAGTGAGCGGGTCGGCGGTTCGGAGCTTCACTACGAGCTGTGAGCCGGTGGCGGTGACGCTGGCTGGGTTCGGCGCGGACACACCGGCCGACGGGCCGCCGTACAGGTCGCGGGCGATCACGGCGAAGTTCTGGTCGCCCAGGTCGCGGTAGCCGCCGAGGTAGGCATAGTGGCAGCCGTCGTGGCCGGGCAGTCCGTTGGTGGAGAGCAGTACGACGCCGTCGGTGTCGCCGAGGGCGCGCTGCGCTTCCCGCAGGTCGATGTTGGTGGTGTTGTTGCAGGGCGACGTGCGGACCTGGTTGACGTAGTACCGGGTCGCACTGCCGAAGTCGGCGCGCCAGTCCGCCAGCAGAGCGCGGAAGCCGGTCACGTGCACCGCGGCGTTGTCGTTGTCGCTCTCGCCCTGGTACCAGAGCACCCCGCGCACCTGACTGATCACACCGGCAGCCTTGAGCCGCGTGCGCAGCCGGCCGTAGTTGGTGGTGAGGTCGTCCGGGTCAGCGTCGTTCCGCTGGAAGAAGCTGATCGGCCGACCTCCGTGTGCGCCCTGGACGATCGCCACCGGCACTTTGTACGTGTCTACGATCCGACGACCCATCCGGATCGCCCACTGCCCGACCGAACCGGACTGCACCGTCACGTCACCGGTCGCGTAGTGCCAGACGCGGTCTGCCCCGGAGATCTGACCGTCCGAGGTCGAAGTGCCATAGCTACGCAGGTACGGCGACTCCTCCGCATTCGCAGCGCCACTGAACTTGGCCGCCTCCGCGTTGGACTGCCCCTGGATGACATACACGTCGCCCGAGACCACACCGGTACGGCGGGCGACCACGCGCTCGATTCCGCCACCAAGTGCGCGGAGCTCGAACGTGTACTCCTGCAGGGCCGCGTTGATTCGCGGAGTGAACCGGAAGTCGCGCGCACGCGAGCTGTACGTGTCAGTGCGCCCGTTGCTGGACACCCGCAACTGCACCTCGGTGATCTTCGGATCGGTGATCCGCCCAGCCACCGGCACGTTCGCACCGTTCGCCGCGTCGCGTGGGACCAGCTGCCGATCCTGCGGCGCCTCGGACAGACTCACCAGGGATGTCCGCACGAACGCAGTCAGCTTCCGCTGGGTGTACCGCGGGGCGTTGCCGGCGAACGTCCAGTCCGGCTGACCGGATGGGTTCGTACCGATCCCAAGAGACAGCGGTACGTCGGCAGGCTGAGTGAACGAGTTGATTCCGAACACCGTCTTCGCAGCCACGTTGGACGGCCGAGTCGGACCGACCTGCGAGACCTGGAACGACCCGTACGCGCCGTTGGTCGGGCTGTCGTCCACGTCGTACGTGATCGGAGAGGTGTTCGCTACCTGAGTACTGGTGTTCTCGGCGTAGGTGTTCGGCCACATCTCCAGGTAGCCGGTCTGTCCGAGGCCAGTGGTCACGTTCGGCACGTTGGACGCGACCTCCAGGTCGTCCACACGCTGCCGGGTGACCTGTCCGGCCTTGGTGGGTAGTCCGATGTTGCGGGCGTCCTGGGAGAACGGCTCCATCGCAGTCCACACGCGCTGCGGACCGTCCGGCCCGTTCAGCTCGAGGCAGTAGCCGACGCGGTCGAAGTTCGATCCAACCTCGGTACGGCGGTCAAGTGTGTACGGCAGCTCCTTGTCCAGCCACCCGGCGCGCTCGGGCAGTGTCAGCTGCAGCACCGGTGTGAAACCGACTGCTGCGGCGGTGCAGCCGACTCCGGGATCCCGGAGCGCCGGAAGAACGGCATCGGCCTGCACAGTGAGAGTCGAAGCGAGCAGGGTGGCGACGAGCGAACCGATAATCAGACGTCGAGGCATGCGCGGACCTCCGGGGCGGCGGATTCTGAGAACCTTGGTAGCTACTCGCCGCCCCGGAGGCTGCGGCTGGACGACTGTCGTGCGGCCAGCGGTCCGAACCCTGCGCTCAGTGGCCTACGTTGTCAGCTCCGAACCAGCTCCGGGTAGACCGTCTCGAGGTCGCCTGCGACAGCCTGCTTGGCCCATCGAGCGGTGTCGTCGGCCAGTACTTCGTACGCTCCGGACTCGATCCCGTCGAGCGCCTGCTTGGCGACATCGTCGGCCTGCACCTTCGGCCCCGGGACCCCAGCAGTCATGTCGGTTTCGACGTACCCCATGTGCAGCCCGGTGACACCGATGCCACGGTTCAGCAACTCGAGGCGCAGTGAGTTCGACTGGTGCCAGAGTGCCGCCTTGGTGGCGGAGTAGACGCCGTGCCGGGCCACCCAGGACAGGGCTGAGTGGGCGTTCAGGATGTGGCCGCCGCCGTTGCGCTCGATGATCGGGACGAAGGCCTTCGTGACCTCTAGCGGTCCGAAGAAGTTCGCCTCGAAGACCGCGCGGAGGTCGTCGGTCGGCGCGTCCAGGTAGCTCTCCGGCGCACCGGCTCCGGCGTTGTTGATCAGCACGGTGACATCGGGCGCCGCGGCGGCGAGCGCCGCGATCGAGGCGGTGTCGGTGACCTCCAGCGGCAGCGGCACGACGCGGGGGTCGGTGCTCGGCTTCGGCGTCCGGGCCGTCACGTAGACCTTGGCGACCCCGCGGGTGAGCAGATCGTCGGCAAGGGCCTTGCCGATACCACGCTGACCACCGGTAACCAGGACGACAGCGCCGTTGAGTGAGGTCATCGAAAGCTCCTGAACTGAGAGGAAACTGATCTGTTTCCTTAACAGTAAACCGATCGGTTTCTTTCTTCAAATCGAGCCGGTACCCTCGTCGTATGAGCAGCTCGGCGACACCCCGCGAACGTCTCCTCGAGGCCGCGGGCGATCTCTTCTACCGCGACGGCGTTCACATCGGTGTGGATGCGCTCTGCAAGGCTGCCGGCGTCTCGAAGAAGTCGATGTACCAGCTGTTCCGCTCCAAGGACGAGCTGATCGCGGAGAGCCTCGCGAGCCGCGGCCCGAGCTTCCAGGCGACCCTGCAGCCAGGGCCGGACGACCGCTCACCGCGGGAGCGGATCCTGGAGGTGTTCGAGCGCCAGGACAATCTTGTTGCTGACGGCAACTACCTTGGCTGCCCGTACGTCGCGACGTCCGTCGAGCTGAAGGATCCGGAGCACCCGGGCTCGGTGGTCGCCCGGCACTTCAAGCAGCAGCTGACCGATTTCTTCCACCGTGAGCTGGTCAAGGCCGGCGCGGAGGATCCGGGCATGCTGGCCATCCAGCTGACGATCGCCTTCGACGGCGCGAGTGTTCGGGCGGTCGTCCGGGCCCAGTCGCTGGGTGGCATCGGCGTGCTGACCGCAGGCGCACTGCTGGA
Organism: Kribbella albertanoniae; assembly: GCF_004348455.1. GTDB lineage: Bacteria > Actinomycetota > Actinomycetes > Propionibacteriales > Kribbellaceae > Kribbella > Kribbella albertanoniae. The sequence goes on from NZ_SMKA01000060.1 coordinate 27,489, forward strand.
CGCGGCCGGTGTCCGGGCCGGCGAGCTGGCCGGCCACCTCAACTGAGCTCGGCGGCGGGTAGGGTCCCGAGGATGGAGATTCCCGCCGAATTCAAGGATCTGCTGTCGTCGACGGCGGTCGCGATCGTCGGCACGATCGGCAAGAACGGCGAGCCGCAGATCACCCCGCAGTGGTTCCTCTGGGACGGCGAGCAGGTCCGGATCAGTCTGGTGGAGGGCCGGCAGAAGCTGCGCAACCTCCGCCGGAACCCGGTGATCTCGGTGATGATCGTCGACCCGGCGCGGCCGACGTACTATCTCGAGTTGCGTGGCCGGGTGGACGAGCTCGTCCCCGATCCGGAGCTCGCGCTCGAGCAGGCGATCGCCCGCAAGTACGTCGGCGAGTGGTCCGATGTGGAACCACCCGGTACGCCGCGGTTCGCGGCCGGTGTCACGGTCGAGCGCATCACGAGCCAGCTCGGCCACCCCTGACGACACCCCAGTGATCGTCAGGGGCGCCCGTGATCAGTTCGTCAGCAGAGCGAGCTCCGAACCGGCCAGCAGGAAGGCGCCGACGCCGAAGTCGGCAGTCGACTGGTAGTTGACCGGCTGGCTGGATTCCGGCCGGTCACCGACCTTCTGCACGTAGCCGAGGAAGCCGTCCGGGTGTACGGCGGTCTGCACCATCCCGTTCCACGCCCGGGCCGCCATCGGCAAATAGGTGATGGAAGGCAACAATCCGGTCCGGACGGCGTACGCCGCCGAGTACGCGAAGAACGCCGTACCGCTGGTCTCCGGGCCGGGGAGGTGCTGCGGGTCGGCCAGGTTGACGTTCCAGAAGCCGTCCGAGCGCTGGATCGACCGCAACGAACCCACCAGCTGCGTCAGGCCGGTCTTGTACTCCGCGACGTTCGCCTCGTCGGCCGGAAGTGCCTTCAGCGTCTTGACGTGACCGGCCGCGACCCAGCCGTCACCTCGTGACCAGATGACCGGTTTCCCATTGGGAGAAAGGATTCCGGTCGGCAGGAACCGTTCGTCGCGGTACCACAGCCCGCTCGACGGGATCCACAGCTTCCGGGTTCGCTTGGTGTGGTTGTAGAGCTGGTAGACCTTCGTCCAGTACGCCGGATCTCCGCGCAGCCGGCCGATCCGCGCGAACGGTGGCATCGCCATGTGCAGCGCGTCGCACCACCACCAGTCGTCGATCTTGGTGCTGTTCACCATCCGGCTCAGGGTGTCGATCGCCGCGGTCAGCTTGCCGGCGCTCGGCTCCAGGTCGTAGAGATCGAGGTAGGTCTGGATGCAGTTGTGGTTGTCGGCATGCCGGGTCGTGACGCCACCCGGGATGCCGTAGTTGTGCCGCTCGGCCCAGGCGCGCGCGTAGTTCAGGTAGCGCACCTCACCGGTCAGCTTGTGCGCGGCGATCAGGCCGCTGAAGAAAGTCGCGCGGGCCCACCCGTTGTCGCCGGAGTTGCTGTGGGTGGCGATCCACTGGTCGGCGACGCGGCGCACGACCGCGATGATGTCCGCCCGCCGCGGCAGGCTGCTCGATGGCGGTGCGGCGTGGGCAGTACTGGTTACGGAGGGTAGTGCCGGGGCGGCCACGATCGCTGTTCCGACGGTCAGGAACTGACGTCTTTTCATGGGACAAATCCTCACTTTGTTCCACTGAACTGGGAAGAAACCGGTATTGGTTCCAGCGTGAAGTAATGCCTGCTGAGATGTTGACGTGCTTACCGTCCGTCGTCAAACTTCCGAAAAGACTCTGCGGATTCTGGGGGGAGCTGCAGAGTCTTCACCGCCCCTAAGAAGCAAGGAATCCGCCCATGAGAATCAAAGTCCTACTGCTGGGTGTGGTGAGCGCCGGTCTGGTGGCCGGCGCTCTGAGCAGCCCAGCGGCCGCCGTCCAACCTGCAGCCCCGGCGCCCGCAGAAGCGCCGGCTGTCTTCGCACATCCTGGGGTCGGTGTCAGCCGGGCCCAGCTGGACTTCGTGAAGGCGAAGGTCCAGGCCGGTGCGCAGCCGTGGACGAACGCCTACAACCAGGCCAGGAACAGTGCGTACGGCTCGTTGTCCCGGACGCCGACGCCACGTGCCGTTGTCGAATGCGGCCCGTACTCCCAGCCGAACTACGGCTGCACCAACGAGCGCCAGGACGCGATCGCGGCGTACACGGATGCCCTGATCTGGTACATCAGCGGCGACGTGCGGTACGCACAGAAGTCCATCGAGCTGATGGATGCCTGGTCGGCGACGATCCGCGATCACACCAACAGCAACGCGCCGCTGCAAACCGGCTGGGCGGCGTCGTCGTGGCCGAAGGCTGCCGAAATCATCAAGCATGCTTACGGAAACTGGCCGAACTCAGGTCGCTTCGGGACGATGCTGCGCAACGTCTACGTGCCCGAGATCATCAACGGCTCGAACTCCAACGGCAACTGGGAACTCACCATGATCGAGGCCCTCCAGGGCATCGGGGTGTTCCTCGAGGACCGGGCGATCTACGACAAGGCGATCTCGCTGTTCAGCTACCGGGCGCCGGCGTTCGTGTATCTCGAATCCGACGGTGCGCTGCCGAAGACCGTGCCGAGCCAGAACCTCAACACCCGCGAGAAGATCGTCAGCTACTGGCACGGCCAGGGCACGTTCGTGAACGGTCTGACTCAGGAGACCTGTCGCGACTTCGTCCACACCGGCTACGGCATCTCCGCGATCTCGCACGTGCTGGAGACGGCTCGGATCCAGGGCATCGACATGTACCCCCAGTACGGCGAGCGACTGCGGCATGCACTCGGATTCCAGTCCCGCTGGGAACGGAATCTCGAGCCGGTGCCGTCCTGGCTCTGCGGCGGCTCGGTGACCCGCGGCCTCGGTCCGATCACCGAGGTCGGCTACAACGCGCTGCACACCCGGCTCGGTATCGCGATGGCGAACACGCAGGCGCTCACCGAGTCGCGCCGTCCGTCCGGTACGAACGCTCTGTTCGTGGCGTGGGAGACGTTGACCCACGCGGAAAATCCTGCCTGAGGTAGCAGACTCAGGCTTCTGAAAAGGCGGTCCGGGAGCGTCGGGGATCTGCCCCTCCGGCGCTCTCGGATCAGCCGATCGCCTCGCCGCGTTTCCAGTAACCCTGGAAGGAGATCGCGGGCTTCGGCAGGCCGACCACGTTGACCAGATGACGCCGTACCGCCTTGATCATCGCGGACTCGCCGGCCACCCACGCGAAGTCGACGGTGTCCGGAAGCTCGGCCGATTCAAGGGCCTCGAGCAACGGAAGCTCGGCATCCGACTCAGGGGTCGCGGTGATCCAGGTGACATCGGCGGTTCCGGGTGTCGGCAGCGGCCGGATGTCACGGTCATCCGGAATCTGGGCGAAGACAGTCGCCTGTACGTCGGGCGCCAGCTGCTCGAGAATCCCAGTCAGTGCAGGTAGTGCGGTCTCGTCGGCGATCAGGACCCGGTGCTTGCTGGTGCTCGGCGGAACGTAGTCGACGCCGGAGTTCAACATTCCCTTGGTGCTGGTGGTGTCGACCGCGAACGGGAGGAACATTGCGATCTCCGCACCCGGTACGACGTCGGTCGCCCAGGCCGAGGCCGGTCCGTTGACACCGTGGAGCACGAACTCGATGTCGAGCTCGGACTGCCCCGCACGCAGTTCGCGGATCGTGTAGGTGCGCATGATGACGCGCTCGTCCTCCGGCTGCGCGCACCAGTCGGCGTACCAGTCCTCGCCGGACAGGAGTTTGAGTTTGCCGCCGTTCGGTGGCGGCAGCAGGACCTTGATCCGCTGGTCGGGACCGGCGACGACCGCATCGGCGATCCGCGGTGCGGTGAACGTCACGCGCCGCAGATGTGGGCTCAGATCCTCGACGGATCGCACGGTCACGAACAGCGAATCGAAGACGATGGGCTGGGTGGCGACTGCGGTCATCGGGTTCTCCAAGTCAGCCTCGGGTGCACAGGCGGGAAAGCTCGGGTTATTCTGAGGCCCCTAGAGGTTAGCCTTACCTAAGAGGATTCCAAAAGCCGATGTCACCGCCCAGCACAGTTGCCGACTCCGCGCCCGTCGCCGTTTCGGCACGCCCGCGCCGGACCCGGCGCGCCACGTTGGTCCTCGGGCTGGTCGGCGCCCTCGCCCTGCTCGCACTCGTGATTCTGCTCAGTATCGCGGTCGGTTCGAAGCAGATTCCGTTGTCCACGGTGATCGAGGCCCTGCGGCATTACGACGAGTCGAATACCGATCACGTCATCATTCACTCACTGCGTGTGCCCAGAACGCTGATCGGCCTTCTGGTCGGTGCGGCGCTGGGATTGTCCGGTGCGTTGATGCAGGGCGTCACCCGTAACCCGCTCGCCGACCCCGGAATTCTCGGGGTGAACGGCGGCGCCGCATTGTTTGTTGTCGGCGGCATCTATTGGCTCGGGCTGTCGAGCCTGACGGCGTACGTCTGGCTCGCCTTCGCCGGCGCGGCCGCGGCCTCGGTGGCGGTCTACTTCCTCGGATCGCTCGGCCGGGAAGGCGCGACACCGGTCAAGCTCGCGCTCGCCGGTGCGGCCCTGACGGCGATGCTCGGGTCGCTGACGACCGCCTTGCTGATCACTGACGTCGACACCTTCGACCAGTTCCGGTTCTGGTCGGTCGGTTCGCTGGCCGGTCGGGGCTCGGACATCGCCAGCCAGGTCGCGCCGTTCATCCTGATCGGGATCGCGCTGTCGCTGGTCTGCGGCCGGGTGCTGAACGCGATGTCCCTCGGTGACGAGGTCGCGAAGTCACTCGGTCAGCGCGTCGGGCTGGCCCGGTTGTTCGTCGCGGTCGTGGTCGTGCTGCTCTGTGGCGCAGCCACTGCGGCCGCGGGGCCGATCGGATTCGTCGGGCTGACCATCCCGCACGTCGCGCGCCTGATCACCGGGCCCGACTACCGGTGGATCCTGCCGTACTCGATGGTGCTGTCCCCGATCCTTCTGCTCGGCTCCGACGTGATCGGCCGGGTCGTCGCGCTGCCCGGCGAGCTGCAGGTCGGCATCGTGACCGCGGTCATCGGCGCACCGTTCTTCATCATGCTGGTTCGCCGGCGGAAGCTGGCAGACCTGTGACCACAGCCGAAGAAGCAGTCCACATCATCAGCCGGGCCCGCGCGGTCCGGCAGGCCCGCACGATCGCAGTGGTCGCAGTACTGGCTGTCCTGGTTTTCATCACGTTCTGTGTCTCCTTGTCACTGGGTGACTTCAAGATCCCGGTGATCGACGTGGTGAAGACCTTGTTCGGTGGCGGCGACCGGGCCACCGAGTTCATCGTGAACCGGCTGCGCCTGCCGCGCGCCCTCACCGGCCTGATGGTCGGCGCCGCGCTCGGCATGTCCGGGGCGATCTTCCAGAGCATCGCCCGGAACCCGCTGGCCAGCCCCGACATCATCGGTGTCACGTACGGCGCGAGTGCGTTCGCCGTGTTCGCGATCGTCATCCTCGGGATGACCGGGCTGGCGGTGTCCGGGTTCGCCATCGTCGGCGCGATCCTGACCGCGTTCATCATGTACGTGCTGGCCTGGCGGCACGGGGTGTCGAGCTACCGGCTGATCCTGATCGGGATCGGGATCGGCGCGATCGCCACCAGCATCACGTCGTACCTGCTGACCAAGGCCCGGGTCGAGATCGCCCAGCAGGCGCTGATCTGGCTGACCGGTTCGCTGAACGGGCGCGACTGGTCGAACGTGCAGGCGATGACGGTCACGCTGGTGCTCGCCGTACCGCTGTCGGTCTGGCTCGTGCACCGGCTGCGGATCCTGCAGCTCGGCGACGAAACGGCGTACGGGCTGGGGCTGCGGGTGGAGAGCTCGCGGCTCGGGCTGATCGTGATCGGCGTGTTCCTGGCCGCGGTGGCGACTGCGGCCGCGGGGCCGATCGGGTTCGTCGCGTTCGTCGGTCCGCCGATCGCGCGCCGGCTCACCCGGTCCCCGGGACCGGCGATGATCTCCTCCGCGCTGATCGGCGCGCTGGTGGTGGCGCTGTCCGACCTGATTGCACAGCACGCGTTCGGCGACACGCAGTTGCCGGTCGGCGTGGTGACCGGCGTGGTGGGTGCGCCGTACCTGATGTTCCTGCTGGCTCGGACGAACCGGGTGGGAAGTGGTGGCTGAGATGGAGAAGAGCGCTGTGGAGAAGCCCGTGACAAAACACAGTCTGGCGGCTGAAGGACTCGCGGTCGGGTACGACCAGCGGCAGATCATCGACGACCTGTCGGTCGAGATCCCCACCGGCAAGATCACCGTCATCGTCGGCGCCAACGCCTGCGGCAAGTCCACGCTGCTGAAGACCCTGGCCCGGCTGCTCAAGCCGTCCAAGGGCACGGTGCTGCTGGACGGCAAGAGCATCCAGTCGATCCCAACCCGCGAGGTCGCCACCAAACTCGGCCTGCTGCCGCAGTCACCGACCGCCCCGGAAGGCATCACGGTCGCCGACCTGGTCGGCCGCGGCCGCTACCCGCGCACCCGCTGGATCCGCCAGTGGACCAAGACCGACGACGAGGCGGTCGCCCAGGCCATGACGTCGACCGATGTTCTTGAGATCGCCGACCGCCCGATCGACGAACTCTCCGGCGGCCAGCGCCAGCGCGTCTGGATCGCGATGGCGCTCGCCCAGGAAACCGACATCCTGCTCCTTGACGAACCCACCACGTTCCTCGACCTGACCCACCAGTTCGAGGTCCTGGACCTGCTCGTCGACCTGAACAAGCGCGACGCCCGCACCATCGTCCTGGTCCTGCACGACCTCAACCAGGCCTGCCGCTTCGGCGACCACCTGATCGCCATGAAGAACGGCGCGATCGTTGCCAAGGGCAACCCTGACGACGTGATCACCGAAGAGGTCGTCCACGACGTCTTCGGCCTGCACGTCAAAATCATCCCCGACCCCGTCGCCGGCACCCCCATGGTCGTCCCCCTGGGCCGCCACACCACCCGCACCGACCGCGCCACCGACATCCCGGCCACCAGCGCCGCCGACGTACCGGCAGACCCTTCCGCGAGCCCCGCTTCAGCGGACCCCGCAGCCGGCAACCCCGCCGCCGCAGCCCTAGCCGCCTCAGCCGCCGCCAACGGCGTCTGCCGCCCCACCGACCGCTAGCCGCCCCACGCCGGCGAAACCCCGGTGGGCTTGGACACCTCGTGGTGGGCTTGAACAGGTAATGCCTTGTTCACGCCCACCAGTTCTTGTTCAAGCCCCCGGTTGGTGGCTGGTTGATGCCGACGATCGGGGTGTTCTGTTGCGCGGCACTGGGTTTGTACGGCGGGGGTCGCCTAGGGCTGAGCGGGATGATGCGGTCGGTGATCGCGGTACCCTCCGCCTGAGGTGACGGGCTGTGGTTGCGACAGGCGAGCTGGAGTCGTCGGAGCGGGGTTGTTGGGGCTGGGGAGTCCTACCCGTCGTTTTCGGGTGGCTATGCTCCCCAGCTCCCGGACCGGATTCCGGGGTGGGCCCCGAGCCGGTGGGTGCACCCATCAAATGCTCCGCTTTGCGGAGTGCTGCTGGCGGTATTTGGCAGGGCGACTCCGATGATCGCCAGTTGTCCGCGGCGACTGCGGCGCCCGCCGTACATGCCGGGCTGCGGTTGGATGGGGTCCCGGCGTGCGGGCTCGGGTGGATCCGAGTGACGTTCCGGTGTGC
>NZ_SMKA01000586.1 GCF_004348455.1 Kribbella albertanoniae
AGGAGCATTCGGCAGACAAGCCCGTAAGGGGTGTCTGCCCATTCATCGTTTCCTGGACATCCGTTCCAGGGCGATGGTGCTTCGGAATGTGGAACATTGACCATTAGGTATCGAAGCTTTCTGACAGTTGCTAGTACTGCTCACTTGTGAGCGTGGAACGTGACCGACGAACCGTGGAGATACCGAGGCGCGCTGTTGGGTCCTGAGGAATCGGACCTGACCAACGAACCTGAGGGTTCGGGGGTTGGGATCTTTTCTTCTGGGTCACTTTCACACTGATCTTTGCGGATCGTGTGTGTCTGGTGGCTGGGGCCGGCTCTCATCAAACCACTGGTGTGAGTGTTGGTGTTCGGGTGTTTTGTTTCCCTGGATGTTGATGCTGACTCGGAAGGTGATGGTTCGAGTTCGGTGATCCTGGTCGTATTTTGAGAACTGTATAGTGGACGCGAGCATCTTTGTAGCGAAATGTTTTTGTTGTTGTTGTGACAAGCTACTAAGGGCAATCGGTGGATGTCTTGGCACCAAGAGCCGATGAAGGA
>NZ_SMKA01000587.1 GCF_004348455.1 Kribbella albertanoniae
CAATCCAGCCACCACTACGTGTCCTTACCGACACTCACCGCCCACCCAGCACGCCCTCCGGTCGACGGTCATTTGGTGGGTGGGCGGTGGCTGAGGTCCGCTCGGATGCGGCCGGGTCCGTACGGCGGTGGTTGCTGCGGCCACCTTTACCGAGGGGTGTGGCTGGCCAGGTCTGGGGCTGAGCTGGATGGTTCGGTCGGTGACCTCGGCTCCGGTCGCCTGAGCTTCCGGGCTACGGCTGAGGCCGTGCACGCGGAGTCCTGTCACCTGCCGCGGTGGCGACGCCTGCACCCCAGGTCGCCCGCGTCCGGCTCTCCAGGATTTGAGGGGCTATCCGTTGAGGTTGACCCTTCTCTGCTCAAATGATGAGGGGAGAACCAGCAACTTCAGGGGAGATCCCCTCGTTTTCCGTGCAGCGACCGCAGCCCGTCCGGCGTACTGGCGGGCGCGACGGCAACCCCACCCACGCCGGGCCCTGGCGGACCGCATGGGCTGGGTCAACCCACCAGCTTGTGGGTTACCCACTCGCATGCGGGTGG
>NZ_SMKA01000588.1 GCF_004348455.1 Kribbella albertanoniae
AGGAGCATTCGGCAGACAAGCCCGTAAGGGGTGTCTGCCCATTCATCGTTTCCTGGACATCCGTTCCAGGGCGATGGTGCTTCGGAATGTGGAACATTGACCATTAGGTATCGAAGCTTTCTGACAGCTGCTAGTACTGCTCACTTGTGAGCGTGGAACGTGACCGATGAACTGTGGAGATACCGAGGCGCGCTGTTGGGTCCTGAGGAATCGGGCCCGGCCAACGAGAGTTTCTCTCGGGGGTTGGGATCTTTTCTTCTGGGTCACTTTCACACTGATCTTTGCGGTTCGTGTGTGTCTGGTGGCTGGGGCCGGCTCTCACCAAACTTCTGGTGGTGGTGATCCTTAAGGGTGTTTTGTTTCCCCTGCGGATTGTTACTCGAGGAAAGTGGTGACTTGGGGCTGGTTTTCCTGGTCGTATTTTGAGAACTGTATAGTGGACGCGAGCATCTTTGTAGCGAAATGTTTTTGTTGTTGTTGTGACAAGCTACTAAGGGCAATCGGTGGATGTCTTGGCACCAAGAGCCGATGAAGGA
>NZ_SMKA01000589.1 GCF_004348455.1 Kribbella albertanoniae
CCCCCTAACCGCCCGCCCATTGGGACGGATATCAGTTGGTGTTGTCCCTTCTCGCGCCGTATACGACCTGAGAAGGGACAACGCGGACTGATATCAGCTCGCGTTGCTGGGCGGGGTTCTGTACGGCGGCCATGGCGGTGGTGCGCTCGGACGCGGCCGGGTACGTGGGGCCGTGGGTGCTCGCCGCTGGGGAGTCGTACCACCCGAAAAAGACCGGTAGAACTCCCCAACCCGCGCAATACGCAGCCAGCGGCCGAACCCGGTGCACCTACTGGGGAACCCGGATACCCGACCCGATGACCGAGTTCCCCACTAGGTGACCGCAGTACACGGCGGCCCGCCTGCACGCGGGCAGCAGGCCGCCGTACAGCTAACGTCCGAAGGACACGCGCGCCTGGTCTCCGGATCGTCGGACGTTGTGACAGGCAGGACGGCGAACGACCCACGCATCGGACAGGAGACCGGATATCCGTTCAATGTGCTGGTTCTCCCCACAATATTTGAGGGGAGAAGGGTGCAGTTC
>NZ_SMKA01000590.1 GCF_004348455.1 Kribbella albertanoniae
GCGGTGGACAGCAGCACTCCGATCGGGTGCCGGGCTGTTCGGTGGCGCTTCCGCCGTGAGCGGGGGCGCGGGCATGGTTGCTGTGGGCAACTGGCTCGCGATCGCGTGGGGCGGACGGGCTGTGATTGCTGGATCCGGATCGCTCGGCCTGCGGCTGATGTGTTGCCGTGGTTATAGCCCGAGAGGGTCGTGCGGCGTGCGGCTGGCTATCGCTGCCGCTACTTCGGATCTGTCGGCATGGTGCTGCTTCGGGCCTGCAGCCTGTGGTGGCCGGTTGCTGCCGAAGCCGGAGGGAGCATCTCGCACAGGCACGGGCGAGACTGGTCAGCCGGCCGGGCCAGGTCCTCGCGGCGGATGGGGTTCACACGGACGAGGACGAATGGGTCGCCGCAGGGGCCGTGGAGGTGGGCTTGTAGCGATCGATCACGGTTGGGGCGCGGGTCATGAGGTGCGGGTGGTGACTTGGTGGGCGAGGTGGCGGTGGCTGGGCATGGGTAGGTCCGCGGGCCGGCCTGGGGGC
>NZ_SMKA01000061.1 GCF_004348455.1 Kribbella albertanoniae
GTGTATAAGAGACAGGGGCGGTGAGGGTGGCGGTTGCGGGGTCGTACGACGCGACAGCCCAGAAGGGGGCGGTAGCGGCAGTGCCCATGTGGAGGTGGAGGGTGGATTGCCAGTCTGCTGAGACTGGGAACGCGACCGGGACTCGGCGGCCGTCTTGTACGACGGTGGCCGTGGCGGGGGCCGTGGTTCCGCGGCGGAGGGTTGTGGGGGCGGACAGCTCGAGGGTGTCCACGTGGGGGCGGAACTCGAGCTTGAGCCAGTCCCGCTTGTCGCTGACGCCGACCAGGGCCCAGCCGGTGAAACCGCCGTCGTCCGGAGCGGCGGCAGGGCCCTTGCCGGAGTTGCCGGTGAGCGGGAGCAGGACGCCGTCGGTGCGGGTGGCAGCGAACGTGCCGGCGTGGGCAGCCATGTAGGCGGCGCCCTTGCCAGTCGCGGCCCGGAAGTCGGCCAGCCACTTGACGATCAGCGCGGCCTCTTTGCGATCGCCGAGCTGGGAGTTCTGCGTCGGCGACGGATCGTTGATCGGGTGGTGTGCCATCACGACGACGTTCCGGATCGCCTTGTTCCGCGCCGCATCATCCAGCTGCGCCCGCAGATCCAGGATCTGGGCGAACCCACCGGCCCGCAACGATCCGAGCGACGAATCCCGCAATACAAAGCGTGTGCCCTTGTGGTCGAACGTGCTGGTCGGCGCCCCGAAGACCTTCGTCCATTCGGACAAGTCGCCGGGCCCGTAGCTCTCGTGGTTGCCCGGCACGTAGTGCACCGGCACCTTCCCGCCGACCTCCTCGTCGAGGATCTTCTTGGCCAGCGCGATATCCGGGCCGAACGCCCGGTCGACGAAGTCACCGTTGATCACCAGGAAGTCCGGGTGCTGCGCGAGCGCCTCGCGGATCGTCCGGCGAGCCTGCTGCACGATGTCGGAGTCGGGGTTGTCGGCGGTGAACTGCGCATCCGACATCACCGCGAACCGCCACCGTCCGCTGGTGACAGTTCCGTCGGTGACGACCATCGGGTCGATCACCTTGGCCTGCGGCGCCAGGTTCACCGGCGGCGCGCTGCGCAGGGTCAAATCGTCGATCACGATCCGACCGGCGTACTGCCGCGTCGGCACCGTCTCCACCACGTAGATCCGCCAGAACCGCAGCGGCATCGTCAGTCCCGGCGGGATCGTCGCCTCGACGTACTTCCAGCCGACCCAGTCCACCGCGGCCGCCAGGTTCAGCGTCTGCGCGGAACCACCGGCCGCGGTGTAGGCATTGGCGCGCAACCACGCGCCCTTGCCATCGCCGTACACCCAAGCCCCGAGCTTCTGCGGCTGCCCCGGCAACGTCTGCTGCGGGGTCTGCGCCAGGTACGCCGCCCGCGTCGCCGTACTGCCCGTGAGCGAGTAGTCGAGCGCGATCGCCTGCCCGCCGTCGTGACCTTCCGCCGCAGACCGCGAAGCCGTCGCAGCACCAGCCGGTACGGCGTTGGCCGCCCACTTGCTCACGTCGTCGAGCTCGTCCACGACCGTGCTCGCCAGCCCAGCCGTGACACTCAGCTGCGTGCTCAGCTTGCCAACTGTCGCGGTCACCACGGCCGAGACCGCTTCGTTGCTGAGGGCATTCACTTCAAATCCATTGCCTTTGGCAACTACATTCAGGACCGCCGGGTCGTAGCTCAGCTTCACGTCCCGCGGCTCGATCCACGTGGAGAACCCGTCCGCGTCGTACCCGTCGATCTCGAAGAAGCCCTTCGCCGCGGCGTCCGCCAGCGACACCTGCCGGCTCGACGGCGCCAACCGGATCGGCGCTCCCAGCACTGTCATCGGGAACCTCCCGTTCGCCGTCCCCTGCACCGCACTGACCACCGCATCCCCGGCCCGCCGTCCCGTCACGACACCACGCTGATCGACGCGCACCGCACTCCCACCGAACCAGTACGGCGTACCTGGCGCAGGCGCAAAGGTTTCGTCATGACCGGTCGCAGTGAGCACGCGACTCAGTCCGCTGAGCACCCGGGAACTGCGCGACAGATCGGCATCCACGTCCGCGGCCGCCGTACCGGCTGCTTCGATCCGGAAGCCCTTGAGCCGGCCCGAACCCTTCACCGGGACCAGCCCGAGACCGTTCGGAACCACGCGCTCACCACCGTCGGAGGGATCGTTCACGACCGATGGCGATCCCTTGCCCGGCGTCCGAGCGAGCATCGTCGATGAGCCACCACCGTCGAGGTTCAGCGCATCGTCGGCCCCGAGGCCGATCATCAGCTGCCCCATCTCCTTCAGCGACAACCCGCGCGAGCCGGTCCCCCGGCCGTCGACGGTGAGCAGGATCATCCGGCTGCCGTCGGCGTCGAAGCCGATCGCCGTCCGCGGCGCAAGATCCGCATCCGGTACGTCGGCCGGCACCGCCCCGTCCTTCGCCAGCTGCACGTTCCCGCTGACCGCGACCGCCACCTTCGACGCGTCCGGCCGCAGCCCGTACTCCACGTCGACCTTCTCGCCGACCTCGAAGGCGGTGAGCGAGTCCGCCCCGGACTCGCGACCGATCAGCGCCTGCTCGTTGGGCGCCAACGCGGTGGTCCCCGGAGCCGCCGTCGACGAGACGACCACACCGTCGCGCAGGATCACCTCGCGAACAGTCGGCAGGCCGTCGACCGTCCGGGTCCGCGCCACGTCACCCCACTCCGGGGTGTAGAGACCGATGCCACCGGAGCCGATGGACGGTGAGTTGAGATTGGTCACCGCCAGCTTCACCGCGTCGTCGTCGGTGGCCGTCCCTTGCAGGAAGAGTTGGGCGATCCGGCCGAGTCCGTCCTTGCCGATCATCGCGCTCTCGTTGTGCCCGGCCGCCGGCGCGTTGATCAGCCGACCGCCCTGCTCGACGCCGACACCGAGCGGCGCGGTCGTGTCGTTGATGTCGAAGAAGTCGCCGTTGACCCCGGCGATCGCGCCCTTGCGAGCGAGCTGCTGACTCAGCGGCGAACCGCCGGCGACCTTGCCGGTGTTGACGTAGTCGACCGTCACACCGTGCTTGTCGAGGTCGGTGGTGAGCAGGTCACCCCGCAACCAGCCGCGCGGATCAAGCCGCTCGAACGAGGTGTACGTGACACCGGGCGCAACCGGGCTGTCGTCCCGACTGGCAACCACGCCATCGCCGGCGAGCGCGGAGGTGGGGATCGGGGCAGTCCCCGAAGCAAGCGCGGCGTACGCGGGAGTTAGTGCGGCACCGGCGAGCAGACCGGCGACAGCGAGCGCAGTACAGGCAGGACGGACGAGCGGCACGGGAGCCTCCACTGATTAAGAGCCGGTGACAAAGTAACGTCACCGGCAATCAAGTGGAAGCTTTTCTTCCCGAACAGTAGGTGATCAGTCGGTGCTGACCGGCTTGCCGAGGGTCTGCCAGGCGTGCATCCCGCCGTCGAGGTTGATCGCCTCGCGGCCGACCGAGTTCAGGAACTGGGTGGCCATCCCGGACCGGCCGCCGACCGCGCAGACGCAGAGGACCTTCTGGTCGTTCGGCACTTCGCCGACCCGCTCCTGCAGGTCACCGAGCGGGATGTGCTTGGCGCCGTCGATATGACCACGCGCCCACTCGTCCGGCTCGCGCACGTCCAGGACGAACGCCTCCGCGAGCAGCGCGTCATCGAGCTCGGCCACCACGACCGACGGGATCTGCTGATTCTGGAACATGCCCCCGATGATGTCAGATCTCACAATGGTTCACCTGCGAACCGTTGAATTATGAGAGCGCTTCCCCTCTTGCGGTGGCCACCGCGGTTGCCGCCCCCGTGGCCGGGACCACTTCCATCCAGGCGCCGGCCCAGAGCAAAGCGACCGACTACTGGACCGCCGAGAAGATGGCCAACGCCATTCCGTACGACCTCGCGCCGGACGCCAAAGGCACCCACGGCAAGGCCGTGAACAACACCAGCGGTGTTGCCTCGCACCCGGTCGCGCCGAAGGGCAACACCACCATGGCCGACCCGGTCCCGAGCACCGCAGGCAAGCTGTTCTTCACTATCGGCAGTGCCAACTACGTCTGCTCGGCAGCCACGATCAACAACAACTACAAGAACCTGATCATCACCGCCGGACACTGCGTGCACAGCGGCCGCGGTGGCGGCTGGCACGGCAACTTCGTGTTCGCCCCGGCCTACTACAACGGCAACTCCGGGTACGGCGCCTACAGCTGGAGCAACGTCCGGACGTTCAACTCCTGGATCAACAACAGCGACTTCAGCCACGACCAGGCGTTCATCACGCTCCAGAAGCGCAACAACGTCAACGTCGTCGACGCAGTCGGTGGCAACGGCCTCGTCTGGGGCAACGGCCGCGCCCAGGCCAACACCCGGATCTGGGGCTGGCCGGCCGAGCCGCCGTACAACGGCCAGGTCCCGTACTACTGCGACGGCAACACCTACGCCTGGGGCTCCACCGACGCAGCCCTCCCCTGCAGCATGAACGGCGGCGCCAGCGGCGGCCCCTGGCTGAAGGACCGCATCGACGCCAACCTCGGCTACGTCTTCGCCGAAACCTCCCGCCGAACCACCAGCGGCACCCCCCTCCTCCTAGCCACCCCAAACTCCGGCGACGTAAAAACCATGTTCGACCTAATGACGACCTAGCGGCCAACCGCCCGCCCCGGCGGGGCGTCCGCGTCCAGACCCACCCTCATCACCCAGCGCGAGAACCTCCCAACGACAGGACGTATACCCCCACTGCACCCCGTTGCCACGCTCACCATCACCGGCCCGGGAACGCAACAGGCGCATACGTCCTGTCCTTCGGAAGTTGCGTCGGGAAGGACACGTAGTAGTCGCCTCGCGAGACATGCCCGCGCCTGTGGAAGAGCATCCGAGCAGCTGGCCGGGCACTACTACGTGTCGCTAGCGACATCCAGGTGCTTGCCGGACTTGGTGGACCACGTCCACGAGTGGGTCGGCTGTCCCCCGTGCTCCTGTCCGTCGATCACCGGCGGCACGGTCGTCTCAGTCGAGGCGGGGCTGCTTGGTGTGACACGTCGAGTGAACCCACCGTGCGGATGGCAATCGCGGTGAGCGGACGGCGGACCGCCGGCACTGTCCAACTCGGTCCGGGCGGCGCGATCCACGCTCAGCCGGTCCTGCCTGGCCGCCGCAGGAGCAGGTTGGTCAGTGGCACAGGTCCACCCTCGACCAGCAGCACCCAGAAGCAAACGCGAGCGAAGCCACCGTGCCCCGGTGACCGCGTCGTTCCACCCCACACATCGGGCGGGTGGGGCCGAGCGCGGTTCGGGGGTTATTTAAGGAGTTTTGAGAGGCGGCGGTCGGCCAGGGGTTTGCCGCCGGTTTGGCAGGTTGCGCAGTACTGCAAGGACGAATCGGCGAAGCTCACCTCGCGGACCACATCGCCGCAGACCGGGCATTTCTGGCCGGTGCGGCCGTGGACTCGGAGGCCGGACTTCTTCTCGGACTTCAGGTCCTGTACGGCGAGGCCGGCGGAGCGGTCGACCGCGTCCTGCAGGGTTGAGCGCATCGCGTCGTACAGGGTCTGGAGGTCGTCGTCGGTCAGGTTCGACGCGGGTTTGAAGGGGCTCATCTTGGCGACGTGCAGGATCTCGTCGGAGTAGGCGTTGCCGATGCCGGCGATCACCGACTGGTTGCGCAGCACGCCCTTCAGTTGCACGCGGCCGGCCTTCTTCAGGATCGCGCCGAACTCCTCGATGGACAGCGAGAACGGCTCCGGCCCGAGCCGCGCGATCCCCGGCACCTCGGCCGGATCGCGGACGACGTACACCGCAAGCTTCTTCTGGGTCCCGGCCTCGGTCAGGTCAAACCCTGACCCGTCGTCGAACGCCGTCCGCAACGCGATCGGACCCTTGCCGGGGCGGACCAGCGTGGTGGACTGCTCGTCGCGCCAGCGCAGCCAGCCGGCGCGGGCCAGGTGGATGATCAGGTGCACGCCCTGCGCCGAGAAGTCGAGGAACTTCCCGTGCCGCTGGACGTCGTCGATCAGCAGCCCGACCAGCGCCGAGACCGGCGGGTCGTACGTCTTCAGGGCGCTGATCGCGGTGATGTCCGCGCGCACGAACGCCCGCCCGACGGCGCGCTCCCGCAGGAAAACCGCCAGCGACTCGACCTCCGGCAACTCAGGCACCCCTCCAGTGTGCCTGATACCAGGGACAGTTTCGGGTGATCACCCATGGGAACGGGTTGTGCAGGCGACTACTGTCGGAAGCAATTCAACGAAGGAGGCCCCCATGGGAGGCTTGGTGAAGAACTTGCTGAAGGGCGCTGTGGTCGCCAAGGTGGTTCAGGTTGCGCAGCGTGAGCTGAGCAAGCCGCAGAACCAGCAGAAGATCAAGCAGGCGTTCCAGAAGATCCAGCAGCGCCGTTCACACTGATCAGGGCTTGTGTGCCTGCAGGGTGTAGGTAGCAGCCAGACGCTCGGGGTTGTCGGTGAGTCGCCACTCACCGGCACCATCTACGGTCATCAGACCGTCCAGGCCACACCACGGCGCACTGTCGTGCTCGGCGAGTGAATCGAAGACCAGCCCTGCGTTCTGTACGGCGGTGATGGTCTCGCCGAGCCCGTGGTTCCAGTCGTGCGTGGTGTTCGCGCTGAACTCGACGTCCGTCTCCACGTAGGTGCCACCCTCGTCGAAGACCGTCGCTTCCGGCATCTCGAAGTACGGGTACTTGAGCTCGACCTTGCCAGCAATGGATTCCAGCGCCCACAACATCGGGTGCCCCTCGCGGAGGAACAGCCGCCCACCCGGCTTCAGCAAGCCGGCCACCGTCTGCGCCCACCGATTGATGTCCGGGATCCAGCACAACGCCCCGATCCCGGTGTAAACCAGGTCGTACGTCGACGCCCCGAGCACCTCGACCGCGTCGTACACGTCGGCGACGTGGAAGTCGGCCTCCAGCCCGAGCCGATCGGCCAGCCCCTGCGCCGCCTCGACCGCGGGCGGCGAGAAGTCCAGCCCGCTCATCCGCGCCCCGAGCCGCGCCAGCGACAGCGTGTCCGTCCCGATATGGCACTGCAGATGCACGCCGC
The DNA here is from genome assembly GCF_004348455.1 of Kribbella albertanoniae. GTDB lineage: Bacteria > Actinomycetota > Actinomycetes > Propionibacteriales > Kribbellaceae > Kribbella > Kribbella albertanoniae. The sequence continues at coordinate 7,025 of NZ_SMKA01000061.1, forward strand.
GCAACCCCGAGATATCCCCGAGCCGCGGCAGATCGAACCGCACCACTTCACTCAGGTACGACGGATCCTTCTCAAACGAGGCCACGTGATAGCTCGGTGAAGCCACGTGGGCCGGGACGCGCTCGTCCCAGCTGGCTCGGTTGATCTCGCGGTAGTCGGTCACCGCCCGACTGTGACACAGCCGGGCGGTGGGGTTCGACCGGTTTACTGGAAGGCAGTGGTCCAGATGCGGGCCTTGTAGAACTGAGCCCCCGACCGCGAGCGATCAGCGGACTGGGAGAACCGGACCGTCTTGTTGGCCCAGTCGCGCGGCTGGGTGCCGTCACCGCGGATCGACACAACCTCGCCCGAGGAGTGCTTCACGTACGACTTCACCTTGGTCTCCGAGGAGATCTTCCGGCTGCGGAAGGTCCCGCCGTCGGTCAGCAACTCGTAGACGCCCTTGGTGGCCGTCATCAGCATCTTGTGCTTGTTGGTGTAGTCGGGCTGCAGGTCGTGCCCGAGGTTCCCGCTGCCGAGGCTGAAGTGGGCGGCGTACTTGAGCCGGGTGTTCCGGCCGCTGCCCATCACCGCGTAGTGGCTGAACCGGTTCTTGCCGACCACCCAGAGTAGCTCGAATGTCGGGTCCCACAGCACCCCGTGCGCACCGGCGTAGCTGACCGTCTGCACCTGCTTCAGACTGCCCAGGGTGCCGACGCTGCTCGGTGCGTACAGCGTGAGCTTGCCGTCGGAGCTCGCCACAATGACCGAGCCGTTCCCCGGTACCCGCTCGATCGCATGTGGGTTGCCACCCGGCGTCGCGCTCCACTTCAGGTCGTTGCCTTCGGTGTGCTTCTCGCTGCCGATGTCGACGATGCCCGCCTTACCGCCGGACGCGGCCACCAAGGCGATCCAGCCCTGAGCTTCGGTGGCGCGGATCTTCACATCGCTCAGGTTCGCCCACGCGCCGCCGCCCGGGCTGAAACTCCAGTGCACGTTGGCGTCGGTGAACGCCTTGTTCTTGGGAAAGACGAGGACCTTGTTCTTGGTCTGCTCGGTGGTGGCCACGTAGTAGTTCGCGGCCGCCACCGCCTCCTGCTGCCCCAGTAGTGTCGCCGCCGGCGCGGCTACCGCTGCCGCCGCCAGCCCTTGCAGGAACGTCCTGCGTTGCATCAACACTGTCTCCTCGTAGTCGAGAGCCTGATCTTGAGGTCCTTAGATCAGCCAACCCGACAGTTGGTTCACGAGTAGACCAATTTCACGCCGCGTGACGTCCGGGGTGGGTGAGACGAGCCACATGAATCCGGCGTACGGCGGCCTCGGTAGTGGCGGGCTTGTGGGCGAAGGGCTTGGCCGACCCGCCGAGGGCGAGCAGGTCCAGCTTGGTCCGGGCCAAGTCACGGTCGTCGCGCGAGCCGTCCAGGTCGGCGGAGTGCCGCCGGTGGCTCACCTCGAGTGCCGCGATCAGGGCCAGTACGAGTACTGCGATCACCACGATTCCGTTCATGGCAGTAATCTTGCTACCTACGAGATCCCGCCACAATTGGCACTATTGACAGTGTTCATCAAATTCCTGCCATACTGGCTGAATGCTGCGGAAGATCGCCGTCGTACTGATGGAAGACGTGTCCCTGTTCGAGTTCGGCGTGGTCTCCGAGGTGTTCGGGGTCGACCGCACCGACGACGGGGTGCCTGCGTTCGACTTCAAGGTCTGCTCGGCCCAGCCCGGCGTGCCGATGAGCACCAGCAGTCACTCCTCCGTCGTCGCGCCGTACGGGCTGGAGGAGATGGAGGACGCCGATCTGATCATGATCCCGGCGACGACCTGGCGGCATGAGTACGACGAGCGCATCCTCGACGGACTGCGGCGAGCCGATGCCCGGGGCACGATCCTGCTGACGGTCTGCTCGGGCTCATTCGTGCTCGGCAAGGCCGGGCTGCTCGACGGGCGGCCGTGCGCCACGCACTGGCGTTATGTGAAGAAGTTCGAGGAGCAGTTCCCGCTGGCCAAGCTGGATGCGGACGTGCTCTTCGTCGACGACGGCAACATCATCACCAGCGCCGGCACCGCGGCCGGGATCGACGCCTGCCTGCACCTGGTACGGCGCGAGCTCGGCAGCGCAGTGGCGACCCGGATCGCGCGCCGGATGGTCGTCCCTCCGCAGCGCGACGGCGGCCAGCGCCAGTACGTCGAGGTCCCCGTCCCCGAGCAGTCCGGCGAGAGCCTGCAGCCAGTGCTGGACTGGATGGTCGACAACCTGACCGACGAGCACACCGTCCCGGCCTTGGCCCGTCAGGCCCAGATGTCGGAGCGCACCTTCGCCCGGCGCTTCGTCGCCGAGACCGGGACCACGCCACTGAAGTGGGTCACCACGCAGCGGGTCCTGCGCGCCCGGACCCTGCTCGAGCAGACCCGGATGGGCATCGAGCAGATCGCCGCCGAGTCCGGATTCGGCACGGCCGCGCTGCTCCGGCACCACTTCCGCCGCGTCGTCGGGGTCCCGCCCCAGGACTATCGGCGCACGTTCCGCACCACTGCGTAACCGAAAGTGATCCAGGGCACACGATTTGCAACCACCCCCGGCGGTCCCACTAGGATCATGGAAGTATCACGGGGGGATAACGGGTACTTGGGGGGACACGGCCGAAACTGATTCGGCGAGTCGAGCCAAGCTGGAGCTTCTGTGCCCACGCCCCACCCGCCCCGGGTCCCGTCGGCGCGCCGTCTGAGCTGGGATGTTGTCCGCGTCCTCGCCGTCCTGGCCGTCATCTTCACCCACACCACCTACATGGGTCCCTATCTCCATCCGGAGCTCGGCACACCCCTCACCCCGCATCCCTTCCAGGTCGGCGCGAGCATTCTGCTGGTGATCAGCGCGTACTTCGTCTGCGTCACGGTCCGCAAAGACGGTTCCACGCTCCGGTGGCTGTGGCGGCGGTATGCGCGGGTAGTACCGCCGTACCTGGCTGCGGTCGTCATCACCTACACCGCGCTGGTGCTGTTCGGCCCGAGCAAGTGGACGCTGCCCACACCCCACGACCTGTAGGGCAACCTCACGCTGACCAGCTCATTCGACCCGACCGTGCGGATGATCGACGGTTCGTACTGGACGCTGCCCCTGCAGCTGATGGCGTTCACCGCCGCTGCGATCCTCTGGCCGCGGGGCGCCGCGACCGGTCACCGGATCACCGTGCTGCTCTGGGTGATGATCCTGGCGCCGGTGATCCTGCAGTGGAACGACCGGATCGCGAACAGCCCGCTCTGGGTGATCCAGATCTGGAACGGCCTGGGCATCCACCGCCTGCAGTTGTTCGCCATCGGCATCGCCATCTGGCTCTGGTCGAAGCACCGCATCGGCCTGCCTCATCTGGCCGCACTGCTCGTCGCGACCGTGTTCGCGCACCACGCGCAGACCGACGACCTGCCGTCCTCGCTCGGCATGGGCGTCCTGCTGGTGGTCGTCGCCGGCGCGGCACGCGGCCCGGACTGGACGATCTTCGAACCGCTCCGTCGGCCCATCGAGTTCCTGGCGAAGATCTCGTTCGGGATCTACCTGCTCAACCAGGAGCTCGGCTACCTCGTCTCCTGGCACCTGATGACCCTGGGCGTCGGTCGGGTCGGCCAGATCGCCGGCGCGGTCGCTGCGGCGATCCTGCTCGCCTGGCTGCTCACCCGGTACGTCGAGCAACCGGCGTACCGGCTGTTGACCACCTTCAAGCCGGTACGGCGGCTCGGGGTGCGCGCGGTGGCGTGGCTGACTACTTGACATCGGATACCCGTGAGCTAATACTCGATCTCGAATAGCCGAGATCGAGGAGTGTGTCATGGCGAAACGCAAGGTGGCGAACCCGCTCGCCTTCGCCGTGCTCGGCAGCCTGTCCGAGCGCCCGATGCACCCGTACGAGATCTCGACGACACTCCGGAGCCGCGGCAAGGACTCCAGCATCAAGCTCAACTACGGCTCGCTGTACTCCGTCGTCGGCGCCCTGGAGAAGCACGGATTCATCGAGGCCCAGGAGACCATCCGGGACGGCAACCGCCCGGAGCGGACGGTCTACCGGCTCACGGAGGCCGGGGAGGCCGAGTTCAAGGACTGGCTGACCGAGCTGATCGGCTCACCGGCGCGCGAGTTCCACCCGCTGGAGGCCGGGCTCGCCTATCTGCCGGGTCTGCACCCGGACCGGGTGGTCGAGCTGCTCGAGCAACGGCTGAAGGCGGTCGACGCGGAGATCGAGCAGATCACCGCGGCCCATGAGCAGATGGCCTCGACGGACTTCCCGCGGATCTTCTGGGTCGAGTCGGAGTTCCGGCTCGCTCTGCTGCAGGCGGAGTCGGCGTATGTCCATCAGCTCGCCGAAGAGATCCGGACCGATGCAGTCAGCGGCTTGCCGTTCCTGCGGCAGGCCTGGAAGAACTCCGTCGAGCAAGGCATCAGTCCAGCCGAGCAGCTCAAGGACCCGATCAAGTACTTCGGCCAGGAGTTCGACTGGATGAAGTACTAAGCAAGAACGGCCCCGACCCAAGGCGCGGCAACGCCAAGGGTCAGGGCCGCAGTTTCCTCAGAGTCGGTCCGAAGACCGGGTATCCAAGGGCACAACCATCAGGATAGCCAGACCTGGACCGGCTCCCCATCACATCGAGGGAGTCACCCACCATGGCTACGCATGCCATCCGAACGACCGACCTGGTCAAGACCTATCCGAAGGGCCAACGCGCCCTCGACGGACTGAGCTTCAGCGTCGGCGAAGGCGTCGTGCTCGGCCTGCTCGGGCCGAACGGCGCCGGCAAGTCGACCACCGTCAAAATCCTCACCACTCTGTCCCGCGCCGACTCCGGAACCGCCCAGGTCGCCGGGTACGACGTCATCCGCGAGCAGGACCAGGTCCGGCACGCGATCGGCTACGTGCCGCAGAAATCCAGCTCGGATCCGATGGCGACCGGGATCGAGAACCTGGTGCTCGGCGGCCGGATCTACGGTCTGTCCCGGACGGACGCCGTACGGCGGGCTGCCGAACTGCTCGAGCGATTCGGCCTGACCGAGTTCGGTGGTCGCCAGGTCAAGACGTACTCCGGCGGAATGCAGCGCAAGCTGGATGTCGCGCTCGGTCTGGTCCATCGGCCGCAGGTGTTGTTCCTCGACGAGCCGACCACCGGACTCGATCCGGAAGCCCGCGCGGACCTGTGGACCGAGGTCGGACGGCTGGCCGGTTCCGAGGGCCTGACCGTGCTGCTCACCACGCACTACCTCGAGGAGGCCGACCGGCTGGCCGATCAGCTCGCGATCGTCGACCACGGCAAGATCGTTGCCGAGGGCACCCCGGAAGGGCTGAAGTCCGAGCTGCGCGGTGACTCGGTACACGTCGAACTCGTCGACGCCGATACCGACGGTACCGTCCGCTCTTTGCTGGGCCAACTTCCCGGCATCACGGAAATAGTTGCTGAAGGCAAGGTGTTACGCGCCCGCGTCGACCACGGCGCGACGGCAGTCCCCGCCGTACTGGGAATCCTTGAGGACAAGGCGATTCCGGTCTCCGCAGTGACGGTCTCGCGGCCATCGCTGGACGACGTGTACCTGAACTATACCGGTCGTTCGTTCCAGGCAGCTGAGGAGGCGGCGTGATGACCGCCGCAGTCGCACACACCCGATTCATCACCGGTCGCTGGCTGCGCGCGTCGTACCGGCAACCGGCACTGATCATCTTCACCTTGGTCCAGCCGGCGATCTGGTTGCTGCTGTTCGGGCAGGTCTTCCAGGGTGTCGTGAAGATCCCCGGGTTCGGCGACACGTCGTACATCGCCTTCCTGACACCGGGCATCGTGATGATGACCGCGCTGATGTCGAGCGGCTGGAGCGGTACGACGTTCATCGCGGATATGGAACGCGGTGTGATGGACCGGCTGCTCGCGTCACCGGTGAGCCGGGGCGGGCTGATGGCCGGGCAGCTGATCAGCAACGCGACCAACACGCTGATCCAGACCGTGCTCGTGTTCGTGATCGGGATGGCGGCCGGCGCCCGGTACGACGGTGGTCCAGCCGGCTACGCGGTCACGGCCGTGGCGTCGATGCTGGTCGGAATCGCGTTCGGATCGCTCTCGAATGCGGTCGCGCTGCTGACCCGGCAGCAGGAGGCGCTGATCGGGATCTCGCAGTTCGTGTCGCTGCCGCTGACGTTCATGTCGTCGATCATGATCGACCCGCAAGTGGCGCCGCACTGGGTCTCCGTCGCGGCCCGCTTCAACCCGGTCGACTGGGCCGCGATCGCCGCCCGGCAGGCGCTGTCCGCCGACCCGGACTGGTCGTCGGTGCTGCGCCATGGCGGCTACCTGGTGGCGTTCACGCTGATCGTCGCGTGGCTGTCGACTCGCGCCTTCCGCACTTACCAACGGTCGGTGTGATTACGGTTCTCGACCCAAGGGGCTGCAACCCCTTGGGTCGAGAACCAGCTTCGGTGTGGGCGGCGACGATGGCGTCCGCCGCTGCCCAGGGCTCGGCCGCGGCGTCCGGGCGGACGATCGCCCCGGAGCGCTGGGCGCTGAAGTGGGTCAGGACGGCGTCCTCGATCGCGCGGTCACTGGTGGTGTTGACGAGAACGTCGAGCCGACGGTGGTAGTCGAGGATCCCGGCCACGGCGTGGTCGGCCTGCTCCGGAGCGAGCCCCAGCGCCTCGACCTGCTGCGGGAAGGCACCGACCAGGTCGTACACCGACTCAGGATCCCGGGCCGCTGCGACGACGGTCGCGCCCGATGCGGCAGCCGCGGCCACGATCGAGCGCCCCAGCGCGCCGTCCGCCCCGGTCACCAGCCAGACCTTCGCCATCCCGTGCTCCCCCTCGGTATCCATAGCCCACCCTAAGTCAGACTCTAGTCCAAGTTGATGCCATAGTCTGCAGATGGACTCTGACTCGGCAACAGTCGATACCGCGCCGCTGGGCCGCCGGGAGCGGAGCAAGGCGGCGCTGCGGCAGCGACTGCTGGAGGCCGCGCTGGCCGCCTTCGAGGAGAAGGGCTACCGGGCCGCGACCATCGACGAGATCGCCGAACGCGCCGACGTCGCCCGGGCCACGGCGTTCAACCATTTCCCGCGCAAGGAAGACTTCCTGCTCGAGCTCATCCTGAAGCGGCGGAAGAGCGTCCGCGAAGGGCTCGAGCAGCTCCTGGAGTCCGGCGACCGGACCGTGCTCGACGCCATCCAGACCGTGGTCCAGGCGGCTGCCCAGTCCTACGAGGCGAACCGGGGCATGAACCAGGCGATGATGCGCGCGATGCTCCAGTCGGGCGTGATGGCCACCTCCGGCTCGCACGCCACCGGCCTCCTCTTCGGCCGCGCGATCGCTCTCGGCCAGGAACGCGGCGAGATCCGGGCCGACCTGGATCCGTACGCGATCGGCAACGTGCTCTTCGACAGCTACACCGGCATCCTCTACCGCTGGGGCCTCGGCGAGGTCGACGTACCGCTCGAACAGGCCTTCAGCACTGTGCATGACGTCGTGGTCCCCGGAATTACACCGCGCTAGCCGGCGCGCGGATCGCGTCTTTCCGGCACGCTTGAAGCAACTGACCGTTGCTTGAGGGGAATGCACATGAGCAGAGCGAGTCGCCGGGCCGTCCTCGGCGGTGCTGTCGCCACCGCCGCCGGTATCGCCGCCAGTGGAACATCCACCGCAGCCCGCCGCCCAGCGGGCAGATTCGCCGGGAAGGTCGTGCTGATCACCGGCGGGACCTCGGGTATCGGCGAGGCCGCCGCCCGGGCCTTCGCCGCCGCCGGAGCCCGGGTCGCCTTCAGCGGGCGGCGAACCGCACTGGGCCACGAGGTCCAGCGAACTATCCGAGCTGCTCGCGGCGAAGCGACGTACCTGGAGGCTGATGTCCGCGAACCGGCGTCGGTGCAGAACTTCGTCGACACAGCTGTCCGGCAGTACGGGCGGCTCGACATCGCGTTCAACAACGCCGGTGTGCAGGTGGGATCGGTCGCGGACTGGGAGGAGGGGCTGGCCACCAACGCGCGTGGGCAGTTCCTCTCGATGAAGTACGAGCTGCCGCATCTGATCGCGAGTGGGGGCGGGCACATCATCAGCAACTCGGCGGCCGCGCAGGAGCTGGTTCGGACGGCGGCGGCCGAGTACGCCGTACAAGGTGTGCGTGTGAACACGATCCTGGCCGGGGCTGTTCCGGCTGCTGTTGCGGCTGCTGCTGTGCTTGGGTTGGCTGGTGACGAGTTCAGCTACCTGACCGGCGCGACGATCCCCTGATGCAGGGGTGTGCGGGAGTGACATCTCGTACGCCCGGCACGGCTTCTCCGGTACGGCGGTACTCCGGCACCCGCTGATCCTCGGCCACGAGGTGGCGGGGCGGATCGCCGTACTGGGCGCTGGGGTTTCCGCTTGTGCCGTTGGGGATGCGGTGACCGTGCATCCCGCTTCGCCTGGTGGCAGGTACTTCGGATCGGCAGCTTTCGACCCCCACGAGGACGGCGGCTTCTCGACGGTGGGTCGATCGGGTCGCTGGTGGTCGCGGGTTTGAAGGCGCGTGGTGCGGCTCGGGTCCTCAGTGCGGACGTTGATGCTGATGCGTTGGCGATGGCCTCGGCACTGGGTGCGGACGAGGCGTTCGATGCTCGGGTCGGGTTGCCGGCCGACATCGCCTGCTGTGCTTGGGGATCTGGTCAGCCGGGAGATCACCTGGCGGGGTTCTTACCGGTTCGACGACGAGATCACCGAGGCTGTCTTACTACGCTTGGGCTAGCGCTTCGGCGTACCAGGGCTTGATGATCCCGTCGATGATCGCGAGCCGCTCGTCGAACGGGATGAAGGCGGACTTCATCGCATTGATCGCGAACCACCGGAAGTCCGCCAGCCCGTAGTCGAAGGCCTCCGCCAGCAACGCCAGCTCGCGGCTCATCGACGTACCGGACATCAACCGGTTGTCGGTGTTGACCGTGACCCGGAAGCGCAGCTTGGTGAGCAACCCGATCGGGTGCTCGGCGATCGACTCGGCCGCACCGGTCTGCAGGTTCGAACTCGGGCACATCTCCAGCGGAATCCGCCGATCCCGCACGTACGCCGCCAGCCGCCCCAGCTCGACCTTCTCGCCGGCCGGGTCGTGGCTGATGTCGTCGATGATCCGCACACCGTGCCCGAGCCGGTCCGCCCCACACCACTGGATCGCCTGCCAGATCGACGGCAACCCGAACGCCTCGCCCGCGTGGATGGTGAAGTGCGCGTTCTCGCGCTGCAGATACTCGAACGCATCCAGATGACGGGTGGGCGGATACCCAGCCTCGGCACCCGCGATGTCGAACCCCACCACGCCCGCATCCCGGTACGCCACCGACAGCTCCGCGATCTCCATCGACCGCGCCTGATGCCGCATCGCCGTCAGCAACTGCCGCGCCACGATCGGCCGCTCCGCCACCGCCATCCCGTGCTCGAACCCCTCCCGCACGGCATCCACCACCTGCTCCAGCGACAACCCCTTGGTCAGATGCTGCTCCGGCGCATACCGAACCTCCGCATACACCACCCCGTCCGCCGCCAGATCCTGCACACACTCACTGGCCACCCGCTTGATCGCCTCAGCCGTCTGCATCACCGCCACCGTGTGATCAAACGTCTCCAGATACCGCTCCAACGACCCCGAGTCCGCCGACTCCACGAACCAGGCCCCCAGCTCGGCGGGATCCTCCCGCGGCACCTTGTGCCCGACATCCTTCGCCAGCTCCACCACAGTCCCCGGCCGCAACCCACCATCAAGATGGTCATGCAAAAGTACCTTCGGCGCTGCGTTGAGCTGTTCCGGCGTGATCATCCACCCATCTTGCCACCGGAGCCCATCTGCCCCGATCTGCCCCTGGATGCCCCAGGAATCCCTTCGTGTCGCGGGCGTGTCCCACGAAAGCGTTGCGGTATGAACGACAAGCCGCGCTTCGAAAGCGCCCCTGCCCGATCATCCCTACCCACTTGGTACCCCGAACTCCTGGACAGCATCTCCGAGGACGTCTCGACCGGCCACCGCCGCGCCGTCACGGCCGCGAACCAGGAGATGCTGCGGAGCTACTGGTCCATCGGACGGAAGATCCTCGTCCGCCAGTCCGAGGAAGGCTGGGGTGCCAGCGTCATCGACCGCCTGTCCACCGACCTCAAGTCCCGCTTCCCGGGCGCCACCGGTTACTCACCCCGGAATCTCCGCTACATGCGAACCTTCGCCGCCGCCTGGCCGGACGCGGAGTTTCTGCAACGCGCCGTTGCACAATTGCCATGGCGGCACCACGTGGCACTTCTGGGGAAGCTTGATGACGCCGAGTTGAGACTCTGGTACGCCGCGGCAGCCCTCGAGCGCGGGTGGAGTCGGGACATGCTCGCGATGCACATCGACGCCCGGTTCCACGAGCGAGCAGGCAAGGCGATCACCAATTTCGCGGAGACGATGCCGTCGGAGCGTTCCGATCTGGCGCAGCAGGCAACCCGCGATCCATACCTGTTCGACTTCCTCGGCACGACCGACGGCTGGCACGAACGAGAGGTCGAGCAGAAGCTCGTCGAACATGTCGGCAAGTTCCTGCTGGAGCTCGGCCAAGGCTTCGCGTTCATCGGGCAGCAGGTGCGGCTCGAGCTCGGTGGCGACGAGTTCTTCTGCGATCTGCTCTTCTACCACCTCGAACTGCGCTGCTACGTCGTCGTCGAACTGAAGGCGGTGAAGTTCAACGCAGCATTCCTCGGGCAGCTTGGGCTCTACATGGCCGTGGTGGACGACATCCTCGCGAAGGACGGGGACAAGCCGACGATTGGGCTGCTCTTGTGCCGGAACAAGAACGAGGTCGTCGCCGAGTACGCGCTGCGGGGTTACAAGGCGCCGATCGGCGTGGCCGAGTGGACCGAGGCGATCGAGAACTCGCTGCCGGAGGAGTTCCAGTCGGTGCTTCCTAGCGTCGCCACGCTGGAAGCGGAGCTGTCGGAGCAGGCGCCGGAGGCCTGACTCGCACCGCCATTTGTGCAAGTGACGCTTGCACAAATGGCGCTGGTCAATTCTGCAACGCTGCGTTGCAGAATTGACCGACGGCCTCAGGCCGGGTTGATGCGGAAGGCGGGGACGCCCGGGGCGACATGTTGGAGGACCTCGTCGGGGGAGTCTTTGGTGACGTCGCCTTCGAAGAAGGCTCCTACTTCCCAGGACCACTTCTTCAGGTAGAGGCGGAGGATGTCGGTCTTGTCGGCGTCGGCGAGCTCTTCGGCGTGGAAGGTTTCGGTGCTGCGGCCGAGTTGGAGGCGGGCTTCGGGGGTGGCGCGGAGGTTGCGGACCCATTGGGTGTGGCCGCGCGGGGCTACCAGGTAGCGCTGGCCGTCGAGAATCAGGAGGTTGACGGGGGTGCTGCGCCACTCGCCGGACTTGCGGCCGCGGACGGAGAGGACGCGGCTGCCCATCAGGCTGAGGCCGAGCTTGGTGAGCCGGGCGACGATCCGGTTGAAGACGCGCATGCTGCCCTCACCGCCGGTGAAGACGCGCTTGCTGTCGTAGGTCTGCTTGTACTCCGGCATCGCGGGCACTCCTTCTGAGCGGTTTGCGAGAGCAGTGCTCTCTGTTGTGATCAGTGAACACGTGAGCAGTGATCATTGTCAAGAGCACTGCTCTCGGTTTTGTGGCAGACTGGCGTCATGAGCGCTCCACGAACCGCCCGCGAGCGGGCCCGGGCCGAGCTGACCGGCGAGATCAAGGCGGCCGCGCGGCGGCAGCTGGAGACCAGCGGGGCCGAGAGTCTGTCCCTGCGGGCGATCTCCCGCGAGCTCGGCATGGTGTCGTCGGCGCTCTACCGCTACTTCCCGAGCCGGGACGAGCTGCTCACCGCGCTCGTCATCGACGCGTACGACGCCCTCGGCGAAGCGGCCGAGAGCGCGGCCCAGAAGGAGTACCCGCACCCCCGCGAAGCCTGGGTCGCCGTGTACGCCGCCGTCCGCGACTGGGCCCGTGCCAACCCGCACGAGTACGCGCTGATCTACGGATCCCCCATCACCGGCTACCAGGCCCCGCAGACGACCGTGCAGCCCGCGGCCCGGGTGCCGATGGTCCTGCTCAACATCCTCAGCCAGGCCCATGCGGAGGGTTGGCTGCCGGAGGTGGAGGCCCCAGAACCATCCGGTCGGCTGGCCGAGCAGGTCGACACCATCGCGCCGCTGGCACCCGGCGTACCGCGGCCGATGCTCCTGCGACTGGTGATCGCATGGACCCAGCTGTTCGGGATGATCAGCTTCGAGTTGTTCGGTCAGCTGGTCGGATCGATGGACCCGGCCGACGACTTCTTCCTCGAGACCAGCCGGCAGATGGCCAAGTACGTCGGGATCAGCTGAACGCCTTAGGGAGGGGTAGCGGCAACGCCCGCCGTACTCGAGCCACGTACTCCTCACGCGGGATCGAGATCGCACCCATCGTCGCCAGATGCTCGGTCACCCACTGGATGTCGAACACCCGCTCAGCCGCGTACTCGTCGTCCAGCAGCTCGATCAGCCCGGCCACCGCCGCCTTCGAACCATCGGTCTTGTGATGGAACATCGACTCCCCGGCGAACAGTCCGCCGATCGCGACGCCGTACAGGCCGCCCGCGAGCTCGTCGCCGTCCCAAGCCTCGACCGAGTGCACCCAGCCGAGCCGATGCAGTTCGGTGTACGACGCGATGATGTCCTGATCGATCCACGCCCCCGGCCGGCGCGGGTCCGCGCACGCCCGGATCACCTGGTCGAACGCCGTGTTCACCCGGATCTCGAACTTGCTCCGGGCCCGCCGTACCGTCCGCGTCGGCCGATACCCGGCGACCTCGATCACGCCGCGGTCCACCGGCGACCACCACAGCACCGAAGCGCGGTGGTCCGGCATCGGGAACAAACCTTGCCGGTACGCCGCCAATACCGTTCCCGGACGTAGATCCGCCCCACCGGCCACGACGTCACTGTCACCGGCGACCGACACCGGAGGGAAGTCCCACACAGACGCAGCAGGCTCGACAGGCACACACACATCCTGGACCACGGCAGGATTCCAGGGGACACCGAGGGTTTCTCCCGAGTGGCGTTGCGACGCAGCCCACGTACAGTTGAAGCACGCCTGGGTCACTGACGCGTGAGGTCCGGCGGGAAGGAGCACCGTGGCCGGAGTAGCCAGGTTCGTCGCCAGTAGTCTCGCGCCCGCCGCCCAGCGGTTCGCGCCCCAAGCAGCGGCGGGCGTACTGCGCCAGATCCTCGAGTTCGCCATCGACGGGTACCAGCGTTTCCCGAGCGCCGAGCGGGTCGCGGAGAACAAACTCGACAAGGTCGGCGGTGACGTCCAGCTCGCCATCGACGCCGTGGTCGACCAGCACATCCGGCTGGCCGGCGTGCAAGGCTTCGTCACCAGCATTGGCGGCCTGGTCACGCTCCCGGTCGCCCTCCCGGCGAACATGACCGGCCTGGCCATCGTGCAGGCCCGGATGGTCGCCGCGATCGCCCACCTGCGCGGCTACGACCTCGACGACCCCCGGGTCCGTACGGCGGTCATCACCTGCCTGCTCGGCGAGGACGGCGTCACCGACCGCCTGAAGAAGTCCAGCCTGGTCACGTCACCGCTCGCGATCGCCACCGCACCCGTCTTCGACCCCGAACTCGACCGCCAGGTCTCCACCGAGGTCGTCGCCGAACTGATCGCCCGGGTCAGCGGCAAACGAATGGCCATCACGGTCACCCGCCGGGTTCCACTCCTCGGCGGCGTGGTCGGAGGAGGGGTCGACGGCTGGTCGACGTACCGGATCGGTCAGTACGCCGACAAGAGCCTCATCCGCCGGATCCGCCGCCCGATCGAGCCCTAGCCGACCGTGGTCGCGCCGTTCTGGGGACCGACGCTCGACTGCCCGGACCCGCTCCGGCTGGCCGAGTTCTACCAACAGGTGGCCGGTGGCGAGCTCACCGTGGTGACAGCTGCGTTCGTCGAGCTGCGGTTCGACGCGTTCAGCCTCGGCTTCCAGCGCGACCTGAACTACCGAGCCCCGACCTGGCCGGATCCGCGCGTCCCACAGCAGTGTCACCTCGACTTCATGGCCGCGGACCTGGACTCCGAGCAGGCCCGCATCGTCGCAGCCGGCGCGGTCCCAACCGCCGTACAGCCAGAGCCGGCGACATTCCGTGTCTTCCTCGATCCGGCCGGCCATCCGTTCTGTCTGACCACGTGGCGGACGCCGAGCGGGCCGCCGGAATCACGTTGAGCTCAGCAGACCCCAGTCCCAAGCCACGTCAACAGCCGCCAAGCCTGGCTGCGTTGGACTCCATCGAACCGGCCGGGTAGCGGGCGCCGCACAGGGACGAGCCAGTCCACTGCGTCCGGAACGACCGCCAAGGACCGCTCTCCGTGGTGTACGAGCGTCCGCCGGGCTTGCAGACGTGGTACGAGTACCGGCCGGCGTACACCCGGGTCCCGGACCACACGACGTACCGGCGCTGCCTCGGAGGCACGGGAAACGTCCAGGTATCGGTGATCGACTTCGAGGTGGTCCACGATCCGGCGACCGCCAGCTTCGCGCCGATGGTGACGCTCGCCTTGGCGAGGATGACGCCGGCCTTCACCGACGCTTCCGCGGTGACGTCGATGCCGGCGGAGAACGTCCGGTCCTTCTTGATCGTGATCGATCGGGTCAGCGTGCTGCCCGGCGCGATCGAGATGCCTTGCATGTGGGTCGGTGCGTTGCTGACCTTGGTCCCGCTGATCGTCGCCCACTTCTCGCCGGCCTTGCAGACCTGCGGATAGGCCGACGCCGTACCCGGTGCGATCGCGATCAAGGCCGGTGCCGCCAAGGCCAGAACCGCTGTGATCCGGATCCCCCTACGAACCTTCATGAGTCACCTCTGTCCGTTTCCGGCACCCACTGTGAGCGCCGTGCAACAGACTGGCGCGGGCTGCTACGACCGAACAGGGACAAAGTGGTACACCACTGCCGTCAGCCTGGCGGTGTTGTTCCGTGAGCCGCGTAGACCTCTTCGGCGAGCGCCAGTTGTTCCCGCCCCTCGGCGCTGCGGCCCAGAGCGAGGTAGGTGTGCCCGAGCCCGGTCCGGACGCGCGCCTCGCGGTGCCACAGCTCCCGGCTCACCGCGATGTCCAAGCTCTCGAGGTAGACCGCCAACGCGTCCGTGTGCCGGCCGAGGTCACCATAGGCGGCGCCCAGCTCACACAACGCCTCGGCCAGAACGCCCCACCTGTCTTGCTCGCGGATACCGTCGACCGCCGCCAGCAGCACCGGGATCGCGGCAGCCGCTTGCCCGCACTCCCGCAACGACGATCCGGCACTGATGCGCATCCTGCACAGCACATTCACGTCGTCCTGCACGAGCGCGATCGCCCGCTCGAACGGCTCCAGCTGCCGCTCGGGCTCCCCGTTGCGTCCGTACAGCATGCCGAGCGTCAGCTGTGCCCACGCGCCGAGGTCGGCGGCCTCGGGTTCCCGTGCTATCAGCTCGAGCGCCTCATGGACAGACCGAAAGCCCTCCGGCGCGCGATCGGCCTGCTCGAGCATGTGGGCGAGGTTCACCAGCGAGCTGGTCAGGAACCGCGGCTGCCCGATCAACCGCGCCGCCTCCGTCGCCAGTGCCAACTGGTCCGCGGCCGCAGAGAAGTCGTCGAGTTCGCCGAGCGCCAGCCCCAGGTCGAAACGGACGAGTGCCGCGCTGACCGGGTCCGTCCGCAGCTCGACCACCTCGGCGGCTGCCCGGTTCACGTCGCGCCACTCCAACCACCGCTGCCGAGCCGGTCCGAAGACGTTCATCCCGACGGCGATCCGGACGGCGAGCTGCCGATCCTCCGCAGTACCCCGGACTGCCCGCCGTACCAGCTCGACCAGCGTGGTCCGGTCGGCGTCCAGCCAATCGAGGACCTCCTCGAGCTCGGTCAGATCACGTGCCTCCTCGGCCCAGGCAGCGTCCCGCCAGGCCGCGCTCATCGGCGCCTCGCCCGCCAACTCGTCCGCCCGCCAGAGCATCGCGAGGTAGCAGCGGAGCACCCGCTCCCCGACAAGCCGCTGGTCCTGAGTGCTCGCACCTTCACGACCCACAGCCCGGACCAGGTCGTGCAGCCGGTAGCGGTGCAGCGTCGGCGCCTCCAGCAGCTGTACGTCGACCAGTCGGTCGAGCAGCTCCTCCGTGTCGTCGAGCGTCCGTCCCAGCGCCGCGGCTGCGACCCGCAGCGGGAACTCGCCCGGGTCGAGCAGAGCCAGTACGCCGAACGCGTCCGCCGCATCCCGATCGGCTGCCACTGACCGCAGGTCGTCGATCGACAGCACGATCGACGCCCGGACACCGGTCTCCCCATCGGCAAGCTCGCCGAGCCGGGTGCTCGCATCGGCCAGCCGGTCCGCGAGTTCCTGCAGGGGCCGACCGGCCGACAGCCGGGTGCCGGCGATGCGGAGCGCGAGTGGCAGGTTGCCGCAGGCATGGACGACAGTCAGCGCCGCCTCGGGTTCGGCCGCGACGAGAGCCGCGCCGATGACCTCGCCGAGCAGCTGCAGCGCCTCGTCGTCGGACAGCACATCGAGCCTCAGATGCAGCGCACCGGCCAGCTGGTCGAGCAGTCGGCGGCTGGTGATCACCGCGGCCGATCCCGACGTACCGGGGATCAGTGGAGCGACCTGGTCCGCAGTGGCCGCGTCGTCGAGTACGACGAGGACCCGGCGACCCGCGATCGCGGTCCGATAGCGAGCTGTCGCCGCAGCGAGGTCGTCCGGGATCTCCTGCGCCGGTACGCCGAGGGTCCGGAGCAGGACAGCGATGGCCTGCAGCGGCGGGATCGGCTCGGACTCGCCGCGCAGGTTCAGGTAGATGCGGCCGTCGGGGAACTCGTCCTCGACGAGGTGGCCGACGTGCACCGCGAGCGTGGTCTTACCGACTCCGCCCATCCCGGTCACCGCGGAGATCACGACACTCGTCGGGTGCGCAGGCTGACCGGTCCGCCGCAGGAGCTCGGTCAGCGTCCGCACCGGCTCGGTCCGGCCGACGAAGTCCGTGACACCGGCCGGCAGGCGGTCAGGGGTTTCGGTAGGGCGGCGAGCAGCTTGCTCGAGCAGATCCCGGTCGTCGTCGGCGAGCTGCAAGGCGTTGGCCAGGCTGCTCACGGTGAGCGCGCGGGGGTAGCGGCGCCGCCCGATCTCGAGCGTGCGGATCGCCTCCACGCTGAGCCCGGCGCGTTCGGCGAGCTGCTCCTGCGTGAGTCCGGCCTCGGCTCGGTACCGACGTAACAGTTCAGGTACGCCGCTCACGTCGTACTCGCCGCTCGGCCGGCCAGGAGCCAGCCGTGCAGATCCGCGGGTGACCACGACGGCCGACCGACCATCCGCACGGCCGCTCGCCGCAAGGCGGTCGGCATCCCACCGCACAACTCGACGACCGCGAGAGTCGACGCCAGGTCCTGCTGCCATCGATCGGGGCCCGCGATCCGGTGCAGCAGCCGCACCGCGTCCGGGGCCGGGAGACCGCCAAGCTCAACACAGTTCGCCGTCACCTGGGGAAGCGGCTGCCTGCTGGTGACCACGACCGTCCCTTTCGTTGCCCTAGGCACCTGTTCTGGGGATTCGACGTTGTCGAGTACGACGAGCCCACCCTCGGGGATCCGGATCGAAGCCGCCGTACAGGGGTGGTTGACGAAGATCTCGCCGGCCGGAAACGTGACCCGCCGCGCCGCGTGAACCGCCAAGGCGGTCTTGCCCGAGCCGGCTGGCCCACTGATCACGATCGTTCCGGGCGCGGCCAGGAGCCCGACCAACCGCCGTACCTCATCGACGCGGCCGGTGAAGTCCTGAACATCCGCCGGGAGTTCGTGGGGCACAGCTTCCCGGTTCGGTCCCGCCGCCGCAACGAACCCGGCTCGCTCCGCTCCGGTCAGGCCGAGCGCGTCGGCCAGCGACTGCAGCGTGTCCTCGCGC
This sequence comes from Kribbella albertanoniae, assembly GCF_004348455.1. Lineage (GTDB taxonomy): Bacteria > Actinomycetota > Actinomycetes > Propionibacteriales > Kribbellaceae > Kribbella > Kribbella albertanoniae. Next base: position 24,922 of record NZ_SMKA01000061.1, read on the forward strand.
GGAGACTTCCGCCGGCCGGATTCGAGACTCCTGATGGTCTCGAAACCCACCCCGGACCGCTCGGCCAGGCCCGCCTGCGTCAGCTGGGCCGCGCCGCGGAACCGGCGCAGCAACTCACCGAACGAGGAATCCACTGGTACCGCCCCCGATCCGTTGCCCGAAGGGGCACCGGAATGCTACCGGGAGTGACGGGTCAGCCGGCGAGGGCCTGTACGACGCGGCTCGGCGAGGGCTTGCCGAGTTGTCCGGCCATCCAGACGCTGGTCTCGACGAGCTTGGGCAGGTCGACGCCGGTGCTGATGCCGAGACCGTTGAGCTGCCACAGCAGATCCTCGGTGGCGAGGTTGCCGGTGGCGGATTCGGCGTACGGGCAACCGCCGAGGCCACCGGCCGAACTGTCGACCGTGGTGACGCCTTCGCGGAGGGCCGTCAGAGTGTTGGCCAGTGCTTGGCCGTAGGTGTCGTGGAAGTGGACGGCGAGCTTGTCGGTGCCGACACCGGCCTTGCTGAAGGCCGAGATCAGGGCGGTGACGTGGCCCGGGGTCGCGACGCCGATCGTGTCGCCGAGGGAGAGCTCGTGGCAGCCGAGATCGACCAGCCGGGCGCCGACCGTCACGACCTGGTCGATCGGTACGTCGCCCTCCCACGGATCGCCGTAACACATCGACACGTAGCCGCGGACGGTCAATCCCGCGGCCAGCGCCCGCTCGACGGTCGGAGTGAACATCGCGAACTGTTCGTCGACCGTCGAATTCAGGTTCTTCGCCGCGAAGGTCTCGGTGGCACTGGCGAAGATCGCGATCTCGCGCACCCCAGCCGCGAGGGCACGGTCCAGGCCGCGCTCGTTCGGCACCAGGACCGGCGCGCGGACGTCGTCGGGCAGATCGAGCTGATCGAGCAGCTCGGTCGCGTCGGCGAGCTGAGGGACCCACTTCGGGGACACGAAACTGGTCGTCTCCACGGTCCGCAGACCGGCCTCGATCAGCCGGCGGATGAACTCCGCCTTGACCTTGACGTCGACGATCGCGGACTCGTTCTGCAGTCCGTCCCGCGGGCCGACCTCGTAGATCGTGACCTGATTGGGCAGTCCCTCGGCCTGCACCAGCTGCGGTGTCCGCATCTCACCTCCACGTGGGTGGGTTCTCCACCACAATGGCTCATGATGACAACTCTGTCCGACATTCTGCGCGGCGTCGAAGGCGGCGTCTTCCCAGATCCCGATCCGGGCGTGACGGTTGTCTCAGCACCGTCCGCCCGGAAGACCTCGTCGCGCAGGCCGCCGCGGCCTTGGTCCCTGCTGATTCTTCTAGTGACAGGGCTCGACGGAGCGGCCGGCGGAAGCGATGGCGGTGACGTTGGTGAGCGTGGTCGGTAGGGCGATTCGGGGAGTCAGCGTGCCGTCTGCACGGCGGCGCCGGGTGTAGACCTGACCGGCGGAGGTCGCCGTGATCTGCAGCTCGCCGCCGACCGAGGATGCCGCGACCTGATCGGCCTGGTCACCGGTCTGGGTCGGCCATTGCCAACTGCCGTCGGTGTGCTGGATCGCGTAGTACAGCTGGCCGCCCGCAGCGATCACCACCATCATCTCGTCGCCGACCACGGTGACGGCCACCGAGGTGATACCTGCCATCGTGACGAACAGGTTCCGCGAACTCCAGGTGCCGTTGCCATGCCGCACCCGGTGGTAGATCCGCCCGGACCCTTCGACCTGGATCAAATGGAAGGTGCCGTGGAACTCGGTGGCGGCCACCAGGTTCGCGGCGTCGCCGAGCCGGTTCGGGCCGTCCCAGCGGCCGTCCGGGAACTGCATCAAGTGGTGGACGACCCCGCCCGCGGCGAACGCCACCTGCAGGCAGCCGAGCGTCACCGCGGCCGTCATCGACGACACGCCTCGGAGCTCGCCGAACAGGTTCCGGGTGCTCCAACTGCCGTCCACGGCTCGCGCCCGGTGGTAGATCGCGTCGCCGGTCATCTCCATCACGTTCAACCCACCGCTGAACTCGGATGCGGCCACCAGCCGGGCCGGGCCACCCAGCGGGTTCGGGCCGGCCCAGCTGTCGTCAGCCTGCTGGATCCCGTGGTGCACGGCGCTGTCCGAGGCCAGAATGAGTTGCACCTGCGGATCGAGCGCCGTACCGGGCGCATCCAGCCGGTAGAGCGCAGCCGCGCCGGGGGCAAGCGAGACCGTGAGTGACGCCGAGCTCGGCTGGGCCGTGTAGGTCCTGGTCGCCGGGTCGAATCGCGAGATGCCGGTCACCGTCGCGGTATTGACGTTCACGGTCGCCTGCGCGGCCGCCGTGTGGGACCAGTTCGCCACCAGCAACCACCTGGTCAGCGGCTTGCGATCCTTACTACGGAAGGTGCCGAGGACGACCGGATTGCCGGAGGTACCGGTCACGAACGCGTCCGGGGTGAACGGCTGGGTGGCGGGCGGGCGCGATCCGTTCGCGTGCACGACCCGCTCCGACACAAGCGGCTTCAGCTCGGCACCGGCGGGAGCTAGCCAGCTGGCGTGCAGCGCCTTGGCGGCGTCGTAGAGCGGAGACCGGTTGCCTTCGTAGTCGATCAGCGCGGGGCCGTAGTTCGAGGGCGTCCCCGGCGGCTCCGGTGACCAGTAGCAGAAGTACTGGATGCCCTTACAGCCGTACGCCAGACTGAGGTTGACCTGCCACGCAAGGTCCGCGGCCGTCGGCGTCCGATAGTGGATATGCTTGACCGACAGGATGTAGATCCAGGTCGGAACGCCGGCGCCCAGGCCGGCCGCCCGGAACTCCTGCCACTCGGCGCAGTAGCCGGCGGAGTTGGAGCCGTCAGCCAGCAACGGATAGCGGTCGTACGACAGCATTTGCGGCTTGACGGTGCTGGCGAACTGGTGAATGTAGTTTCGCCAGCCTCCCGGCACGCCGTCGGGGAACAGGTTGATGTTCAGGAGCAGGTTCGGGGCCGCTGCACGTAGTGCGGCCGAACCAGCTGCGAACCGCGGGAGCTCATCCGGGTGCGGCTCGTCGGTCAGCCGGAAGCCGGCGAACGACGGATGCCGGGTGTATTCGTTGCGCAGTTCCAAGGCCTTCTCGGGCCAGTTGACGACTACTGCCTTCAGCCCGACCTGGTCGGTGAAACCCAATGTGGTGTGGTTCTTCGCCACCTCCGCGTCGGCATCGCTCGCGCCGACGAAGGTCCAGTTGAATCCGCTGTCCTTCATCTCCTGGAAGCGCTCCAGGAGATTGAACCTGTCTTGCATCGACGGCGGCCAGAACGCGCCGATCGGGAACTCCGGCCCGGACAGAATCGGCCACTGCAAGCAGGCGTCGGCGGGAGCGGCAGCTGCAGCGGCCTGAGTGGTCTGGGCAGCCGCCGTACTGGCGGGCAGGAAGGGCACGACACCCGCCGCAGCGGCCAGCTGCAGGAGCCTGCGGCGGTCGATCGTCGGCGTGTGTGATGCGCTGGACTCATCTGTCATGGCAGCTCCTCATCCGGACTTCGGGGCGATGGAAGTCGAGCACGGACGGCGCGGGCAGGCCAGCAATGAAATCCCTGTCGAAGAGCGCTAATACAGTCGAAGGACGGCGAGCTTGGAGGGAATTGTGGACACGCCCACTTCGGCGCAGATCGCCCGCACCTTCGGCCTCGGCACGGCCGGGGGCGACCTCGTTCACATCCGGCGCGGCGATTCCGATGCCTGGCGTCTGAGGACTTCCGGTGGGAGCTATTTCGTCAAGGGGTACCTGGAGGACTCGAGCGAGCAACTGACGCTGGCGATGGCATTCGAGCGCCGGGCACTAGCGGCGGGCGTCGACATGCCGTCGCCGATCATGCCCGTCGATCCGGTCCTCGGTTGGGCGATTCGCCTTGCTGGTCAGTGGTTTCGGGCCTACCGATGGATCGAGCACGACATGACTCAGGCCGCCGTCGACATCGCGCCCTGGCTTGGCCGGACGATGCTGCGCGTCCATCAGGTGGAGCCGATGGGCCACGTCGGTCTGCCTGAGTGGTGGCGGTCGGCGGTCCCGCAACCTGAGGTCTGGGAGGGTTGGCTCGCGACGGCTCGGGAGCGTGACGTCGCGTGGGCGGGGCTGCTGGGGGACTGCCTGCCGGCGATCCTCGCGGTCGGCGAACGCATCGCCGGGCTTTCGGAGGTTGCCGCGGACGTTGTGCGCACTCACGGCGATTTCAAGGACCACAACATCGTCAGGTCTGCGGCTGGCCCTGTACTGGTCGACTGGGACAGCGTTCGGACCGACAGCGCTGCGCTTGAGGCGGGACGATCGGCGTACCTGTTCGGAGGCGGGGAGCCCTTACAGATCAGGAGAATTCTTGCTGCGTACGTCGCTGCCGGCGGCGAACTCGACTGGGCCGGACCCGACCTGTTCCTCGGCGTCGCCCGACATCACGTCCAGGTTCTGGCTGAGCAGATCCGGGTGTCGCTTGGGGAGGCTGCCCCCGCTCGCTGGATGGGCGATCGCACGACGATCGAGACCGCCATTGGTACGCGCCTCCGCGACCTTCCCGGCACGCTCGAGCGCCTGCGTTATCTGGCTCGTGAGACTTCCAGCGAATAGGGTTCGAGCGTGAGGTCTGCCACGGTAGAGGTGCAGGGAAGCTGGCTGCAGTACGTCGAGGTGGGCGCCGGTGATCCGGTGCTGTTCCTGCACGGCAACCCCACTTCGTCGTACCTGTGGCGAAACGTCATCGGTGCGGTGGCGCGAGCGGGCCGGCGGTGCATCGCCCTCGACCTGATCGGCATGGGCGGTTCAGGCAAGCCCACCCTCGACTACCGGCTCGTCGACCATCTGGGTTTCGTCGAGGCCTTCGTCGAAGCATTGGAGCTGTCCGACCTCACTCTGGTCGGGCACGACTGGGGCGCCGTGATCGCCTTGGACCACGCGCGACGCTTCCGCGATCGGGTTCGAGGGGTCGCGTTCATGGAAGGCCACCTGCGCCCCATCGCCCGGTGGAGCGACATGGACGAAGGCAGCCGGGGACTCTTCCAGAGAGTGCGGACGCCGGGTGTCGGTGAGCAGTTGATCATCCAGGAGAACTTCTTCGTCGAGGAAGTTCTGCCTGCTGGGATCCTCCGCACGCTGAGCCAGGAGGAGCTGGACGCCTACCGAGCGCCGTACCGCGATCCTGCCGCTCGGCTTCCGGTCTGGCGGTGGCCACAAGAGATCCCGATCGAGGGCGCACCCGCCGACGTGGCAGCGATCGTTACCGCCAACCAGGCCGTGCTGGCCGACCCGGACCTACCGAAGCTCCTGCTCCATGCGAATCCTGGCGCGGTGATCGGGCCCGCCGAGGTCGCCTGGTGCCGTGAGCACGGACAAGCGCTAACCATCGTCGACCTCGGACCAGGCACGCACTTCCTCCCCGAGGACCGCCCAACCGAGATCGCCACAGCACTCAACAACTGGCTCAGCCGTTGGGGTTGAACGCGATGCCGGACGGCTTGGCTCGGCTCAGCTCGGTGGGGAACCTGTCGTCCTTCAGGGGGAAGTTGGCCTCGCCCCACGATGCCGAGTTCAGCTTGTCGCGCAGGTCGGTGCGGAGATTGGTCCAGCTGAGGAGTGCGGGCTCGTCCCAGCCACCGTTCCCCCAGGCCTCGGCCTGCTCACCGGCTCCCGCGAACCGCATGATGTGCGTGCTGCCGCCGTCCTTGTGGTAGACCGCTCGCACGCGGAGGCCGCTCTTGTTCGGGACGTTGTTCCACGACCGGGTCTCGTACTGACCGTGCCGCGACACCGACACGAAGCCCGGCGTAGACATGTCCTGCGGCACCCACATCACGACGCCCTCCCAGTCGTGGCGATGCGAGGTGGGGGTGCAGCCGGCGCAGCTCATGTCCTTCTCGAAGTAGAGCGCGTAGATGATCGCGCACCAGCCGTTGTTGCACTTGGATCGCGCGTACGTGTTGGCCTTGCCGAGGTGGTTGCTGCGGCACTGACCGGTGACCGGACCGCTGTCGTCGAGCCCGCCGTTGAGCTTCCCGCTGTTGTCGATCGCCGCGACCGGCAAGCAGCCGTCGGTGTCATAGTCGAAGTACGGCTGATACGACCACTGGAACTCGGTCGCGTTGCCCGGCAACGGCGTCAGCACAGCAGCCGACGCCGGCAACGCCGAACCAACCGTCAGAACGCCGATCACCCCAAGGGCCACAACGGCCATGGCACGCCGGGCAAACGGTCTGAACTTTTCGGTGGGGAACATGGGCTGTGCTCCTGATCGCTCGACAGACAAGGCACCTGCAGAAATCGAGCAGACACTAGCGATCCCACGCCCATCCCGGAACAGCAATTTGCCCATCCAGCTGAACATTCACCTCCCGTTCTCATGGCAGGGCGGCGCACCTTCTGACGGCCGCAGGGCAATACCCCGGCATCTCAAGTCATTCCGGCGTTTTGGCGAAGTCGGAGCATCGTTGCCCCAGCACCAAGCCAGGAGGGCTTGATCTCGGGTTGACGACCTATGAAGCCCGCGATCACCTGCGCGGGGAGCCAGAAGGAGCTGGATGCGTACCGCGCCGTACTTGGATCCTGCGGTGCGGCTGCCGGTCTGGCAGTGGTTGCAGGACATCTCAGTCGTGGGGCACCCGCCGACGTGGCAGCGATCGTTGCGGCCAAGCAAGCCGTGCTTGCCGACCCGATCTACCGAAGCTCCTGCTCCCTGCGAGTCCTCGCGGGGTGATCGGGCCCGCCGAGGTCCCTGGAAGAGTTGGTCCGGCGGCTTGGGGAGCGCTACACCCGACCGGTAGCAATCCCCAGCCCCCGGAAGATGGTCGGCAGATCCCCCGGTCCCGTTCGGGGAGCATGGTGGCCGCTATCCAGCTGATTTTGGGGGTGGCCTTCAGTCGGCGGATTCGAGGGGGGATCCTCCCCGGACTGGTTTGAGAACAGGGCAGTTGCTCCCCGAACCCGCTTGCGGAGTTGGCTAGCCACAGAGTCGATTGACGTCACCCCGGGTCGCCTAACCAACCGGCCTTGGGGCCAGCCCCTGAGATCGTCTGATCAATCGTCCGGTGGATCCTTCAAGATCCGATGGGTGCCGGTCGGGTTGACGTGCAGTACGAAGCCGTGGGGTGTTGTCCATTCGATCGTTTTGGCGTCGATGCGGCGGACTTTCCATCCGGCGGCGTGCGTCTTCACCCGGTGGCCGAAGCGGCTCAGCGGTATGAGGTTCAGGGTGTTCGTCTGGCCCGGCGGGCCGAGCGAGTCGTAGGGCTGGATGTGGTCGAGGTCGATGCTGTTGGTGGTTTCGCGGGTGCCGTAGGGGAATTGTTCGGTGGGGTGGGTGAGTTTGACGTGTTCGCGGATCCGGTCGGTGGTTTCGTAGGCGTCGGAGCTGATGGCCTTGTTGAGGTCGATGACCGGCTTGACCACGTAAGGCCCGTAGCCGACGGTGTCGGTGAATTGCTCGGCCAGCAGCGGGCCGAGGTCTTCTACGCGCAGGACTCCGGTGCCGGTGGCGAGGGTGTGGTCGGTGAGGTGCACGTACACCACGGTTTTGCCCGGGCGAGCCGGGGCAGGCCGCTCGCCGCGTGGCCGGGTGTGGGCGTCGTGTTTGATCTGGGCCAGCCGGGCCGCGAGGGCACGCAACTCGTCCGGGGTCATTGATTGGCCTGTCTCGGGCGGGCCTTCGCTGGGTGGTTCGAAGGGGTCTACTGTCCAGGCGTCGCTTGGGTCGAGGGGGTCTGGGAGGTCGCTCTCGGCTGGGTGGGGCGCCTCATCATCCACGCCGGGCTCGTTGTGCAGGCCGGGGGCGACGCGGCGGCCGGGGGCTGCGTTCACACCGCTTGTCCGGTCAGCCGGCATGCCGTTGCCTGTAGCAACATTGCGGGGCGGTGCCGCTGGGTCGGATGCGGCGGCAGGCGCAGCAACGGGGTCAGGCGCGGCGGCGGAATCGGGCGCAGGAGTGAGTGCGGGCGCAGGCGGGGGCAGAAGGGTGGGCGCAGGCGTCGGCGCGGGTGCGGGTGCATGCGCGGGAGCGGACGCAGGCGCAGGAGTGCACCCGGGCGCGGATGCGTGCGCGGGAGCAGGAACAGACCCAGGAGTGGAGGCAGGCTCAGGCGATGCCCCGGCAGTAGACACGGGAGCGGGGGCCGGCGCGGGAGTCGCACCCGACGCGGGGCCGGGGTCGGGCGTGGGACTCGCATCCGGTGCGGGTGTGGGGCCTGAGGCGGGATCGGAGTCAGGCGCGGAGGTCGCATCCGGGGTGGTGGGGCCGTGTTCTTGGGTTTGGGCGAGGAGTTCGTTGGTGAAGGCGGTGTCGGGCAGGATGCCGACCGCTTCTGCGCGGCGGAGCTGGACGCTGCGCTTGTCGCCGAGGGCCAGCAGGGCGTCGGCGATCTCGTCGATCTTTGCCTTGTGCCGCAGGACCGCCCCCGAAGACGCCTTGATCACACACGTCTTGGTGCCGTGCTCGTCGGAGCGGCCTACCCAGACACCGCGCTCGTCGGTCTTCTCAGCGGCCTCGGCCTTCGCCAGGTCGGGGTCGGCGTGAATCTTCGCGGCTTTGATGATCTTGGCCAGCCGAGTCGGTGAGATCGTGTCCAGCAGGTGCGCGACGCGCTTGTCGACGTACAGCGCAGCCGCCAGCGACAGCTTCTCGCAGTCACGGGCGAGGTTGCGCGCCTTCCACGCCGTGACCTCCTCGCTCAGCACCCTCGCCCAGACGAACGGGAACCGGTGCCGCAACGCCAGCGCGTTCGCGAGATAGTCCCGCGCCACACCCTGGGACACCCCGACCACCGCGCCGTACTCGGAGACACAGAACTCCAAGACGGGTGGGCAGCCGTCCCCGCCGAGCACCACCGCACGCTCGCGGCCATCACTCGCACGACGCCCTGGGCGCTCCGGCGCCACGTCAGGATGGAAGCGGTCGGCGTACACGACGGCATGAACGAGGGAGCGTGCGGCTGACCGGGCTTCGGTCGCGCGTTCTTCGGCGGCCGACTCCAGCAAGTCGGCCGTCGACAGCATTGACAGCTCCGTCTCGAACATGTGTTCTAATATAGTCACGGAACGATAACGAGGCAAATCGGCCTTGCAGACAAGGGATAGCGCGATCTCGAGGAGGTCAGTCTCGGTGGTAGGTGCGGGTTTCGCCGGCGTAGAAGGTGCCTCGGTAGTTGCCGTGGATGATCTCGGCCTCGTAGCCGTCAAGTTCGGGAGCGCCGAGGGCGTGGGCGATGGCGAGTTCGGCCTGGGCGTCGTACGGGACGCGGACGAACTGGATGGAGAACGGGGCTGGGACGGCGGAGTTCTCGACGCCTTCGAGGATCGTGTAGACGGGCGTCGGGTCGTTGAGGCTATTGCCGACCGAGCCGACGTTGATGAGCGTGCGGCCCAGGTCGCATTCGAGGTAGGCATCGTGGGTGTCGCCGTAGGCAACCACTGTCGGGACGGGACCGTCGCCGGTGGCGGGGGTGTTCTCGAACATGCTCCGGTACGCCGCTTCGTCGTGGTCGAAGTAGACCCGGTGATGCACCGTGGTTGCGGAGGCGTGGAACAAGCGGATCTGGCGGCCGCTCAGCTGGAAGTCGTGGCAGAACGGGAGATTGCGCAGCCAGGTGTGCTGGTCTGCGCGGAGTTCGTGCCGCCACCAGTGCATGCTGCCGCCGGCCGGGTACTCGCGATCCGGATCGGGGAGGAAGTCGTCCCAATTGCCGAGGATGTTGACCTCGCAGACCTCGCGGCAGCGGTCGACCACCGCCTGGCCGCGCGGGCCTTTGCCGACGTAGTCACCGAGGTTGAAGATCCGGGTGATACCGCGGGCCTCGATGTCCGCGAGGACGGCTTCGAGTGCGGTGAGGTTGCCGTGAACGTCCGAGATGAGGGCGATCCGCTCGAGCTGCATGTCCGCCATCGTTCAAGCCCGCCCGGTCGACGGCAAGCTGTTTCTCACCAACCGCCCGAGGGACCGTCGTACTCGGAGGAAGCGGCGCCGCTGGTCGCGTACGTCCGGGAGGAACGCGACGACGAGCCACCGGATGCTCCGGACGGGCCTCCGCCCGACGAGCCGCCGTACGAGCCACCGCCACCACCGCCCCCGCTCCGGCCGGCGCC